>JBDTWP010000242.1:0-10730 GCA_040006615.1 Ferruginibacter sp.
TATCAAACAGCCAGACAATGAAAATCAGTAAAATATTAATAACGGTACTTATCTTATTTGTTTCTACTTCATTTATTCCGGTGAAAGAGTCCTATCGGCAGGGGATGGATATTGCCATCAATGGTAAGGCCCGCGCGGTTATTGTAAAACCTTCGGAAGCAACTCTCAGGGAAAATCTGGCGGCGGAAGAACTCCAAAAGTATATTCGGCAAATATCCGGTGCTCTACTTGCTATTAAAACAGATAAAGATAATGTAGGTGGAAATCTTTTGCTGATCGGGGGCCCTGAACGAAACAAGAAAACTGCTGAATTGATCAGCCAGGTAAAATTTGATGCAGAAGTGCCGGGTCCTGAAGGCATGATGATAAAAACATTTGGTGAAAATAAATTGGTTCTTGCGGGAAGCAGTAAAAATCCGCGTGAATATGAAAGAGGGACGCTATATGCAGTGTATGAATTCCTGGAAACTTATCTCGGCTGCAGTTTCGTGGCCTACGGTAAACCTGGTAAGGGAATTGGGGAATACATCCCCAGTCAAAAGACAATCAGTGTTTCATCAATAGATAAGGTGCAAAGTAAGGCCGACATTCCTTACCGGACCGCTATCATAAATCATTATCAGGAAGTGTCTACCGATCACGGCTTAGTGGCTCCCTTCATTGATTGGATGATCAAGAACAAATACAACAGAATACTCGCAATGGCCAGTGTCTATGAAGCGTATAAAGCCAACGGAATGCTGGAAGAGGCGCGGAAAAGAGGAATAGCATTCACTGTAGGTAATCATGAATCCACCACTCTTTTTCTACCGATGAATGGCAATGCATATTTCCCGGAACACTATTATGAAACGCATCCGGAATATTATAAATTACAGGATGATGGAACACGTTATTTTTCCACTACACACTGGGGCGGACAATGGATATTGGATAGCAGGAATAGAGGAGCCATAGAAGAAGTGGCGAAAAACATAACGATTTGGCTGACCAGGAATCCCTACGTGGACATCGTTTCTTTGTGGCCTAACGATGGAGTGGGGGAACAATGCATTTGCAAGGATTGTGCTCCTTACAGCAAAACAGCTAACTATGCTTATTTTGTAAATGAAGTCGCAAAGGTCGTATCAAAAGATCATCCTTCAGCGAAAATTGATATGCTCACTTACGTGGATATCTGGCCTTATCCGGGCATACAACTTCATCCTTCAGTTCAGGTAGACCAGGCGAGTTGGAATTCAAAAGGAGTGCGGCGCAACGGTAAAAATGATGGAAGTTCGCTTATCGGTACGCCGTATATAAATAACGCAAAAAATTGGGCTGCAAATGGAGCTAAGCTGGTTCATTATGAATATTACATGGGTCGCTTCGCCTGGGATCATCTGTATTTTCCTATGGCAGACGAATTGGATGATATCTATCTGCATATGAAGAATAATGGATACGCATTAGGTGCCGGTACCCAGATTGAATGCTACAATATGTGGAATTTGTTATTCAATTTTTACATGTTTGGCAGGACGAGTTATAACAGTTCTTTAAAATTGAAAGATAATCTCCAAACGTTCAGCAAAATATTTGGAGCGGGCGCGCCGCATATCCGGTCGTATATTGAATACGCGGAGAGCGTTTACGAAGGGCAAGGTAGTGATCAAAAGGGAGATGAGCAGCCCGGAAAATGGTTTGCAAAAAACGTGAACAAAGAAACCGTCTACAAATTTTTCGAAGACGCATTTGATGCTGAACCGGAGGGCAGGTTGAGGGACAATATCCGCATGTTGCGAATGGCGTTCCGTTATACCGATCTGTATGTGAACGGCGGTGGGGATGGAGAAATGAAATACATGCGTGATCATTTCGATAGCTATTATTCAAAGTTGGGATATGGGATATCTATAAAAAAAGAGGGGTCAGGAATGTTTACCCCTGATAAATGGTATAAGCTTAGTTCCGGCTTATAGCTGCTTATTGTCATTTGCATTCTAATACAACCTTTCTTGCTAAAACAATCCCCTTTTCAATATGATTTGGTAAAGGATCTTAGCAGGAGAGAGGAAGATCACAAAGACCAGAATATTCCATTTGTGGTATGTTATGCAATGGGACCTTTGGCACAGCTCGATCCCAGCCGCGCAACTGCTATCGCCATAGAATCAAAATTGCAGGACATACTGACCTAGACATTGAAGCGCGTGGCCGCTACAAAGGATAAGACTGCAGCAAATATTCTTCCTAATGCAAAACAAAAACTTCCAAATCAAAAAAAACTGAGATTTGATCAGGGGCAGGTGCCTGAATCAATAGACCATCTGCCTGCAGTGCATGAATAGGATTTCCGGGATCATTTAAATTGGTAACGTTCTCGATAACGTTACCGTTAATAAATCGATCCACTTTCAGTTCGAAAGTGCAGGATGTTATTAACTTAGAATTGTTAATTATCATCAAAACTAATTTGCACATGAAAAGATCTATTCAATTCTTTATGCTGCTTACCTTGATTTTATTAGGGGGGCAGATAAACGCTCAGGATCGTACTATAACCGGTACCGTTACTGCAGATGACACAAAGCAACCAATTCCCGATGTAAGTGTTATGATCAGGGGAACTACCCTGGGAACTGCTACAGATGCAAATGGCAGGTTTTCAATTAAAGCTCAATCTGGCAGTACTGAACTCGAACTAAGTCATAAGAATTATGCTACACAGATTATTGCTATCGGATCGGGTGTAGTTGATGTTAGTATGGCATTAGTTTCCCAGGAATTAAATGAGGTGGTGGTGATAGGTTATGGCGATGTGAAGAGAAAGGAGATCACAGGTGCTGTAAGCACAGCCAACCTCAAGGCATTCCGGGAATCGCCCAACGTTTCCCTGCTGGGATCCCTACGTGGAACGGTGCCCGGTTTGAATGTCGGTACGACCACTTCGGCCGGTCAGGATCCAAAATTCTCCATTCGAGGCGTGAATTCAATTTCAGGTAACCAGTCGCCGCTTATCGTAATGGATGGTATAATCTACCGCGGCACTATTAATGAGATCAATCCGAACGATATTGAATCAATCGATGTACTGAAGGATGCCAGCTCTTCTGCTGTATACGGTGCTCAGGCGGCTAATGGCGTTGTCCTGATCACTTCCAAGAAAGGTAAGAAAGGGGAGCCCACGATCAATTACTCCGGAAAATATGTATCCCGTGAAGCGGCCCACGTTCCGGTGTATTATAAGGGAAGTGATTATGGACAGTTATTTCTCGATTGGGATTGGATCAATACCCGGACCGGACCGGATTATACAACGCCGGTACCAAACGTGGACGTCACCCAATATATGTTCATACCAGAGAGAATCAACTGGAACCAAAAAAGATATACTGATTGGTGGGATATCATTACACAGAAGGGACAGATGTATGAAAGCGATATCAGTATTTCCGGTGCAAATGACAAAACATCCTATTTTCTTTCCGGCTCATTCAGCAACCAGCAGGACGTTGTTATTAACGATAAGTATAAACGAGTGTCCATGAGGATCAACCTGGAAAATAAAGTGACAGACTGGTTAAAAATAGGTACTAATACTTTTTTATCCGATAATAACTACTCAGGAGCAGAGCCAGACACCTGGCTTGGCTACCACACGTCGATCCTTGGTTATCCCTACAATAATGACGGCACCCTCACCATTAATCCATCCGGATATTTTTTCCGGAACCCGTTGTTCCCGACGGAGGTGGATGATTTTGAAAAGAACCTGCAGGTCAATACACTTAATTATGTTGTGGTGAACCTTCCCGTGAAAGGATTGACATACCGGTTGAATTATGGCAACCGTTTTTCCATGTACAGAAATTATTATTTCGATCCGCACTATTCCAATGATGCCGGAGAGGCTGTAAAGCGTGTTCAGAACTTTCACGACTGGACCCTTGATAATATCATCAGCTACAACAGGGATTTTAATAAACACAGCATCGGCGTGACGTTACTCTACGGACGTGAAGAAAGATCGGCTGAAGGCGATTCAGCAAGAGGGGAAGGGTTCCCCAATCAAGCCCTTGGCTATAACAGCCTGGAATCAGCAAGTACGAGAACTGCGTTCTCCGATAAATGGGATGAGGCAAGTCTTTATCAGATGGGAAGAGTGAATTATATGTATAATAATAGATATCAGATTGGCTTCACCATTAGAAGAGATGGATTCTCAGGATTTGGGGAGAACAAAAAATTTGGTGTATTCCCATCTGTTTCCCTGGGATATGTGCTTAGTAGTACATCTTTGTTTAAGGATATTTCACAGATATCATATTTGAAATTACGCGGCTCTTATGGAGCCAGCGGGAACAGGACTGTGGGTAGGTACCAGACACTGGCTACAGTTACTTTACGTCCGGGTTATGTTTTCGGAGATGGGTCATCTGTAGTGAACTCACAGTATATTTCGTCTCTGGGAAATCCTGACCTTGGCTGGGAAACAACAACCGGTCTAAACCTGGGTCTTGATTTCGAAATCCTGAACAGAAGACTCAGAGGTAATATAGAATATTTTAATTCTAATACGCGTGATCTTCTTTACAATATTGCTTTACCTACTGTTACAGGATTTCAGAATGTAGCGACCAATATTGGTAAAATGCACAATAGCGGTTTTGAGTTTCAACTTACATCTTCCAATGTCAGGACAAAAAAATTTGAATGGAGAACAAGCCTGAACTTCTCCACCGTTAAAAATGAAGTGAGATCCATACTCGGACTTGATCTTAATGGAGATGGAAAAGAAGATGACCTGGTCGCCAGCTCACTATTCCTAGGAAAATCATTGGGTACTATATATGACTACAGGATCGTTGGTATGTACCAGATCGGTGATAATGATATCCCCAGCGGATATAAGCCTGGTTATTACAGATTGGAAGATCGCGACAAGAATAATGTTGTCGATCCCGCTGACCGTGATTTTCTGGGTCGTTCTGAACCTGCTTACAGAGTCGGATTGCTCAATGAGTTCGAATATAAAGGCTTAACGCTTCGGGTGTTCCTCAATTCGGTACAGGGAGGAAAGCATGGTTATTATGCATCGAACTCCCCGAACATCGATGGCGACAATATTATTCCCCCAACCAAAAATCAACCCAAGGAATGGAATTACTGGACCCCGGAAAACCCTAATGCTGAATATCCTGCTTTGAACTACCTGCCACCGATAGGCGGATATGTATATCGGCAAAGGAATTTTGTAAGGTTGCAGGATGTCACACTTTCTTATCATGTTACTGCACCTTTTCTCAAAAAGCTCAAGATAAAAGAACTGAGAGTATTTGTAAACGGACAGAACCTCCACACCTGGACAAAATGGAAAGGGTGGGATCCGGAAACGGGCGCAGGATTAGCTGAAACTGCCGATCCGGACACAAGAGGCCGGCCGCTGATAAAAAGCTATACGTTCGGTCTTAACATGTCTTTATAAAAATATTATCAAAATTATCAGTTATGAAATCAGGTAGATTTATTATCGTCATCGCGGCGGCGCTTTTTTTCTCCGCCTGCAATGAAAAGGTTATATTAAATGAGATTCCGCGGGATTTTCTCACCTCAGGGAATGCCTATTCAAAACCTTCAGATATTCAGACAGCGCTCAATGAGCTATACTATGGGGTAAGGGAGTACAAGCAAAGCCCATTCAGTGACGAGTTCGGAATGGACATGTGGCTGGGTACCGATGTAGGCTGGTCTTCCCGCGACTATTACGGAGATGCTTTAAGCAATCACAATGTACTTACAGCTACAAATCGTTATCCTATCAGCAGATGGGCTCCGGCTTATAAAATCATTGCTAACGCAAATGTCGTGTTAAGCAAAATAGTAAATATAACCTATCCCAATGATGCCGATAAAAATGAGAATATCGCGCAGGCGCGTTTTTTCAGAGCATGGGCATATAGAACACTGGCCATATTATATGGTGACGTTCCCCTGGTGCTGGATGAAACAACGGGTCCCAAAAGGGACTATGCAAGAACACCCAAAACGGAGGTTTTCAAACAATGCAAAGCAGATCTTGAATTTGCAATAGCCAATCTTAAGGATATTGAATCAGTGCCTGATGGCAGAGTGAATAGACAGGCTGCTTATCATCTTTTATCAGAAGTGTCCTTGTGTCTGGGTGATAACCAGGGAGCTATAAATGCAGCAACGCAAGTGATTGATCATCCCGGAATGGCATTGATGACACACCGTTTCGGTTCGAGAATAACAGATACTCCGGGAGATCCCTATTATGATCTTTTCCGAATAAACAATCAAAACAGAAGCAGCGGCAATACCGAATCCATTTGGGTGCTACAGACGGAATATGGCAAAGGACCCGGAAGCTGGGGAGATCCTGCAGGAACTGCATCCAGATGGGAACGTAACTGGGGACCTTTATACTGGTATAGCACGGATGCTGCGGGAAATTTTCTAATGATCGGACCAACTACCTACAACGGTGGACGGGCGGGTGGTTTTTTTAGAATGAGCTATCATACGCTTACGGAGATATGGGGTAGCCCTGCTGATTATAAAAATGATATCCGTAATCAGGAACAGAACATAAAAAGAAAATTCTGGATAGACAATCCCACTTCACGTTTTTACAATGACACTATAGATTTAAATAAACCTTATACTGCATGGCAAAAATATTTAAGTGGCCCGGCAAATCTGGAATCAGATACTAATTTCATCATGTATCCTTTCCCATTGAAATTCTCCATGACCAATCATCATTTTCCCAGTGAACTGGTGGATGGTGTGGGTCCTTTGATGAGAAACTCTGCGGGAAGAAGTTATATGGATTATTATGAAATGCGACTCGCCGAAACCTACTTATTACGTGCTGAAGGTTATCTCGGCTTGTCCAATAAAACGGCGGCAGCGTCGGATATTAATATAGTTCGGACCCGGGCTCAGGTGTCTCCCGTAAACACAGCAGATGTAAATATTGATTATATACTTGATGAAAGACTCAGAGAACTTTATTGCGAAGAACCAAGAAGATTAACGCTTGGACGGCTAGGATTAATATATGATCGGGCGAAAAAGTATAATAGCTATGCGGCATCGAGTATTCAGCCCTTTAATAACATTTGGCCAATACCTTTTTCTGAGATCGAACGAAATGTATTGAATCCATTACCGCAAAATCCAGGATATTAATCGTAGAAAATTGAGGCATTTATCAGTAACATATAGTATGGAATTTAAAAATATGATCGGGAGTATTACTTCCCGCAGATTAAAAGTGCTCATTTTTATTCCTGTTGGTCTTTTGGCAATATTAACAGCTATATCATGCAATGCACAAAAAAAATTAAGAGGTAAGGCTAAACTTATAGGGTATTGGAAATTGCGTGGTGACAGTAAGGATTATTCAGGAATGGGTAATGACGGTATTAATCACGGAGTAGTGCTCTCAAAAGGTATGGATCCAATATTTAGCGGAGACAGTGCATACATTGAAGTGCCTGATAATAAATCGTTGAAATTTGGCAGTGACGATTTCAGTATGAGCGTGTGGGTTAAAGCAGATAAAGGTGCGAGGGTAGGAGGAGATATCATTAATAAATTCGATGACAGTCTTAGAAAAGGGTTGAATTTTCATATCCTTTCCAGTTCGTCAGCCTACGGTGGTCCGAGCGATTCCCGCAATGTTTTCTTTGGAATTGATGATGCAAAGGAAGGGGAGTGGATTGATTGCGGCCGCCCGCTGGCTACCAACAACCTCATCAGCCTGTTCATAGTTTACAAGAATCAGTTGTATGCAGGCGTTGCGGGAGCAACAGATCCCAAGAATGCAAGAGGTATGTTCAGATACGATGGGGATGGTAAATGGGTCGATTGCGGAAGGCCTATGGAAGACCCTAACACGCAATCAATCATGTGCGGCGTAGTGCTCAACGGTGCCATATATGCAGGTACAGGTAAGTGGGATTATTATGATCAGGAAACAGCCGGAAAAACAGCAGGTGTATATAAATATTTAGGCGGAACAAAATGGGCGGAGTATGGAAAATTTCCTCCCGGAAAAAAAAGAATCCATTCAATGTCTGTCTATAACGGAACACTGTACGTAAATGATGACCAGGGTGAAACTTACAGTTACGACACACTTAATGGTAAATGGAAACTTGAGCATAAATTAAAGAACTACAAACTAATATCGTCAAGCGTTTATAGAGACCAATTATTTAACGGCTCATCTACCACTATCTGGAAGTTGGATAAAAATGGGAATTGGGATACAGTAGGAAAATTTAATTCTATGTATATAACCCAGACACACACTTTTGAAACGTATAAGGGACAATTTTATGGCGGTACATGGTCGAATGGCTATATCATCCGGTATATAGCCGATGGAAAGTGGGAAAACCGCGGATGGGTTGGTTCAGAAGAAACATCACTTATCGAAACAACAATACCCTATGTCCCAATGAGAAAGAATGAAATAATGGAATTAACCGTTTATAATGGAAAGATGTACGCCGGAGTTATTCCAAAAGGTGAAGTATGGAGATACGACGGGGGGGAAAAAACAAAATTAATAAGACGACTTGTTCATAATCCTGAATATAGTGTTGATGTTCATGAATCCTGGTGCAGGGTTCCGGCTATGGCCGTGTTCCAGGGAAAACTGTTTGCAGGAACCGGTTCTGCCCGTGGTTTCCCTACAGACGTTCAGAAAGCTGAGACAGGGAAAGTGTATCGTTGGCAAGCCGGTCAGGCAGTTACTTTTGATGATGATATCGGTACAGAATGGAGACACCTTACAGCGGTAAAGGAAAAAGAGCAGTTAAAACTTTATATCGACGGTAAATTGGTTTCCAGTTCAGCAATGAGTGGATCATTATTTAACGTCGAAAACGATCGTCCCCTGTTGATAGGATTTGGCAGTCAAAATTATTTTAAAGGCAGTATAAAAGATGTCAGGGTGTATGCGGGTGCGCTTTCTCCCGGTGATATAAGGGGCAATTGATGGCGGTACCTGGTCGAATACCTAAGCCTCAACCTGAAACTTCTATACTTTTTAAACTTTCCTACTATGCGAAAAATAGTATCTGTTCTAATTTGTATTGTTATCTGTTTAACTATAAATGGACAGCAAAAATTCAATGGCATAGATGCAGGCATGGGTAACATATACCGCATGTCAGATGCAAAAACACGATCAATAAGCCCCGAGTATTTTGATGGTGCAAAGGGAGGAGGCGGCAAGGCCACTACGGGTAGGCGGGCCAATGCCTCAAGGGATTTGGGGCAGGGATGGAAGGTGAGTCCGAGTGTTGCTATTAAATCTAAAACAACTTATAGAGTCGCAGAAATAGATGGCCAGGGATCTGTTCAGCATATATGGATGACACCAACAGGCAACTGGCGCTACGCTATTATTCGTTTTTACTGGGATGATGAAACAACGCCGTCTGTTGAAGCGCCGGTTGGAGATTTTTTTGGAATGGGTTGGGGACAATATTCCCCTCTTCAATCACTTGCTGTATGTGTAAATCCGGGCAGCGCTTTTAATTGTTACTGGCCCATGCCCTTTAGAAAAAAATGTAAAATAACTATGGAAAATATTGATGATAACGATATGGTTTTATTTTACCAGGTCGATTATGTTTTAACTGAAGTACCATCAGATGCAGCGTATTTTCATGCCCAGTTTCGCAGGGTAAATCCTTTGCCCTATAAAGAAAATTATGTGCTCGTTGATGGCATCCAGGGCAAAGGCCAATACGTTGGAACATACATGGCTTGGGGTGTTCATAATAATGGCTGGTGGGGTGAAGGTGAAATAAAATTCTTTATGGATGGTGATACAGATTATCCTACTATATGCGGTACAGGTACGGAAGATTATTTTTGCGGCTCTTATGATTTTGATACCCGTAAAAAAAATGCATCAGGTATTGAAGAAACAAACTATACCGAATTTTCTACGCCATATACTGGTTTACCGCAAGTGATAAAAGGCGATGGGCATTATGGAATATCGCAGCGTTTCGGTTTATACCGCTGGCACATAACAGACCCGATTCGTTTTGAAAAAAATTTAAAAGTCACCATACAGGCTTTGGGCTGGCGGGCCGATGGGCGCTATCTTCCCTTGCAAGATGATATTGCCTCAACTGTATTTTGGTACCAGGCTGATCCGCATGGGTCTTTTCCCAAGCTTCCTTCTAAGGATGGGTTGGAGGTAAATTGATGGTAGCCATCATTCATTATATAGCCGATGGAAGTGGGAAAACCGCGGATGGGTTGGTTCAGAAGAAATATCCCTCTATCGAGGTTCAACGTAAAACCAACCTGCCAGTTTTCAAAGGCAGCGGAAAAGATTAGCGTTAATCGTTGCTCTGATTTGTTGGCATAACAGTATATCCTAAAGTCAATCATTGTTGTAGCCAGACGGCTTTATTTGTGAATGCAATTTTAATATATCAAACTTTAAAAGATGAAAATAATCGTATCAGAGAACTCAAATGAATTAGGTGTGATTGCAGGTCAGACAGCCGGGCAATTAATACGGGAAGCAATTGAAAGAAACGGCCAGGCCAGTATTATTGTCGCTACAGGTGGCAGTCAAACCGAGATGCTTAAACAGTTAATAACTGAAGATATTGAATGGAGTAAGGTTATCGTATTTCATTTGGATGAATATATTGGAATGTCCGAAACTTCACCAGCTAGTTTTA
>JBDTWP010000243.1:0-10699 GCA_040006615.1 Ferruginibacter sp.
CCGCTTCAATCACTTAGTGAAGGCAATGTAAAAGCAACTGGTGTTTTTTCCATTCAGCAGGATTTTGACAATAAATATGCCATTACCAATATTGATTTTGTAAAGCATCAGATGGGATTCGCTACAGAGGAGTATAGCGCAGCCGAGATAAGACTCACTGAGCAAAGTGATCTTGCCAAAATTCAGCAGGAGCTTGCCCTGTTATTAGGCAGCACATTTAAGGTACAAACAAAATATGAGCAAAATACCAGCCTATACAATACGATGAAACTTGAGAAATGGGCGATCTATGCCGTTTTGACGCTAATATTATTTATTGCCGCCTTTAATATGATCAGTGCTTTAACCATGCTGGTACTGGAAAAACAAAAAGATATTAATGTATTAAAAAGTATGGGAGCCGATAAGAGTATGATATTAAAGATATTCCTGGGCGAGGGTCTTCTGCTTGCTGGTATTGGCGCCGTGGCCGGGGTATGCATGGCCCTGGTGGTTTGTTTTGTTCAAATAAAATTTCAATTAATAAAACTCCAGGGGGGGACATTCCTGATTGATTATTTCCCGGTCAACCTACAGGCTACTGATTTAATACTGGTAGTATCCACAGTCAGTTTTATCGCTTTTTTGGCTTCCTGGTTTCCTGCACGGAAGGCGGCTAACCAGGTTATTGAATTGCGGTAGGGCTTATGGAGTGAATGGTCAATGATTAATGGCTTAACCTCCTCGAATACCTGCCTGTGCAAAGTAAAAATCTAAGCATTTGAACATCATTTAAGAATAAGTTGATTCGTTCACCGTTATATAGACGCGGGACTTATAGAAATTAGTTTACATAAATTCAAGATTTCTATATAATAATTCTTAAAAGCAACGGATTTTAATTATGTTGTGTCTAAGTTAAATGATTAATTATATTTATTTTCTTAAAAGAGTTTTACTTTTGTTTTAAACTCAGAAAATTTAACAAATCTGGTATGGATAATATATTATTAAGCGGAACATTTGCTTTTCTGATTACTTTTTTTGCTATACCCGTAATAATCCAGGTTTCCAGGGAGAAAAAATTATTTGACGAGCCAGATGAACGCAAGGTACACAAGATGGTTATCCCGACACTTGGTGGTTTGGGCATTTTTGCCGGCTTTATTTTAGCATTATTATTGGGTGCTCCCCCCGCCTCAGGTGAATTACAATACTTTATTGCTGCTGCGATTGTGATTTTCTTTTTGGGAATTAAGGATGATATCCTGATTTTGTCAGCGGCAAAAAAATTCATTGGCCAGTTAGTTGCAGCCGGTATCATCATAAAATTTGGCGGTGTTCAAATTACCAATATGCATGGTTTTTTAGGCATTACCGAGATACCACATATTGCAAGTATTATTTTTACCCTTTTTACTATAATTGTTATTGTAAACTCTTTTAACCTGATTGATGGTGTGGATGGGCTGGCTGGCAGCCTTGGTTTGTTGACCGCGCTGGTGTTTGGCACCTATTTTTTTTATGCGGGCCAGGCTATGTATGCCGTTATGGCTTTTTCATTAGCAGGTAGCTTAATTGGCTTCTTAATATTCAACTTCTCCCCGGCCAAAATATTTATGGGCGACACCGGGTCTTTGCTCATCGGACTGGTTAATTCAATTATGGTGGTAAAATTTATCAATATTGCCGACAATGCAAGCATGAAATTGCCGCTGGAAGCTGCCCCTGCATTAGGTATTGCCATTTTAATTGTTCCTCTATTTGACACGTTGCGGGTTTTTAGTTTACGAATTCTTGACCGGCGTTCACCATTTAGCCCAGATAGAAATCATGTGCATCATTTCTTGCTGGATCTTGGATATAGTCACCGCAAAGTTACCCTACTCTGCGTAAGTACCAATATAGGCTTAATCGTATTAGCTTTTTTTCTCCGCCATTTAGGAACCACGGTGTTGATTGGCATATTAATGTCTATTGCAATTACCTTGGTTGCTGTAGTTTATAACAGAAGAGCGAAAATCAAGATTCGCGCTGAGGCTAAACTACCTTTAGAAGAAAAAATCATCAAATCGCACAAAATATTAACACTTTCACCCAATACGGTGGAAGTAGATTAGGTATTTTGTCCCCTTCATCTTAAGGCTTTTAATAAAGATGACTGAATGGTATTCAGGATTTCTTTCATTTTTGGGTTCAGACCCTGTCTTTCGCTGTGGTATAGCCCGATCTGGTTACTGCAACAACGGCATTGATTACCACAATTTCATTTTTAAGACAAATTTTATTAAATTTCCCAGGCGAAAAATGGATTATTTGCCTGACTATTATTCTTTTCTTTAGATTTGCAACTATTTAATGTTGAATTTTATGACAGAAGAATTGGAATTAATTAAACAGGACACTGAATCGTTAATGAAGAAAGCGATCAATCACCTGGAGGCCGAACTGGTTAAAATCAGGGCAGGTAAGGCAAATCCCAATATATTGGATGGCATTTTTGCGGAATATTACGGTTCCCCTACTCCAATTTCACAAATAGCAAATATTTCTATATTGGATGCCCGTACTATTTCCGTGCAACCCTGGGAAAAAAAGATGTTGCAACCAATTGAAAGGGCCATTATCGCGGGCAATATTGGTATTAATCCACAAAATGATGGCAATTTCATACGATTATTTTTACCCCCGTTAACTGAAGAGAGAAGAAAAGAGCTGGTGAAAAGATGCAATGCTGAGGGTGAGCTGGGAAAAGTAGCGATCCGGAATATCCGCCGGGAAGCTATTGAACAAATAAAAAAATTACAAAAAGAGGGAGGTATCAGTGAAGATATAGCTAAGAATGCTGAAGCTGAAGCACAGGAACTTACCAACCGATTTATAATTTTGGTAGAAAAACACCTGGAGTCAAAAGAAAAAGAGATAATGGCGGTGTGAATGAGTGAGGAGTGATGACTACTGAGTAATGAGTGAGGAGTGATGAGTGATGAAAATGTGGCTGGTGCAAATTCAGCATTCTTATTTTGTATTTCCAAATAATCTATATGCCTTTTGAATTTGATGAAAAAACCCTTCTTTCAATATCTACTCCATTATACATTTTGATAATTGGCGGAGAAATTATGCTCAGCCACTGGCGGCTCAAAAAATATTACAGTTTCAAAGATACCTTGATCAATATCTATTTATCATTGATCAATGCCAGCGTAGACCTGTTATTCAGGGTGATCTACTTATTTATTATCCTGCAATGGTTTTTTAATTTCCGGCTTTTTTATTTTACGCCAGACGGCTGGTTCTATTGGCTCTTCCTATTTATCGCGGAAGATCTTGTTTTCTACGTTGAACACAGGGTAGACCACTATTGCCGTCTTTTCTGGGCTGTACACGTAACGCACCATTCATCTGGAGAATTTAACCTGACGACCGGTTTTCGTTCTTCTGTTTTACAACCCCTGTATCGTTTTGTATACTTTATACCGCTTGCAATGGCAGGTTTCAACCCCGAACACATTGTTTTCATGTATTCACTTACACAGATATACGGTATCCTGGTACATACCCGCTACATTGAAAAAATGCCTTTTTGGTTTGAGGCTGTTTTTGTGAGCCCAAGCCACCACAGGGTGCATCATGCCAGTAATACCATATACCTGGACAAAAACATGGGGATGTGCCTCATTATCTGGGACAAATTATTTGGGACATTCCAGGTGGAAGTTCCGGGAGAACCCGTGATATACGGCCTGACAAAGCCCATAGAAAATCCGCATCATCCGGTAAAAATAATTTTTCATGAATGGCAAAGTATAGCGCAGGATCTGAAAAAGAATACGACTTTCAAAAATAAAGTCAAATATCTTTTGATGCCTCCCGGCTGGAGCCACGATGGCAGCAGTAAAACTGCAAGGGAATTAAGAAAGGAGGAGCGCCCTTCCGCCAAAAGAGTTTGATCTGTGATTCATGCCATCTCTACAAGCTTATGAAGATCAGGCAGCCAAATCAGACATCAAATTCGGGCAAATCATTTAGCTCTTCCAACCTGCCGGTATTTCCTGAAAAGCCATAACAATAACTCCCGTTGGTAATTACAATATAGGGCACATTCAGCCCGATATTATAACGCAGCGCCTGGTTCAGTACCGGCCGGGATAGTGTAACATTCATTTCCTTGCATTCAATGATCATCCATGGTTTGGTGCCCCTATCGTATACAACCATATCGAAACGCCTGGTAAGATCTCCCAATTGAATTTCTTTTTCCACTGCGATAAGAGAAGACGGATATTTTTTAACCCTGATCAAATACTGTAAAAAATTTTGCCTTACCCACTCTTCCGGTGTAAGTAACATCCATTGTTTTCTTATTTCATCAAAAATGAATTCCTTATCCTGTTGGCTTTTTATTTTGGGTTGGTATTCCGGGTATTCAATCTTAATCATAAGTTAGCAAGAAAGATTTTGTACTTTTATAGGTAGTTTTTAATGAAAACTGTTATCAGCAACCGACGTTTTATTTCACAAATAAACGAATTAAGTAAAGAACGGGAGAACTAATTAATATATAGCAATCCAACGAATCAAAGAAAGATGAAAACAAAGGAGGATATAGTATTAAACTGGCTGCCGCGATACACAGGTGAACAATTGGAAAATTTTGGAGCGTATATCCTGCTAACAAATTTTTCTAATTATGTGGAAATGTTTGCAAAATGGAATAATGTAAAAGTAATTGGCAAAGACCGGCCGATGCAATGTGCCACTGCTAATAATATCACCATTATTAATTTTGGAATGGGCAGTCCCGGAGCAGCAACGGTCATGGATTTGCTGACTGCTATAGAACCAAAAGCGGTACTATTTCTGGGTAAATGCGGCGGTTTAAAAAAGCGAAATAAAATTGGCGACCTGATATTACCGATTGCGGCTTTGAGGGGTGAGGGTACGAGCAATGACTATTTTCCACCGGAAGTACCCGCATTGCCGGCGTTCATGCTTCAAAAGGCAATTTCCACCACCATCAGGGATTATGCCTGCGATTATTGGACAGGTACGGTGTATACTACGAACCGCCGTGTTTGGGAACATGATGAAGTATTTAAGGAATACCTGCAGCGTATAAGGGCCTATGCAATTGATATGGAAACAGCTACGATTTTTACTGTAGGTTTTTATAACAAAATTTCGACAGGCGCCTTATTATTAGTTAGTGATAGCCCGATGATTCCCGAGGGTGTTAAAACAGAAGCGAGCGATAAAAAGGTTACTTCGGAATTTGTTGAACGTCACTTAAAAATCGGTATCGATTCATTAAAGCAACTGATCAACGACGGATTAACGGTAAGGCATTTGCAGTTTTAATGAGTATTTTCCATTTGGCCCGGCTTTTATCCATTAGTCATCATGGTAGAATCCCTTCCGGCCCGGGCGATCATCGCGCCCCGGATAGACTATTGTATATTTTACACTACTGAAATTCTATGTTTGAAGCAGGCTGATCAATACCTATTTGGTTACTTAATTCGATATGATGGAGCAAATATATTCTTATCAACAACTCTATGCTTTTGCAAAAAATATTTTCCTACAAATAGGTTGCAATGTCACCAATGCAGAAACTGCCGCGCGGGTATTATTGTCAGCGGATCTGAGGGGCGTTGACAGCCATGGTATCGCCAGGTTGCCTGGCTATGTGCGGCTTTGGGAAGTGAAAAGAATTAATGCCAATCCAACTATTGAAATTGTGTATGAAACCCCTTCCACTGCTGTAATAGATGGAGATAAGGGATTGGGCCTGGTGGTGGCACCGGCGGCTATGGAGGTAGCTATCGCCAAAGCCGGCAAAGTGGGCACGGGTTGGGTTAGTGTTAAAAACAGTAATCATTTTGGCATTGCTGGTTATCATGCCATGATGGCTTTGAATAATGATATGATCGGCATTGCAATGACGAACGCATCCGCCCTTGTAGCACCTACTTTTTCCGTGGAACGACTGTTAGGAACCAACCCGATTGCAGTAGCCATTCCAGCCGGCAATGAGCAGCCATTTGTAGCTGATTTTGCCACTACCACAGCCGCCAATGGAAAATTAGAAATACTTCAGCACAAAAACCTCGATACACCAAACGGCTGGGTACAAACCAAACATGGTGAGCCAAGTACCAGGTCGAACGAAGTGAAAAACGGTGGCGCATTATTACCGCTCGGCGGCGATAAAGAGCATGGCAGTCATAAGGGCTATATGCTCGGCTCAATTGTAGATATTTTTTCAGCTATTCTGAGTGGCGCCAATTATGGTCCATGGGTACCCCCTTTTCCGGCATATATACCTATGCCTGAAAATTTACCCGGAGAAGGCATCGGACATTTTTTTGGCGCCATGCGGATTGATGCTTTCAGGCCCGCAGCAGAATTTAAATTGCATATGGATAAATGGATACAACGATTCCGGGCTGCTAAAACTATCAAGACTGAAACAAGTGTAATCATACCGGGTGACCCAGAAAGAAAAATGCAAAGGGAAAGAATGAATAATGGCATTCCTTTGCTACAAGCGGTGGCAGATGACCTCGCTACACTGGGTAAGAAATATAACCTTGAAATACGTTGATTTTCCAAGGGTATCCAACCTTCGAAAGGTTGGATACCTTTCTTCGAAAATGCCGCACTCACCAATCCTTATCGCCATGTTTGGCCAGTAACTAATTTTTTTTGAAAGCGGCTCATTAACCGGTAAATTTGCCGACTTAATTAACAAATCATCTTAAATAATCGCTTTAAGCGTACGGGGGTAAATATGAAAATAATGAAATTTGGCGGCACCAGTGTTGGAAAGCCGGAAAGGATGCATGAAGTAGCAAAGCTGATCACAAAGGATGAAGAGCGTAAAATTGTAGTGCTTTCAGCGCTCAGCGGTACTACCAATGCTTTAGTAGAAATTAGCACTTCTTTGTCGCAGGGCGACAGAAAAACAGCTAAAAAACAGATCAGCGCCCTGGAAATACATTATAAGAATTTTTGCAATCGCTTACTCACAACCGGAGCGGCATTGGATAAAGCGACATTGATAACCAATGATCATTTTGAATTCCTGAATATTATTTTAAAGATCTCCTTCAGCGAAGCCTTGAATAAAGATATACTGGCCCAGGGGGAACTGTTGAGTACTAAATTATTTTCCGTTTATCTTCAAGAACAGGGCATTGATCATTTGCTGATCCCGGCGCTTGATTTTATGACCATCGATAATTTCGATGAGCCACAAATAGGAAGCATAAAGGTAAAGCTTACCCAGATATTACAACGCAACAAGGATAAAAAAATATTCATCACGCAAGGCTATATTAGCCGCAATTCAAAAGGTGAAGTAGATAATTTAAAACGTGGGGGCAGTGATTATAGTGCATCCTTAATAGCCGCGGCTGTTAAGGCCACTGTATGTGAAATCTGGACTGATATTGACGGCATGCACAATAATGACCCAAGGGTGGTTAAAAAAACTGTCGCCATTGAACAGCTAAGTTTTGAAGAAGCAGCTGAACTAGCTTATTTTGGCGCAAAAATTTTGCATCCCGCGAGTATATGGCCTGCACAATTTTACAATGTGCCCGTAAAGTTGCTCAATACGTTGCAACCTGAAGCAAAGGGAACCCTGATAACCGAACGGGCCGGAAGCGTTGGTGTGAAGGCAGTGGCGGCTAAGGATGGCATCACCGCAATTAAGATAAAAAGCAGCCGAATGCTTTTGGCTTATGGATTTTTAAGAAAAATATTTGAAGTTTTTGAAAAATACCGCACGTCCATCGATATGATAACCACATCTGAAGTAGCTGTATCACTAACAATCGATAACGACCTAAATTTGCCCGAGATAATAAAAGAACTAGAGCCATTTGGTGCCGTAGAAATAGATCCCAATCAAACGATTGTTTCTATCGTGGGAAATGAAATAACGCAGACTGAAGATGTTATGCAAAAACTCTTTAAGTCGTTAAAAAATATTCCGGTACGCATGGTAAGCTATGGAGGCAGCCGTCATAATATTTCTATACTGATCTCCAGGGGCCAGAAAGAACAAACTTTGCAGGCATTGAACATTGACTTGTTTGGTCTTGGTAATGAATAAGATTTATAACCGTATACCTATTTTTTGATAGATAAAACTCATCAGCCAGGCTGGGCCAATCAACATAAATTGGATATCTTTCAGGAAAGATGGTTTTTTGCCTTCTACTTTATGTCCATAAAACTGACCGATCCATGCAATCGTAAATATTATCAGGCACAATGACCAAAGTGGCATAAATCCACTTAACTCAACCAGGTAAGAAATCGATAGACAGGTAATTCCAAAGAGTAGCATACCTATCCAAAGTGTTTTACTAAGGGAAAAATAATAAGCAATAATTAAAATCATTATTATCACTGCCAGGTTTAAATGCATACCCACGATTGAAAATGGCAGTTTAATGCCATAGAATAATCCCACTATGGAGAAAAAAATAGCAGGCACACAGATCCAATGGATTGTTTTATTGGTTTCGCTTTTATGGCTTTCTCCGTATTCTGAAAGCCATTGATGTATGGTGGGCATAAGAAACTTTTTTCGTAACTAAGTTACTTAATACATTTTGAAAAAACGAGTAATAAGTTTAGAGCCCTGCTATATCGACGATTTGCGTTACCAGGTTTACGCTGAATTGGCCGGGGGAGTCAACCTTGGCAGCCAGCAAATTTAATCCGATAACAATTCATTAACAACCGGGATGCAATGAATAACGGGCTGTCATTGTCTTAATATTGGTTTTTCATAGGATATTGGATTTTAAAACGGGCAGGGATTTCTATCTCAGCCCTTTTTTTATTGTGGTGGATTGGGTCCAAAAAAAACTCCCCAAATCCGGGGAGCTATAATATGATAACCGGAAAATGAACTTTATCCTACACGATCAACATAGCATCTCCGTAACTGAAGAAACGATATTTATCTTTAATGGCTTTTTTGTATGCTTCCATTACCAGGTCATAACCGGCAAAGGCACAGGTCATAATTAACAAGCTCGTTTTAGGTAAATGAAAATTGGTAACCAACGCATCCGCAATAGAAAAATTATAAGGGGGATGGATGAACATATTCGTCCAGCCCTCAGAAGGCTTTAATAATTTTTGTGCTGTAAAAGATGATTCCATAGCCCGCATGGATGTAGTGCCAACGGAGCAAATTCTCTTGCTATCCGCCTTGGCCTTATTTACTATCTGGCAGGCAGTTTCATCAATTGAATAGTATTCAGCATCCATTTTATGCTTGCTCAGATCTTCCACTTCAATTGGTCTGAAAGTACCAAGACCGGTATGCAGCGTAACTTCTGCGAAACGCACCCCTTTAATTTCCAGCCTTTTGATCAGTTCCTTGCTATAATGTAAACCTGCCGTGGGGGCCGCAACAGCACCTTCATGTTTAGCATATACTGTCTGGTAACGTTCTTTGTCTTCCTCGTCCGGCTTGCGTTTTATATATTTTGGCAAAGGTGTTTCACCCATAAAATCCAACATTTTCCTAAACTCCTCTTCGGTATCATCCCACAAAAAGCGAATGGTACGTCCCCGGCTGGTGGTATTGTCAATTACTTCAGCAACCAGTTCATCATTTTCACCAAAATATAATTTATTACCCACCCGGATTTTGCGGGCAGGGTCAACAATAACATCCCATAAACGGTTTGGCTTATTTAATTCTCTTAATAAAAATACTTCAATTTTAGCACCTGTTTTTTCCTTTCGACCGTACATCCGGGCAGGAAAAACCTTTGTGTTATTTACTACCATTACGTCCTTATCATCAAAGTATTCAATAATATCCCGGAAAAAGCGATTCTCGATCTCACCTGTTTTGCGATGAACCACCATCATCCTGCTGTCTTCTCTTTTCTTGGTGGGGTTTTGGGCTATCAGATTAAGCGGGAGGTCGAATCGGAACTGACTTAATTTCATGTGTATCAATAAATTTTTTAATGATAATCAGACCTTGTACTGTAGGTGTTACAGCGATATGTAGCCTTTTAAAAGGCACTTATCATGTTACGGCATGATTTTTAAGAGCGCAAATGTAGTTCATTTTGAGCATTTTGCAGCAAATGAGCCCCTCATTTAATTAGCATTACAACTATTATACTCAAAAAAGCGTTAATTGATTATGTATTATTTTGTGATTTGTCTACTTCTATGCATCTTTATGACACAGCCGTTTTTAATAAGCCCAGTATGAGAAGAAAGTTTTTCTTGTTTATGATCTCCGTCTTTTCTTTAATGGCGACGGGTAAAGTGCAAAGTCAAAAAATTCCTTTTAAAAAGTATCCCAGCCTTTTTTGGGAGATTACCGGTAATGGCTTAAAAACACCATCCTATCTCTTTGGCACTATGCATGTTAGCAGCAAGATGGTATTTCATTTAAGTGATTCGTTTTATTATGCGATGAAGAACGTGGATGCAGTGGCGTTGGAATTGAATCCAGACCTTTGGCAGGGGCAAATGGTACGATTAGACAGGTTAAAAGAGAATTATGCGAATTTTGTTCAGTTGCCGGGTGGCGATTTTTTAACTGAAAACTCTTTCAGGATAAATAATTATGACGCCGAATTAAAGGCAGCATTAAGCACCGAGCCTACCGTAGTAAACAGTTTATTATACCGAAGTTATAAAGCCAGGGAAGATTTTGAAGAAG
>JBDTWP010000244.1:0-10642 GCA_040006615.1 Ferruginibacter sp.
AAACACCACGGCGTTGCGGACAACTGTCCAAAGCCCTTGATTTGCTTTTCGCTTTTATTATTTCTCTTCCTTTTCTAACTAACTGTTGTATTGTAGGCATTTTTAACCCTTTATTTTTTGGACGGCAAAGGTAGTTATTCTCATTTAAAAACGAAAATTAATAATTATATTTTTTAGATTCTGTCATTGCCCGACGCAAACGCACTTAATTCCTGGCTAAAACGATACAAAAATACCCCTGTTCCAAAATTCTTCCTTCCAATCTGGCCCGATAAACTGTAATAGTCCAGGTTCATAATGTTCGATAACTTTTACGGGCCGGATAGTTGGTTTTATTGCATATGAAAAAAGGGACATAATATGTCCCTTACCTTTTCAATTGCTTTTATTTAAATCCTGAGTAACCATCCGTAAACATCTGGTTCCAGGCCATATTTGATAGCGTCCATCCTGCGTTTTATTTCAGGGGCGATGCTCCATTTTTCAACATCAAACTGCATAACATACTCTTTATACTTTAATTCCTTAATTAACGAGATTGTTGCCGCCGTACCTGTCCCAAAAATTTCATTTAAAGTACCTACCCTGTATGCATCGATAATTTCATCAATACTTAAAGGTCTTTCTTCAACCCGGAATCCCATTTCCTTTAGCAGTACAATGGTGCTGTCCCTTGTAACCCCTTCTAAAATGGTACCTCCTTCCAATCCCGGGGTTATGGCTGTATTCCCGATGATAAAAAACACATTCATTGTACCACATTCCTGTACATATTTATGTTCAAAAGCATCCATCCATAATACCTGGTGGTATCCTTTTTTATTCGCTTCCGCAGAAGCGAGTAAGGAACCACCATAATTTCCCGCTGCTTTGGCAAAGCCATAGCCGCCCTCTACTGCACGTGTGTATTTTTCTTCCACGTAAATGCGCATGGGAGCTTCATAGTATGGTCCAGTAGGACTTAAAATAATTAAAAATTTATATTTATCACTAGGCCGTACGCCAATTGCTTCATCACTGGCAAACATTAAAGGACGGATGTACAATGAATGATTTTCTTTGGCGGGAATCCAGTTACTATCAATTTCTATCAATAAACGCAAACCCTCTATAAATATTTCCCCGGGTACTACCGGCATCTGCATTCTTTCAGCGGAGATATTAAACCGCTTAAAGTTATCGTAAGGCCTGAAAATCTGAGGATGACCCGATGGATCCTTGTATGCCTTAATCCCTTCAAATATCGCCTGCCCATAGTGTAAAGCCGCCAATGAGGGATCCAGTTGCAAGGGGTGGTAGGGTAAAATCCGCGGGGTTTTCCATTCGCCTTTTTCATAATCCACTTCCAACATATGATCGGTAAAGTATTTCCCAAATGGAATATTATCCAAGCTGGTATCATTTAGTTTGCTGCGTTCTGCTTTCGTGATATTAAAATCCGCTACTGCTGTCATATTCCTTATTTTTACTACAAAGAAACAAAAAAAAATACAGAGTAAAGTTTCGATTTATGAGTTTAGATAATATTCAGCTTCCATCAATTGTTTTACAGGAACTATTTAAATATTCGTTGACTGATTTGAAGAACGGACAAGAACCAGCTCCAAAACCGCCTGCAAAAGCTTTTTCCACATTAGGAAATAATCGGAAGCATATTCTCATACTAGTTGAAAGCGATGAAAAATTATACCTGCCGGATGATCAATTGAATTTTTTGCTTGACATTTTAACCGCCTGCAATTTAACTATGGATGATGTAGCCATTCTAAATTTCAAAAAGAACAAATCGGTTACTTATAAAAATGTTACCAGGGAATTAAAACCCGAAAAACTATTTTTATTTGGTGTAACCCCCGTCCAGATTGAATTGCCGCTGGATTTTCCCAATTACCAAATTCAACAGTACAATAATCAAACATATTTAACCGCACCGCTATTATCGATTTTCGGGGATAATAAAGTTGAAAAGACCAAACTCTGGAATTGTCTGAAACAAATTTTTTCTGTTTAACCGGAATGCCAGGTGGCGGGTACCTGATGCCGGATAGCGCATACAGAATGGAAGATTGGAATCTGAAAACCGGTTAATATATCAATAACATAAACTTTCAACCTTCTTACGCCCTTCAACCTTTTGGAATTCTTAATTTTTAATTCTTAATTTACCAGTCTCAATCTCTCTATATCGTTTTTATGGACAAGCTCATTTTTGCCACCAATAATCAACATAAAGTTGATGAAATGCGACAGGTAATTGGAAACCTGTTTGAAATCATAACTTTGAAAGATGCCGGTATTGATATTGATATCCCCGAACCGTATGATACACTGGAGGCGAACGCATCTAAAAAATCAACGGACATTTATAAGCTTACTAAAAAAAACTGCTTTAGTGAGGATACAGGTTTAGAAGTCGTTGTGTTAAATGGCGAACCTGGCGTAAAAAGTGCACGTTATGCCGGAAACACCAGGTCATTTAAGGCGAATATTGAAAAATTACTTCAAAATATGGGAACAACCGAAAACAGGCGTGCCCGGTTCAGAACAATAATTTCATTGATATTGAATAAAAAAGAAATTCAATTTGAAGGTATTTGCGAAGGTGATATCATATTGGAGGAAAGAGGACAGAATGGCTTTGGCTATGACCCTGTTTTTGTGCCTTTGGGGAGTAAACTCAGTTTTGCAGAGATGAATACGGAAGAAAAAAACGTATATAGTCACCGCAAAAAAGCGATGGATAAATTAATTTTATTTTTACAGTCCGTCCAGTAGTTTTTACTCGTTTA
This sequence comes from Ferruginibacter sp., assembly GCA_040006615.1. Lineage (GTDB taxonomy): Bacteria > Bacteroidota > Bacteroidia > Chitinophagales > Chitinophagaceae > Ferruginibacter. The sequence goes on from JBDTWP010000244.1 coordinate 2,790, forward strand.
CTAAGTAATTAAGAGTGGCTGGCAGGGTGCGGCTATACCGGGCTACCAAGGTTGGTTTACCTGCAAGCCCCAAATTGGGAAGCGAATATGTCTTTTTTTTAACAGGATCAAATCGTTAACTTAAAAAATGGCAAGAATAAGAATTGACATTCCGGGTAATGATATTGCTGTTGCACAAATCAGGGTTCGTATCAGTGATATTAATTATGGAAACCACGTAGGCAATGATGCTTTCGTTTCATTTATTCACGAAGCCCGTTTACAATGGTTGCAACAAAATAATTTTACGGAACTGGATATTGCCGGAACGGGCCTGATAATGAGCGGGCTTGCATTTGAATTCAAGAATGAAGCCTTTTACGGGGAAGTAATAACTATTAAAATCAGTGCTGGTGAAATTTCCGCAGTGAGTTTTGATTTGTATTATCAACTGACCACAGAAAGAAATAATGAACTTTTATTATTAGCCAAAGCTAAAACAGGAATGGTTTGTTATGATTACCAACGCAAAAAGGTGGTTGCCATTCCGTCGGGATTAAAGGAAATGCTGCAATAAGCTTAGACGATGGTTTGCGAACCTCGGGGGGATTGCGGTGGCCAATTGATCAATGCCCACTATCGGAAAATACTGAAGATAGCAAAACAAAATTGTTCACGAATTTAGACAACAGGAAACAAAAACGTTAAAGAGATAACTCTACCCGGGTTATTCGCTATTCCAAATCTTCCAACTGGCCTCTGCCTGTATCAACAGCATATCATAACCATTTTGTACGATCGCTCCCATTTCTTCTCCTTTCTGCAAAAATAAAGTTTTCGCCGGTTTATAAACCAGGTCGTATAGGTAATGTGCTGGTGTAATTAAGTGATATGGGATATCCGGAGCTGTATTTTCATTGGGCGACATACCTACAGGTGTACAATTAATAATGACTTTGTACTCGGCCATTAATTTTTGGTCAATGCTGTTATAATGAATGTATCGGTCTGTTGAAATCACTTTTCTTGTAACAACCAAAAAATCAAAGCCAGACCTGTTAAGTACAAACTGCACTGCCTTGGAAGCCCCGCCGGATCCGAGAACCAGGGCTTTTTTGTGTACCGGTTGCAATCTTTTTCCAAATGATTGTTGAAAGCCAATAATGTCTGTATTATATGCAATAAGTTTATTACCGGTAATTTTTATACTGTTGGTAGCTCCAATGTATTTTACTTCATCAGACAATTCATCAACAAACTGAAGTACCTGCTCTTTATAAGGTATGGTAACACCTAACCCTTTTAGCAGGGGATTTGCCACAAGCAAATCACTGAATTCATGAATTGATCTTATTGGAAAGGCTTCAAAAAAACAATCTGTTAAACCCTCCCGTTGAAATTTATCCGTAAAATATTGTTTTGAAAAAGAATGTCCCAACGGATAGCCAATTAAACCATATATTTTCATCAGACCATTTCTTGATTAAGGTATAATTCAAAGGTATCACCCCTTAAACCGATACGCATTGTTTCTAAAGGGATTACTTCTGTGGGAGCAATATTCCCCAGGTTAACATTACAACCAATTAATTCTAAAAAGTAAAGCTGCTGGGCCTTTTGAGGGGCCTCCCATAATATTTTCTCCTCCGGAATCTGGGTAAGTATCTCCTGCACTAATCCTTCCCTAACCTCGCCGGTTCCACGATAAATTCCAACATTTCCAGCCTCCCTCGCTTCTGCGATTACATAGGTAGCACCTGCTTCCAGTTCTGCCCGCATTAATTCGATCCACTTATATGGGGGAATTATGTGGGCAGCATCCTTGCTTCCCACCTCACTTAACACAATTCCATACTTAGTTAATTTTTCTATGTAGCCGCATTTTTCAGCATGTGGAATAGTGATGGATCCATCACTTACTTCCATGTAGCCAACGCCAAATTCCTTACAAACATTGATGTAATCCTCAAATTGATTTCTAACTAAGAATGCCTCAAATAAAGTACCTCCAAAATAAACCGGAATATCGTAAGACCTGTAAACTTCTAATTTTTCCTTTAGGTTTGGGGTAACATAAGCAGTTCCAAAACCCAGTTTCACCATATCTACATGAGGATAAGATACACTCATGAAATTTTTTGCTTCTTCCACACTTAAACCCTTATCCATTACCATGGTAATTCCATGTTCACGAGGCTTAATATTACGTTCGGGTATTTGCGTTAAATTAAAATTCATGCTGGTTTTTTGATAATGGCGCAAAGATAACCATTGAGGACTAATTGTAGCTGAATGCAAAAAGTGAATTTAAAAAGGAGCGTCAAATAGATTTGTTCCATTTAAACCGGGCAACCAGATCAACCACCAATTGACTGTGTAAAATGGAAGGGTTTAACTCAATCAACTTCTTTATTAGCCTTGGATTTTTATTCATGCCTTCTTCCAGTTTCAGAATGCCATCTTTAGATTTACCAAGGGCCAATAAAAAGGCGCTCTTATAAAAAATAAATATGGGCTTTCCGTTCGTGAGTGCAATGGCATGCCCTACATATTCTAAACCCTCTTCAAAACATTTAGCCTGATAAAGGCATTTAAGTAACTCTAACCAGCCGTTGCTATTCTTTGGCCTTGATTTCACAACATGGCCAAAATATTGAACCGCCTCTTCTATTTTGCCCTGTTCCATAAAACATTGTCCCATGGCAAGATTATATTCAGGTTGCATACGATGAATACGCATAGCAATCTGGAGATTTTTTATGGCGCTTTCCCATACACCTTCGTTCATGTATGTGCAGGCGATTTTATAATATAACTGGGAGTCATCCAGGTTAAGGTGGGCGGCTTTACGATAATTAAATCTTGCCTGCGCGTAATTTTGCAGTTTATCAAAACAATGGCCAATTGCCTCATAAATAACATCTTCCGGCCGGGCAAGTTCCAGCACTTTCTGTAATACTTCTATCGCTTCCTTATATTTTCTTATTCGCAAATAGGCGTCCCCCATATTACGCCAGGCGAAATCAAATTTTTCATCTATCGCCACGGCGTATTGGTAAGCATCGATTGCCTTCTCATATAATTTTATTCCCTGGTATGCCGCAGCCAAATTAAACCAGGCCAACTCGCTAAAAGGGAAATCGTCAATTATTTGTTGATGAAGCCTTATACCCTCCTCATTACGCCCGGTAAAATCTGTCCAAAAGCATATTTTGTATAAAGCCTCCTCATTATTAGGGTCCAATTGCAGAATAATCTTAAGGCAATCAAAAACCTTATCAAAATTTTCATAATCATCATAAACGTCCGCAAGTTCAAAAAGCAGTTCGATCTTTTCGTGTCCTTCAAAATTATTCAAAGCCGTTTCCAACACGACTGCGGCTTTCCCCTGTTGATCCAGTGCGAGATAAGCATCCGTTTTTAGTATATACAGGTTGATATCGCTGCTATCCAGCAATTCCGCCTGTTCCAAAAAATAGAGTGATTCCCTGTATTTTTTGGCTGCAATCAGCAAGTCGCATTTTTTCAATAAGAGGGAAGAGGAATAGGGAAATTGCACAATTGCGTACTCTGACGCTTCCAGGGCCTTTGGAAGTTCATCCATTTCATCAAAATAATCAATGATTTTCCCGAAAGAATCTTCTTCAATAAAAGAGTTGCTCCTGCCGGACCTGAGATTATCGAATTGCAGCAGTAATTCTCTTAGTTCATCCCGATCTTGACGGTAAGGATATTTACTCATTGGCTTTTAGGTTTCTGTAAATTACGTCAAATAAAATAAACTCGCAAGAAATTGTAACATTTTTTCAATTAATACGTTAAAGAAATGTCAAAATATTGTATGAACGGTTACAGTTTGACCAAAAAAAACATCTATATTTACACAATTAAACATATTCCAATGAACACATTCACCAAAAAGTTGCTGTCAATTGCTATACTATTCAGTATAGTGGCTGAGGCATGGGCCGATAGAGGTGTTGGAAGAAAAAGCAAGAATAAGACGACTCTGAATATTTTTGCACCTTCAAATATAAAAAAATCTATAGCTTTTAATATAAAATCAGGTTTGAGTTATAAGGGCAGTTTATTAAATATCCAATCAGGTGAGGGGAGCGCAATTATGAATACTTCAATTGTTACCTACCAGAAGGGCAATACTACCTACATTATCCCTTATAAAAACAAAATAACCGTCGCCGAAATAAGCCAGGGCTATACCGGAATGAAAATAATAATCAGAAAAAAATAAATTGAAATTGAAAGAAACCCTCACAGTAAAAAGTGAGGGTTTCTTTTTTAGGCTTATGCCTTATCATCTGCTGAGGCCGGAAGACTACTCATTTTTTACATTACTCCTTCTGCTTTGGCTTGATTATCAATATTATACCTTTTAATAAGCCGATACCAATGTTACCTTAAGTTTGTTCTAAATATATGATTAATATTGCACCAGATATTATTGTGCTTCGCCTTTCACTTTCTTGTTCTCATCATAAGTCATAACCCTGTACCCCGATTTGGGCAATTCGAACTTAGAGGCAGGCACGGGACTAAAATCAATATTGGAGACCCTGTATTTGAATATGAGTTTATCGGTTTCAAATTCATATTCCATTGGAAATCCGGGTAAATTTCTAAATGCCTGTATGTAATCCTTATTCATCGCAATCAAATCGGCGGTATAATAAACTGATATTGAGGAGCCATCTTTTAATTTGGCCTTTGCCCGCTTACAGTTATACCCCTCAATAACCTTTGTTTCCGCAACGTTTTCAAAGGTAACTCCATCAAATCTTTTATTCCTGGCCTCCCAGTTTTCCCTGGTCAGCGTAATCATCAGTTTTTGGCCGCTATACTCCTTTAAGATAGCGGCATTCCCAACCTTTGCATTATAAAGAGTGGTTTCGGTTCCTAATGAGCTGGTCATATCTGTTCTGCTCAGGCCTCCCTTTAAATAGATCGTCGTTTTGGCGCCATTTAATCCGTTACGCACTTCAGATCCACTATTCTTGGATTGTGTCAGAATATCGTAGGTGATTGTACCTTCTGAAATCGTTCTTTGTGAATAGGTTACAAGACAAATCATCAGCAAAAACCCCAAAACAATCAACCGAATACTTTTCATGTTATTCTATTTAAATAAAGATAACAAAATCCCGTGCCAAATAAATAAGGGTGTGGAATAAAAGGGCCGGTGATGCTTTAACAGGTGTACCGTCTCGTTCGATTTAACAAGAAATTCTAGATTTTCCTTTTTGTTTTGCTTTTTAAATCCTGTACTTTTTTATTTGCATCCTGCATTGCCTGAATCCTTTCCTGAAGTTTACTTTGTTTTACAGGTTTTTTCCTGTTAATTTCTATTTGAGCCAAAATCTTATCATGGTCAATAATGTATTTTTGGATCACTATTTGCAAAATGAGCGTAATTGTATTTGAAACTGTGTAGTACCACGTGAGGGCGGCAGGTAATTTATTAAATACGCCTAATAATAATACCGGGAAAATATAAGGCATATATTTCATTACCGGATTAGAATTATCCTGCATGCTGCTCATGCTGTAAATTGAAATGAGTAAACTTGTAAGCGTGGCTGTTATAGTAAACAAACTTATATGATCCCCGTAAAAAGGAATTTCAAAGGGCAGGTTATATATTGAATCATATGCTGCAAGATCTTTTGCCCAGAGAAAATTTTCGCCACGTAATGAAATATTACTTTGAAAGAAATAAAACAATGACATAAAGATGGGAATTTGCAACAATGCGGGCAGGCAACCGCCCAACGGACTTACACCCGCAGATTTCCAAAGCTTCATCTGGTCCATGCTAAATGCCTGTTTATCCTCTCCGTGTTTCTCTTTTAGTTTGTCAATTTCAGGTTTTAACGCCTTCATTTTGGCTCCGCTTACATAACTTTTATAAAGAATTGGTGACGTAAGCAGGCGAATGAAAAGGGTTAATAGTAAGATTACGAGGCCCATACTTGCGACATTATTCCTGAGAAGATCGAAAACGGGTAACAGACAATAACGGTTGATATATTTTACAAATGCAAAAACACCACTACCATACGGCACAATGCTTTCCATTTGATTATGATAGGTTTTCAGGATGTTATAGTCACTTGGACCATAATATAATTGCAGGGGAATTTGTGCTGATATTCCTTCAGGTACATTTACCCTGAAATTTGCGAATGTTTGTGCAATAATATGCAGCGAAGTGTCTACCGGTACGGTCCATTTTACCTCTGCCGAAGGAAACTTATTTTTATTGATTAAAGTAGTAACAAAAAATTGTTGCTTTAATGCAATCCAGTCAACGGGCTTATCAAACTTTTTAACATCACCCGAACCCAGGTTTTCAAAGTCAAAACTTCCATCTTTCACATGGGCAATATGCGTTTGCTGTTTTTCGTAGGTGATATCCTTTTCAATTTTCAGTGTTTCGGTCTGCCACAATAAATTAATGGAGTTTTGTGTCACCAGCTTATCTGCTCCTTCCAATTTAATTGAGAAATCAATCATATATTCATCCGGATGCAATGTGTATTGATGAATAATTCCCTCCTTCCCGGAAGAATCGTTTATACTATAGCTGACTGTTTGGCTTTTGTCAGTATTTGACTTTATGGTGGCGGGCGAAAATGTGAGATCGCCTGTCTGTGCTGTATGCTGATTTCCAGAACTACCAGAATTAATGGAATAAGAAATTTTATTAAATGTTCCTGCCTGCATCAGAACTGGCTTGCCATCCAGGGTTTTATATTTTTTTAATTCAACAATTTTAGGTTGTGCGCCCCTGTTGGTAAATGTCACCTTCATTACTTCATTTTCCAATACAGTCAATTGCTCCGGTTGATTAAGAAATGTCTGGAAAACCCCGGAAGATTGTATTTTACGGACAGTATCTGCATTTAAAGAGTCCCTGATTAATGCAACCGTATCTACTTTAGGTCTTGTTTTAGCAATAGAATCTGTTATTCTTTTTTGTTCCGCCAGGTAGGCCTGGTTTCCCCTGCCGTTAAAATAAAACATCCCAATTAAAAGCATTCCAATCAGCACAAATCCGATCACCGTATTTCTATCCATTCCCATAAATGTAATTTAAGTGTGCAAAGGTAATTAAAGTTTATTGTTTGGGGTTTGTTGTTTGGGTTTATCAAAAATGCCCCGGGATCCGGGGCATTTTACAATAAATTGACTGGTTTATTTTTTTGCAGCAGGAGCAGCTTTAGCGGGAGCAGCGGCTTTAGCAGGGACAGCTGCTTTAACAGGAACAGCGGGTGCAGCCTTTGGCGCAGTAGCCTCTTCCTGTTTCAACTGACGTGTCATAGTTATGGAGGCAATCGGAATACGCGGGGAGTTCATTATCTCCATGTTTTCTGACTTTACATCCTGCACCCTGATATTTTCGTTTAATTCTAAATTGGTAATATCTATTTCAATATTTTCACGAAGATACTTAGGCAACAGTTTAACTTTTAAGGTTTTCATCTTAGTAACCAATTTACCTCCGGCTTTAACACCTGCGGGCGCCCCGGTAAATTTGAGCGGCAATGTAACAGTTACTTTTTTGTCGCCAACCAATTCTAAAAAATCAACATGAATGAGTTTATCACTTACTTTATCAAACTGAAGATCTTTCAATACGCATCTATAAGACTTTCCATCGATTTTTGCTTCCACCACCATAAAATCAGGCGTGTATACTATGTTTTTAAAAGCAGTTGCAGGAGCAGCAAAATTAATCTCCTGAGCACCTCCGTAAATTACAGCTGGCACTTTTTCCTCAGAGCGAAGTTGGCGGGTGGCTGACTTGCCAAATTCGGTCCTGATTTGTCCTTCGATTGTAATCGTTTTCATTTAAT
>JBDTWP010000245.1:0-10623 GCA_040006615.1 Ferruginibacter sp.
TTCTTAACGGATCATATTGAAATTTTCTAGCACTTTTTATTCGAGGCCGCTTTCAAATACTTATTGCGAACGTTTCACCTAATTCTATGGCTGTATTTTCTTTTATGGGTGGCAGGAACGGAGTGGCTGACATGATTTTTTTATTCTTAAATGAATGGTTTGTTAACCATATAAAATACACAAGATGGCAAAGTTTTCAAAGGGTGCTGAAAAAAGTGTGGAGGCTGCAATGAAGCGAATGGAAAAGGTGAATCGGAAAGCATAGATCAGGAAAAAATTAACCAATCCAAAACAGGCAATCGCGATCGGTGTGCCGGAGGCTAAAGAAAAAGGCGCTATAGTGTCTCCAAAGTCTGGAAGCAAAACCAATAAGAAAAATACTGCAAAGAAAGAGTAGCCGGTAAACAGAGAATTGTTAAACAGATCTTGTTCCCTTAAATGGGAAGAGGTCGATTGAGCGATAACCGCCATTAAAGCCTGCAATTGCGAATTAAGGCGTATCCAATAAATTACAGATCGGTATCATTATCATCATGCTGCCTGCTGGAACTGTAGATGTTATTTTCTTCGTCCCCTTCACCAATGGATTCGTCATCGTCATCTGCTTCGCTACCAGGTATATCCAGGTCTTCGCCGGTAAGGTCAATCTCTTCATTGAGCTTGTCGCCTTCATCATCCGTGTCATCCAACAGCGCTTCATCCAGGAGCTGATCATCATCATCGGCTGATTCATTGACCCCGGCATCATCCAGCAGTTTCAATTCTACCGGGGTTATATCATTGTCTACTGTTCCTTCACTGGAGACTTCACCAAATTCCTCATTTCTAATAGAAGGACCTGCTTTTTGATCGTCCGCATCAAGGTAGTCCTGATTTTTCATTGCCATGTGTTTAGTTTTATTATAACAAATGATTGGGGAAAAGCGTGCCAACCGGTAATTGTCGTATTTAGCCGGGTATTGAAAAAATAATCCATGGTAAATGTTGATTAATTTCCACAATGGTGAGAGATGAAGGATCAATCCGTGGCCGGAACTTCAAAAAGTCGTGGTCGCTGCTTGCCCGATTTGCAAAAAGAGGTTGGCCGGGTTGATCTCATTATATAAATTACAATAGGGCATAAAAAAGCACCAAGTTTGTTTTCTTACTTTCCCCAATTGCTTAGTTCCTGTAATACTTACTAACCTGATGCTCCTGCTTGAGTTGCCTGATCTTTTTACGGATCCTGCTTCTCAATCACAAGTCAAATATACAACTACAGAATACCATTTTGCAAATTTTTTGGCGGGTATTTTTTCTTTTTTTACAAAAAGTTATGCACACCTGACACTACTGTGATGACAGGGCATTAGGAAGCCAGTCCACTTGGGAATTGAAGCCATTATTTGTGCATATCGATTAATCCCGGATTTACCTGTTAAAATTATTTTTAAGGAAGGCCATAACATTTCCTGCAAATATTTTATCTATGATCTCTTCTGCACTTAAATTAAACGAGATTATCAAAATTACTTTGTGTGCCTAACCTCACATGAACTTTACTTTCAATCTGCCTGCTCAGTTTTTTAAGTAACCAGTCTTTTATTTCGTTTCCATAGCTTTCAAATGGCGTGTGAACGGGATTGTTTCTCCCACTCATATATGGCTTCCAACTGGGGTGACAATGTATGTCAATGTTGAAATCATATTCCATAAGGGTGCCTGTTTGAACTAGAAAATTACAATATATACATGTAAAATGCAATATAAAAGGGCATCAATTTTGAACATTCAAAAAAAAGGATAAGCCCTTATTGTCGTGTAATTAAATGCAACTATGCAGAAGTTTCCCATATTGAATCTTTTATTGAAACTGGCGGAGGCTGCGGGGGCAAATGAAGATTTGTGGACGAAAAAAGATCATGTACCGGGTTGAAATGCTCTAAACGAGTAGGGGCATAAAAAAAGCACCAAATTTGTTTTCTTACTTTCCAATTGCTTGTCTGGTAATACTTACGAAACCTGATGCTCCTGCTTTGAGTTGATTGATCTTTTTACGAATCTTTCTTCTCAATTCATGTTGTAAATGTACGAATCTGAAAACCTTATTTCCAAATTTTTAACCACTTATTTTTTTGTTTTTCCCAGAAAGTTATGCACATTCAAAAGCGTGGACCACAAGGGCGTTCTTCACAACAAATGGAATTTAAATTTGGCACTGCGGTTCCTGACAAACGTTGTATGGTAAAACAATCCCGGAGGATGCAGGTAGCAGCATGAAGAAAATTGTAAAGACAACTATTTTTATGGTAGCGGGCTATGACAATGATTTCAAAATTATTAATAAGGTTTACAGCGACTTTTTCCCGGATAGTGCACCGGCAAGAAGTGCTCCCCAGGTAATGCCCTTCCCGGGAGGAATTTTGATTTCTATAGAATGAATTGCACTCTTATAAATTCTGAAATTATTATTATGATTGAATATTTTAAACCGGGTCTAAAACCTACCTGTTAAAATTATTTTGCAGGAAGGACATGGTATTTCCTGCAAATACTTTTTCTATGATCTCTTCTGCATTTAAATCAAACATCAGTCTATTTATTTCCGGTAAAGGCACACTATAATTAAATCCAGCCTGCGAAATTTCTTCCGGGCTTTTCAAAAACTCAAGCATATCATTTCTTAAAACCGGCATCTCTGCTGAGGTTGGGTAAAAATCTAAATGGTTGATCAATCCATCATAATCACTGCCGATTGACAAAATGTCCCATCCCTGTACTGTATTCACCGTTTTCACGATTTCAAATAAATTGGCGAACAATACTTTTACGTATTGCCTGCGAAGGTCAGCACTGCCCAGTGTTTTGTCATTTTTGATTATCTCAATGATCTTATTCCCTGCAATCCTTTTTTCATCCAGTTGTATGCCGATCAGTCCCCTGGTTTCTGCGATCTTCAATATATCTTCCGCGCAAAGATTAATACTGTTTTCATGAAGGAAGTTGCCATTATCATGCAATTCCGCGTCATCATCCTGTGTTATCAAAGCATCCAGGGTCCTGCATTTACTTACTACGCCGGTATGACTGCATATCAACGGGAATTTGTCGTTTTTGTCCCAGTATTCAGTTTGTATAAATGCATAAAAATCCTTCCTGCATTGCGGGCTCATATGCTTAATATCGACCAGGATCCTGGGTCCATTGGCTGTTTTTAATAATAACTTTATTACTTCCTTTCCTAACTCTTTCAATCCTTCATTAATTCCTTCGGATTGTGAAACAATGGTACCTACCAGTTTCATCAGGCTTTTCGCGTGCCCGCCCAGTCCGTTCCAAAAATGATGGTTGAGTGAAATGAAGAGCGGAACAAATTCCCATTTTTTCATTGCCTCAATATTGTTAACGTAATCGATAAGGGTAGTGAAATCAGGCTGGTCATTTTTATGGCTTCTCCCCTGGTCTCTTCTTAAAAATGCCATATTGGGCACCTGGCTGGAGAGCGTGTGTGCGCCTTCGATCGTTATGATGATGCAAATGGTAGCCGTATCGGTATTGATGGTGTCCTCAATTTCCCGGTAATTTTTTACAAATTTTATGGTATAGGTCTCGTCCTCGTTTTTCTGGTTATTAAATTTTGTAAAATAATTATACTCTGGTACCAGGCCCTCCTGGAAATAATGCAATATCATTTTTTTCGTAAAGTCAATATCATCAATATAAAAACCGGTTAAAGCATTCACCACCTTGGTTTTTACGGTATTTTCCCAGGGTGTTTCTTTTTCTGTTACCAGGGCTTTTAAGTTGTCATTCAGGAAACTATCCGCTCTTAAATTAGCAACCATAAAGGCCTTTTCAAGTGGTGTAAGCGATGCCAATACTACACGAACCTTTCCTTTATGGAGATTATCAAAATTACTTTGGGTGCCTAATTTTATATTCGATATATTTTCAATTTGCTTATTCAGCCGGTTAAGCAACCAGCCCAGGATTTCGTTTCCATAACTTTCAAAGGGCGTATGTACGGGATGGTTACGGCCGCTCATATAAGGCTTACCACTCGGATGACAGTGTATGTCGATATTGAAATCATAAACCATAAAAAATCGTGTTTGAGGTTGAAAATTACATCATTGATTTGTAAAATGCAAAGTATCAATTAAATCTGTGGCTCCCAGCTTTGCAGAAATCCAACATAAGGTCAATATCTGTAATTACTACCAGGTTAAACAAGAAAGATAATTCGTATTTTTTAAAAATTATTTGGTGGATTAATAAATTTGTCTCTATCTTCGAGTGTACTACTTAACTAATACACTAATGATCGATATAAAGAACATGTCCTTTGGATATAGCCGCAAAAAACTATTGTACAGGAACCTGAGTCTTTCGCTTGAAACAGGAAGTATTTATGGGCTGCTGGGTCGTAACGGGGCAGGTAAATCCACCCTGCTTAAAAATATGATTGGCCTGTTGTTCCCATTGGGCGGATCAATTGAAGTGAATGGCTTTGCCCCGAAAAAACGGTTGCCCTCTTTTTTAGAAACGATTTATTTTATTCCGGAGGAAGTCTATGTGCCTGCTCTGACCATCGAAAAGTATGTCCATCTATTCTCTCCTTTTTATTCAACTTTTAATAAAGAGCAATTCTTTAATTACCTCGGTCTGCTGGAAGTAAAAACAGCGGATAAACTGAATACTTTGTCTTTCGGGCAACAAAAAAAATTCATCATTGCATTCGGCCTGGCTTGTAATACCAAAGTGCTATTGCTGGATGAACCAACCAACGGGCTTGATATACCGTCCAAAAAACTTTTCAGGAAGCTGATAGCATCTGTGATGAATGCCGACAGGATGATCTTTATTTCAACACACCAGATACGTGACCTTGATAACCTTATTGACCAGGTGGTTATTGTGGATGAAGGTGAATTGTTGTTGAATGCTTCGGTGGCCTCCATAGCAGAAAAGCTCCTTTTTAAAACTGTTGATATCATGCCTGATGCAGGAATGGTCCTTTATTTTGAAGAATCCCTGCAAGGCTCTTCTATAGTCATAGAAAATACCAAAGCTGAAGATTCAAAAGTAAACCTTGAACATTTGTTTAATGCTGTTACTGAAAACCCGGCGAGAATAAGGGAGATTTTTTAAACATTAAAATCACAAAATGAACAATACTTTTAATGCCAAACGCTTTGGCCTGGTTTTCAAAAAAACATTGATGGAGCGGCCCATGCAGTTGTTTGGCCTGGCGGGGCTTTCGATAACAATTGTATTCTTTTCTTACGTAATTTGTAAGGAACTGGCGGGTTTTGATGTGGCTCAGAATGCTTCTTTCCTGCTGGGATTGGTTGGAGGCGGTTGCTTTTTAGCTTCCTTTGTTTATGGCTATTTTGCTACCAATGCAATGGGTTCATCCTTTCTTACGCTTCCTGCGTCGCATTTTGAGAAATGGCTTTGCGGCGTAGTAATTACAGGTCTATTATATACTATCCTGTTCTTTTTAATTTACCGCTTTATTGATACGGTTTTTGTCGGAATATATCACCGCAGCCTGGACCCCGGCGGACCCTTTTACAAAGAGCTATATGAACGGGTTCAAATCTTTCCTTTTGATGGATTTGTTGCCAACAAAGGGGAGGTTATGTATGCGAATTTTGCGGGGGCGATGCTTGTTGGATCCCTCTATTTTAACAGGGTAAGTTTTATAAAAGTGGCATTGCTTATTTGTGCAGTTTGGTTTGGTGCATGGTTGCTTAATTTAATGATTGCAAAGGCAATAATACAGGATGTGGAGAATGCAATGCCGTACTTCCTTGTCTGGATTGGTGTTGACAAAGAAACAGGCCGTATTGAATTACCGGTAAATGTAGCCACTGCCGTGAGTATTTTAATTCAGTATATCATCCCTGCAATATTTTGGATGCTTGCCTATGTAAGATTGAGAGAAAAGGAATTTTAAAAATGTACAAATGGATTTCAGACAAAACCAGCCTATTTATCTTCAGATAGCCGAATATGTTTGTGAGCAGATACTACTGAAGAAATGGAGGCTGGGTGATAAAATTATGAGTATAAGGGATATCGCTGTAGTAATGGAAGTTAACCCCAATACAGTTCAAAGGGCGTATGATTTATTGCAACAGCGCGCAATTATTACAAATAAGAGAGGGGTAGGTTATTTTACAGAAGAAAATGCAATGGAACTCATTCTTGCTTTCAGAAGGGAGCAGTTCATGGAGAATGAATTACCTGTTTTTCTCCGCAATCTTTATTTGCTTAAAATTGATATAAAAGAACTAAAAAATCAGTACGATCAATTTGTAAAAGATAATTTTCAAAATAAATAATTATGAAACTCAGTACGAAAATTCTTACCCTGATGCTGCTTTTGTTTACTGCCGGATTGGTTGCTTCCAATGTTCTTTTGAAAAAGGAATATGATAAAGCGGATAAAAGCGATCTGTATTGGAATTATGGCAAAATTCTCCAGGAGCCATTCAGGCATATTAGCATAGAAGGCGGAAACGTAACCAATATTGCCTTTGAACAAAATAATAAACCTTCAGTGAGGGTATATAAAAATTGGGAGGGCTACAAAAAAAGAAGTGTACAGGCAATTGTAAAAAATGATACGCTCTTTTTAAAATTTCCCAATACATATAAAGATATTTATGAAAAACACTGGATGGGCGGGAACACACTTGTCCGTGTCTTTTCTCCACAAATACTTTCTGTAACCGGAACCGATACGAAATTTGAGATGTTTAAAATGAAGCAGAAAAGTATTAGTGTAATTATGGCCGGCAAATCGTCCTTTGAACTGGAGAGCATGATTCAGGAGTTTGATTCACTGCATATCATGCAAAACGATTCTTCGGCAGTAGTTTTTGAAATGTCCCCGGATTTTAAAGTTTCAGAATCGTTTCATGCGAAATGGGTAGATGCCAGTATAAAAGGCTTTTCAATTTTAGACCTTGGGCATGCCCAGGTTGATTCTCTGCACCTAACTATTGCCGATAGTTCAGCTATTTTGCTCTCAGGTGGCACGTTAAAGAAAAAACATAGTTTAATTGATAAATAGTTTAATTGATAATTGATAATTCGGATAATTGATAATTGATAATTGATAATTGATAATGTTTTCAATTTGCTACACACTGATTAATTGATAATTCTTTTAATTGATAATTGATAATTGATAATGTTTTCAATTTGCTACTCTCTCATTAATTGATAATTCTTTTAATTGATAATTGATTTGTTAAATTCGAAGAATCTGCAATTCATTGAAAGCTCAACGATTTTAAATATGAATCATTTTTGATCATGAAACCTCATAATTGCTTCGTTTCAAAAAATATTCATTAACCGAATACTTCATGCATTGAAAAAATTATCAATTATCAATTATCAATTATCAATTATCCGAATTATCAATTATCAATTAATATTCGTCTTCATCAATAAATATTTCATGGCCGCTACCCTCTTTCCAATCTTCCTTCTTTACCTCGTTGCCACCAATCAAATCGGCCACCAGGGAGGTCCATCCCGTTTGGTGACTGGCACCTAGTCCGCAACCTGTATCACCATGAAAATATTCATAAAACAATACCAGCTTTTCATTTCCCGGTTTTTTATAGAACCAGTTTTGATTGCCGTTTAATTTTCGCTCTCCCTTATCATCTATTGCCAGCAGGCTCACTACCCTTTCTGTCAATACTTTGGAAACAGCTACGAGGTTTAAAAGATTACCCGATCCTACCGGGCACTCTACCTTTAAATTATCGCCATAAAATTCGCCGTACTTCCGGATAGAGCGAATGATCAGGTAATTGATAGGGATCCATACCGGGCCACGCCAGTTGCTGTTGCCACCAAAGAGATTGCTGGTAGAATCACCTGGATCATATTGAATTTCATACCTGGTTCCATCGATGGTGACGGAGTAGGGATTTGCTTCATGGTATTTTGATAAAGCCCTGATGCCTCCGCCTGATAAGAACTCATCCTCATTGAGCATGCGGTGGAGCAAATGGATCAGGCGGTCCTTTTTGACCAATGATATTAATATTTCTTCTCCGTCACCATGCTCTTCATTGGGCCAGAAGCGATTGTTTTTCGACCTGTAATGTTCAAACCAGTCTACTCTTTTTTTAAAATCGGTCAGGCATTCAAATATTTCCTTTCCCACTATACTCACGGCAAATAAACTCGTTAACCCAACAATACTCTGTATACGCAGCGGCATCGGATCGGCGCTTCCGATACGCAAGACGTCATAATAAAATTTATCCTCTTCATTCCAAAGGCTATGGCTGTTCAGCGCGTCCGCTATCAACACAAAATGCTCAAAAAACCTGGTAGCCATGTCTTCAAAAGAGCTATCCTGTTTGGCGATCTCAAGCGCCATGTCCATCATATTTAGCGCATACATGCCCATCCAACTGGTACCATCCGCCTGCTCCAGTTGCATTTCGCCCGATGGGTTATGACTGCGGTTGAATATACCAATATTATCGAGCCCTAAAAAGCCTCCTTCAAATAAATTGTTGCCACTCCGGTCTTTCCTGTTGATCCACCAGGTAAAATTGATCAGCAGTTTCTGGAATACTTTTTTCAGGAAAATAATATCCCCGGTTCCACCGGTCTCTTTTTCTATACGGTAAACTTCCATGGCTGCCCATGCCTGCACGGGGGGATTCACATCACTGAAATTCCACTCATATGCAGGCAATTGTCCATCAGGTTTCATGTACCATTCTCTCATGATGAGCAGCAACTGGTGTTTTGCATACTCGGGATCAACCATCACCAATGAAATACAATGAAAAGCAAGGTCCCAGGCGGCATACCATGGATATTCCCATTTATCCGGCATCGCAATTACATCCTGGTTCTTTAAATGAGTCCAGTTATTATTCCGCCCTTTCATTTTGCCATCGCTCACGGGGGTAATACCATCACTGGTAGTAAGCCAGCGCTCCACATCATAATGATAATATTGTTTGCTCCACAACATACCGGCGAGCGCCTTACGCTGTATATTCTTCAGATCATCAGATATATTGGAGGGAAGAATGGTTCTGTAAAAATGATCAGCCTCCAGTTTACGTACTGCGAATATTTTCTCAAACCCCTTGCTAAAAGGTTTATCGTCAATACTGCTTGTTAGCCGGCAATATATGGTTTTGGTTTCACCCCCTTTTAGTTTCAATTCATAGACCGGTGAAAACTTGGTGCCTACTTTCCTGGTACGAAGCTTTTTACGGTTGGTGCCTTCAATGATCGCATCATGAAAAGCATCTTTTACAAATGGTGTTTCATTGGCTGCGCCGGTTGCCTTTTCCAGGTTGGTTTCATTGTCTGTAAACAGGCAATCATCGGGATTCTGAAAATAAAAGTAGTAGTTACCAAGCCGCTTATGTTTGATTTTGACGGATGTTTTATTTACAAAAGTGATGGATGGTTGGGCTTCACCCGGGTTGTACGCCCAGCGGTTGTAAAACCACAGGGTTGGCAATAAAGTTATGGGAGCAGTTTTTTGATTGCGATTGGTAATATCAATCTTAACATAAATATCCTTTGGATTCTGTTTGGCGTATGTAATATTCACATCAAAATATTCATCCTTATCAAATACACCCGTATCCAATATTTCAAATTCAGGCTCCAACATGGAACGGCTGCGGTTGGTAGATTTCAGGACTTCATACGGAAATTCATTCTGGGGGTATTTGTATAAATATTCCATATAATAATGGGTAGGAATATTATCCTGGTAATAATACAATTCTTTTACGTCTTCCCCATGATTGCCTTCGTAATTTCCAAGTCCAAATAATCGTTCTTTCAGAATTTTGTCTTTGCCATTCCATAAAGCAACTGCAAAACACAGATTCTGAAAATAATCCGAGATACCTGCAATCCCATCTTCACCCCAGCGATAAGTTCTGAAATGCGATTGGTCAAAAGGGAGGTACCCCCATGCGTCGCCGTTAGGACCGTAATCTTCTCTTACGGTACCCCATTGCCTTTCGCTCAGGTAGGGACCCCATTGTTCCAGTGGAATAGGCTTTTTATTATTTACGGCCAGCCGTTGGTGTTCTGCTGTCATGCTAAATCATAATTTAAGCTAATATAATTTTTAATATTTAAACCAGGTTAAGCATTAAAAAGTATAAATCATGGCATGCAAAATCGTAGTGTATAAATTCAATTGTAAAAATATGCTTTTTGAAAAGAGTATTTCATGGGGTAACAAAATATCAATATTAGCGTTTTTTGCATGAAACTTAGGGATTACGGGGCCGGTATAGCTGTTGGCTGTATTAACCTTGCTGTCTGCCAGATAACTTCAAGTTTCTACCCACATATTGTCCCTATGGGACAGACGGACGCATCATTATTGTTTTCTACCCACATATTGTCCCTATGGGACAGACGGACACATTATTATTGTTTTCTACCCACATGATGTCCCTATGGGACAAATAGACGAAGCATTTTTCTTTTCTACCCACATATTGTCCCTACGGGACAGACGGACACATTTTTATTGTTTTCTACCCACATGATGTCCCTATGGGACAAATAGACGAAGCATTTTTCTTTTCTACCCACATATTGTCCCTACGGGAC
>JBDTWP010000246.1:0-10595 GCA_040006615.1 Ferruginibacter sp.
TTATGGAAATTTAAATAAGATTTTCCCGGTAAAAAAAAAATATGGATATAGATTGTACAAACTGGCTCCGGCATGCATCCTAACATGGAAATCTCAATAAAATCCTCAATAGCGGGCCGGAAAAAACGCGATGGTGCCTGTCTGCTATGCCAGTACGCCGTTTGGCAGCATTGGCATCGTAGACAGCGCAATGCCGGTGGCATCTAATATTGCGTTGCGGATGGCAGGGGCGATACCTACAATAGCCGCTTCTCCGGCACCGGAAGAAGGCAGGTCTTTACGGTCCATCAATATTATCTCAATTTTGGGTATATCCCGAAAGCGGGGTACTCTATAAGCAGAAAGCCTGGAGTTAAGGATATTTCCATCAGCAAAATCAACCGCCTCGAATAAAGCACCGCCCAGGCCCTGAATAATCGAGCCCATCACCTGGTTTTCCAGGTGATGCGGATTAATAATGGCGCCACATTCAAAAGCCTGTGTCACGCGAAGCAGTTTTACTTCCTTATCGCTGTTTACCATTATTTCCGCACAGGTGGCTACATATCCGCCTTTTTCAAAAGCTCCAGCAATTCCGTAACCATGCCCGGTGGCCCTGGATCCATTCCACCCAAATGTTTTGGCGGCCGTTTGCAGCACTGCTATAAAACGGTCGTCGTCTAAATTTTTTAACCTGAAATCAAGCTGGTCCATTTTAACGAGCCGGGCCAAATCTGTCATATGGCATTCGCGGGCAAACACATTCGCCGTAGCTGCAAGCCCACGATATGAACCCTGTTTTAATGGTGAGTCGGATGGAAGATGGGCGATTTGCTGGTTGGTGATTTTATATTGGGTACCAAGCCCTGCTCCTCCGGAATTATAATTATTGAATTTCCAGGCGATAATGGTGCCATCTTTCTTTACGCCGCTTTCCACATCAATCACTCCGCCGGGCCTGAAATAAGCCCAGGTAAATTCTTCCTCTCTTGTCCAGGCAATCTTAACCGGCTTCTTTGCTTCCCGGGCCAGGCGGGCAGCTTCAATAGCGGCTTCCCCGCTGTGCTTTCCTCCATAACCCGATCCCGTGTCGGGCATCATCACCCTGATCTTTTCTTTACTTACCCTAAATATGTCGGCCAGCTCTTCCTGCACGCCAAAGGGCCGCTGTGTGCCCGTCCAAACGGTCAGCTTTCCATCGATCCATTGTGCCAGTGCCGCCCTGGGCTCCAACGGAACATGTGCTATATAATGTATGGTATACCTATTGGAATATTTAAAATCAGCGGCGGTTAACCCTTCTTCCACATTGCCCTTTATATTGCCCGCATTTCTGCCATCGCTTTCACCGGATGCATGCTGCATTAGGTAGTCAAATATACCTGATTTGGATGGCTGCCCGGTATTCTTGTCCCATTTGGCATTAATGGCCAGCAAGGCCTTTCCGGCAGTTCTCAGATCGGGGGCTGCTACGCCAATAAAGTTTCCATCGTGCACTACAACCACACCCGGGATAGCCCTGGCTTTTGAAATATCCGCTTCAATCAGCTTTGCCTGGTATGAAGGCGCCCGCAACACCTTTCCATACAACATGCCCGGCAACTTCATATCTGACACGTATGAATGTTTACCGGTGATAAAAGACCGGCCATTAACTTTAGTCACCGTTTTTCCCGCTACTATCCAATCACCGGCAGCTATAACCTGCACTTTTTCAGATATCGGCAGCAGTAATTGCCTGCCCTTTGTTATTTCGCCATAGGTTAATTTTTTATTAGCGGCAATATTAACCACCATTCCGTTTTCCGCTCTTAAACCTAATGAGGGAATATCCAGGTTTTTGGACGCCATTTCCAACAATGCTTCCCTTGCGGTAGCAGCCGCCCTGCGCAATTGAGTACCCATTTGTGGAGTGGTGCGGCTGCCGAAAGTGCCCGCATCATAGGGCACCTGGTCCGTATCGCCCATGATCATTTTAACAGACGATACAGGCACCTTCAGTTCTTCCGCCACAATTTGAGACAAGGATGTCCTTATGTTCTGTCCTACCTCCACTTTGCCTGTGTACACAGTTACCATTCCATCCTCCCCGATATGTATCCATGCACCTACCTGGCTTACCGGAACCAGCGGGGATCTTTCAGGTACGGTTTCCCCTGCAAAAGAAAAAAGGTCGTGCAATACAAATGCAACAGCCAAGCCACCACCGGTCAATTTAAAAAATTTCCGGCGGTCAAGTATAAAATGATGATCCGGTTTTGGAGGCAGTTCATCCTGCGTTGGCTCAAATGAATCTGGTAAATGATCGGGATTGTCCATCATTAGTTATTTATGATTTTGAAGCCAGCTTTATGGCTTTTACTATATAAGGATATGTTCCGCAGCGACAGATATTGCCGTTCATTGCGTCAGCAATTGCAGCTTCGGTAGGAGCCGGATTATTTTTAAGTAATGCCACGGCCGACATGATCATGCCTGATGCACAATACGAACATTGAAATGCATCCATGGTAAGAAAAGCCTCCTGTACCGGATGCAATTTACCATTCTTCTCAAGGCCTTCAATGGTGGTCACCTCCTTGCCCACTACGGACCCAACGGGTGTAATACAGGATCGGGACGGCGCACCGTTTACCAGCACCGTGCATGCACCACAGGCCCCCTCACCACAGCCATACTTGCTGCCGGTTAAATCCAGTTCGTTGCGCAATACGCTTAATAATTCAACATCAGGGTCCGCTGTTACTTCGTGCGCTGTACCGTTTACATTTATAACCATGGATCTAGCTTTTTGTCAGATAGTAAATTTACTAAATTGATTTTAAAAACCGGTTTTAACTCTGGCTAATTTTATGCATTATCCGCTTTTTTAATGAAAGGAGCGGCCCTGCCTGTTCATACAACCTCCCCTGCCACCGTTGCCAAAATCAGTGTGAACCTTTTAACTTATTCAGCGATCGCCCATAGACGGAACCGGCGTTGTCGTGAACGATTAAAATTACAGACTAAAATAATATCAGCGCAGGCATTATTGAAAAAAGGGCGATTCTTATGAAGAATGTTTATTAAGAATGGCTGGAATATCCTGAAACCAAAAATGCTGAATTTTTACTAATGCTTTTGTTTTATTGAAAAGAATACTATACATTACCAAAGCAATCATTTCCTCCTTGAAAAATCAACCATTCATTATCATCATCAAAACGGTCTATTGTTAGCGAGCCTTTGATATACCCTCAGAAAATCAGCAACTTTTTTAAATAACCGGTTCAACTATATTTTAACCAACAAACTTTTTATGAAAAATGTCTACTCCAGTCTCTGGGCCCACGCGACAATTAGAAATGCATTCGGTTTAACTATTGATTTGAATATAATTGTTTTTAAATGCCCGCTTATTTACCAAACTCAGACAACTAAAAAACTATGAGTAAAATTAAAATAGTACACCCGGACAGGGATGCCAATTTCATAACAGGCGCCTATTCTGATGGCGTGATGGCGGACGGATTTCTTTTTGTAAGCGGACAGGCATCGGTAGATTTCAAAACATCTGTTTTCGTTTTGGGTTCTATCGAAGAAGAAACCACCCGCACGCTGGACAACATAAAGGCTATCATTGAAACAGCAGGAGCAACAATGGATGATATAGTGAAGTGTACCGTACATTTGTCCGATATAAAAAATTTTGACAGGTTTAATAAAATTTACGCCGGATATTTTTCCGGCATAAAACCCGCAAGAACAACAGTGCAATCTGTGCTGGCCGAAAATATTAAAGTTGAAATTGATGCCATTGTAAAAATAGCGGGTTGACATTGAAGGTCTTTCCGGGCCAATTCCGTATCTATTTTTTTTACTGCATACTTTACGCTTAATGAACAGGAAAACAAATCTTATCGCTTCTTTCTTCTTATTAGTCACATTTATATTTGCAACTGCCGGGACTAACGCACAGCGGGTAAAATCAACCCTTTTGATTGGCATTGCTGAAGTAAACTATACACCTGAAGTGGGCCTGGATATGGCCGGTAATTATCGCGGCAACGACTATGCGTCCCGTGGCGTGCATGACTCTCTTTATGCGAGGGCAATTGTAGCAGCCAATGAAAAAGGAGAAAAAGTGGCCCTCGTTACTGTGGATATTTGTTACATACCAAAGGAGTCTATAGAAATGATGCGGGCCTATATCGCTTCAAGGACAACGATAAAACGGGGCAATATTATGATCATGGCAACACACACCCATAGTGGGCCTGTATCTGATCTGAATGCACCAAAGGCAAAAGAATACCTTGCCAGGGCAGCCAGTGCGGCTGTTAAAGCAGATAAAGATCTAAAACCTTCTGTGCTTTCGGCTGGCCGGTCTTATGAAGACAGAGTATCGCATAACCGCCGCTTAAAATGTATCGATGGCACTACGCATATGTGCTGGGAGAAATTTGCACCCGGCTTTGTCATTGAGCCATGGGGACCAATAGATCCCGAACTCATTATATTGTCGATTGCGCAGAAAGGAAAACCTACGGGTGTAATTGTAAATTTTGCCTGCCATGCCACTACATTAACAGGAAACAACTGGTTATATACCGCCGATTATCCCGGTTACCTGGGGGAATCCATTAAAAGAGTAAAGGGCAAAAATTATATGCCCATTTTTTTTAACGGATGTTGTGGTAATATAACCCAGGTCGACTATCGGGTAGGGTTCCCCGATACCTACCAGGAATGTCAACGTATAGGATACATACTTGGCATTTCAGCCCTTGAAGCCATTAACAATGTGAAGCCCGTAAAAGGAGACATCATCGCGGTCTCCAAAGAAATGGTTCCATTGAAGCGTATTACTATAACAGATGAGCAATTTTCCTGGGCACAGGCAGTAATGAAAAAAGTTGAAAAAGAAGGGATGCCTCCCCTCCAGGCAGATGGGATCCCTGACGCGCAGTATGCAAAAGACTGGATTGAAATGCGCCGCAACCAGGAAATTATTGACAGCCTTGAAGTAATGGTTGTCCGGATTGGTGATGCGGCATTTGTTGGTTTGCCGGGAGAAATGTTCACTGAATTCGGGATGGATATCAAAGCAAAATCACCATGCAGGAATACGATGGTGATGGGCTTGACAAATGATGAAAAGGGATATTTTCCTACAAAAGTATCCTTTACACAGGGGCCAAAAGGTTTTACACCAATGATCACAGGTTATGAAACAACGCCGGGTACAACAAAGTATGAGATCGGATCCGGCGAGAAATTGGCCGGTTCGGC
Source organism: Ferruginibacter sp. (assembly GCA_040006615.1). Lineage (GTDB taxonomy): Bacteria > Bacteroidota > Bacteroidia > Chitinophagales > Chitinophagaceae > Ferruginibacter. The sequence continues at coordinate 5,251 of JBDTWP010000246.1, forward strand.
CGTTAAACAGTTAAAAGCATTGTTTTAGCAACTCTCGCATTTTATTATGGTACCGGCCATAATGGTGAGATGATCATTAATATGCAATAAGAGTGCCGGCGAGCCGGCAAGGTTGTTATGAAAATATTTCCTGTTGTCAAATTGCATTATTATGAGGCTGGTTTTTTAACGAATATTCTGTGTAGCATATTAAAGTTTCAGGAAAATTAATTCCAACCATAAATAATAATAAGCTAAATGTATAGATACGAACAATCTGCTAAATTACTGGAGAGAGCAAAAAGATCATTGGCAGGTGGCGTTTCCTCTGAATTCAGAAAATACAATCATCCACACGCAATTTTTTATACCTATGCAGAAGGCAGCAGAATTTACGATGTGGATGGAAATGAATACCTCGATTTTACACTGAGCCAGGGCCCCATGATAATCGGGCATAATCATCCCCATGTAGTAAAAAGAGTGGAGGAGTATGTAAGAAAGGGACAGCTTTTCGCGGGTCAGCATATTTTAGAAATTGAACTTGCAGAAAAACTGCAACAACTGATCCCTTCTGCGGAACTGATGCGGTTTTGCCTGGACGGTTCTGAAGCCGTACAAACCGCATTCAGAATTGCCAGGGCCAAAACGGGCAAGCAAAAATTTTTACGTTTTGAAGGTCATTATCATGGCTGGCTTGATAATGTTGCCTGGGGTTTATCTACGCCTTCGGCAGAGCAGCTTGGACCGGTAGAAGAGCCAAATGTTTTTCCATGGACGGAAGGCCTTCCGGATAATGTGAAGGATGATTTTATTATCTTACCCTGGAACGATCTGCAGTTACTTGAAAAAACTTTTAAAAAAAGGCACCATGAACTTGCCGCGGTTATTACAGAACCCATTATGTGCAACAACGGATGCATTTTGCCCAGGGAAGGATATCTGCAGGGCATGAGGGACCTATGCGATCAGTATAATGTAACACTCATTTTTGACGAAGTGATTACCGGTTTCAGAACATCTTTGGGAGGCGCGCAAACGTTTTATAAAATAACACCCGACCTCGCCATTTTTGCCAAAGCGATTGCAAGCGGTTATCCTATTTCTGTTATTGTTGGTAAAAAGGACTGGATGAACCTGGTCGCCGAGAGTAAAGTGATTCATGCCGGTACCATGAACAGCAGTAATGCCACTGTTGCTGCAGCAATGGGCACCATTGAAGTGCTGGAATCAGGAAATGTTTTTGAAAGAATTTTTAAACTGGGGCTGCAACTAATGGAGGGCTTGAGTGAGCTGGCCATGCGAAATAATAGTAATCTTCTGGTACAGGGTTTGGGGCCTATGTTTCACACTGGTTTTACACATCTTCCTGCCGTACATGATTTCAGGGATGTGCTTACTTACGATAAAGCAAAACTGAATAAATTTATTGCAGGCATGCATGATAACGGCATCAGGATCATTGGCCGGGGATTATGGTATATTTCCGCCGCACATACAGAGGAGGACATCGAAACAGCTCTCGAAATATCGTCTAAAGTTTTCAAACAATTGTAGCCTTTGAAAAACATGAGCAATAAGAACAGGTATAAACTTCCTTTATTAATGATTGGCTTATTGTTTGGCGTATTTGGCTTTGCAGCATGGTTGAACAGTATTTTAATTCCTTACTTTCAGATCATCCTTGAATTGAACAGCGTACAAACCACGCTGGTTACATTTTCCTTTTTTATTGCCTATGTGGTGATGGCATTGCCTTCTTCCTGGGTCCTGGAAAAAACAGGGTTTAAAAAAGGGATTGTATACGGACTTGTCATTATGGCAATTGGAACCATTTTATTTATTCCCGCGGCATTTACAAGAACCTTCTGGTTGTTCCTTTTAGGCCTGTTTTTTATGGGCACGGGCCAGGCCTTGCTGCAAACTGCAGCCAATCCTTATATAACTATTCTTGGGCCACTGGAAAGTGCAGGTCGCCGCAATAGTTTAATGGGCGTCTTCAATAAAGTAGCCGGTATTTTAAGTCAGCGCATAATCGGGCCCATACTTTTATTGAATGCCGACTCCATTATGTCTGGCATAGCAAAAATGAACGAAGCTCAAAGAATTACTACCCTTGATAATATGGCGTTGCGTGTTATAAATCCATACATCATTATCACGATTTTGTTGTTTGCAATGGCTATTATTATGTGGGTGGTTGCGCTTCCGGTAGTAAATGAAGCCGAAGCAAATGCAGAGGACGATGGGCCTTCCCACACAAGCATTTGGCAGTTTCCTAATTTAATACTTGGAGTGTTAGCACTTTTTTGCGCCGAAGGCACAGAATCTATAACCAGTTATTATATTATTCCCTACGGTCAAAGCATGGGTTTTTCTACCGCTGCATCACAGGTTTTTGTTGATTATATCATTTATGCGATGCTTGCGGGTTATTTCCTGGGTATTGTATTAATACCCGGGTATCTGGCTCAACGCAAAGCCCTTGCCGGCTGTGCGTTTTTAGGCATATGTTTTTCCATTGGTGCGATCTGTACCAATGGATTTATTTCTGTTTTATTCGTAATCGCCATGGGCTTTTGCAATGCGCTTAACTGGCCATGCATCTGGCCGCTTGCCCTAAAAGGAGTTGGCAGGTTTACAAAAACGGCTGCCGCATTTTTAATTATGGCAATTGCAGGAGATGCCATATTTCCAATCATGTATGCAGAGCTCAATACTATGTTTGGTTCAAAAGCCGGCGTGTTTTTATTAATGACGCTTTATATCGTCATACTTTTATATGCAGGCTTTTGGCATAAAAAGAAGGCCTGGAACGAAGACAGACCATTTAATTAAATCATTTAAATATATTTGTTATGATCAACAGTGAATTAAAAGAAGCGGGTGTTGTTGGCCTGGGGTTAATGGGAAGGAGCATTGTAGCCGCATTGCTGATGAGTGGCTATAAAGTTATTGCTTTAGCTCCGCTTGAATCTGACATGGAACTGGCACCCGGGCAGATCCTGCATGCGCTTAAAGAATCATTCAGGCAAGGTATTCACAAACGTGATGTGGCAGAATTGGAATCGAATCTTTTGTTTACGAGAGATTACGCCGACCTGCATAATTGTTTCCTTATCTCAGAATGCGTTGTCGAAAATGTTGACATAAAAAAGACTGTTTATACTTTGATTGAAGCTGCAGTTTCAGAAGAAGCAATCATTACCACGAATACTTCTGCCATACCAATCAGTATTTTGCAGGAAAAGTTGTCGCACCCAGACAGGTTTCTTGGAATGCATTGGGCCGAACCCGCATTTACAACGCCTTTCCTCGAAATTATATGCGGACCGAAGACAGATATTCTCATTGCAGAATCATTATATAAAATTGCCTCAACATGGGGAAAAGAGCCAACCCTTGTGCGCAAAGATATCCGGGGGTTTATAACAAACAGGTTAATGTATGCGATGTTCAGGGAAGGATTTAACCTTGTTGAAAATGGCTATGCAAGTGTTGAAGATATTGACAAGGCCTGCAGAAATGATGCAGGCCGTTGGATGACTTTTTGCGGATTGTTCCGGTACATGGATCTCACCGGTGTGCAGGCTTATCATCATGTAATGAAAGACCTGTTCCCAACTCTTTCCAATCAAACTGAAACACCTAAACTGATCGCGCTCATCGCAAACGATGGAGGCAACGGCATAACGAATGGTAATGGTTTTTATAAGTACACAAAAGAAGAAGCGGCAGAATGGGAAAAGGCCTTTGAAGAATTTTCTTACGACATCAATTTACTTTCTTTGAAATATCCCATCAGCCTGGTTGAACAAAGATTGAAACAAAAGCATTTGCAGGATTAATATGCAAATGCCGGGCTCTTAAGAATTTTAATTTATACTATGTATGTTTATTGTAGATGCACATTTAGACCTGGCCACAAACGCCATTGCGTTAAACAGGGATCTGACGAAGCCTGTTCACGAAATACGTGATAGGGAAATGCAATTAAATTTGAAAGACAGGCAGGACCGTGGTAACGGAACTGTGGCACTTCCTGAATTGCGGAAGGGCAATGTCGGGCTGGTGGTTGCGACCATCATATCACGCTATTCTGCTGCAGGTAATCCTATGTCATCACTTAATTTAACTGGCTGGCACTCACCCGAACAAGCCTATGCTTACGGACAGGCGCAATTAGCATGGTATAAGGTGATGGAAGAGATTGGAGAGATGGTGCAGATAACAACCTGGCCTCAGTTACAGGATCATATTTTGTTATGGACAAACAATGATATTACAAATAACAAAAAACCAGTTGGTTATATTTTAAGCTTAGAGGGTGCAGATTCTGTTATCAATTTCAAATACCTGGAAAAATATCATGAGCAAGGATTAAGGGCTATCGGGCCTGCACATTTTGGACCCGGAAGGTATGCAGCAGGCACGCATTCTGATGGAACTGGTTTGACAAAGATTGGTAAAGAATTATTGTACGAGATGGACCGGCTAAAAATAATTCTTGATACAACCCATTTAACCGACAAAGGTTTTTTTGAGGCAATGGACATTTTCAAAGGCACTGTTTGGGCAAGCCATCAAAATTGCCGCGCATTGGTGCAGGGAGAAAGACAATTTTCTGACGAACAGATCAAATTGATTATCGAAAGGAATGGCGTTATAGGCGGCGCATTGGATACATGGATGCTGCATCCTGAATTTGAATTGGGTAAAAATGATCCGAAAGGTTTAGGCATCAACCTTGAAAAATTAGCGGAACATTTTGATCATATCTGTCAATTGGCAGGTAATTGTCTGCATATCGGATTCGGTACCGATCTGGACGGTCTTTTTGGAACCGAACAAACTCCATATGATATGGATACAATTGCCGATATCCTGAAATTTACAGGAATCCTGACCAGCCGCGGATATACTCATGAAAATATAGATAATATTTTTTCTGAAAACTGGTTACGGCTAATAAAAAAGGCATGGACCTGATCTCACATTGCTTATTGTAATTGGATTGCAATAATTTACGAGATCAGTCCGCGGCCTGATCCTACATCGCCTATTGAAATAGGATTGCAATAAATTCGTGAGAACAGGCCGCGGCCTGATCCTACAACGCCTATTGAAATTGGATTGCAATTATTTCTGCAAATACCTGTTTGCACTTCTGTCAGGTCCCACATGCACAAAACCGAACGTTGGTAGTTCGTGTCTTTTATTTCAGTTAATTGGCAGTACTGCAAGGTTCCGGCTACTTGTCAAGAAATTCCTCAATCATCGGCACAATAAAGTCATTGTCCGTACTATATTTATTCAATGTTGTGATTTCTCCAATGTATTTGCCGTGACCGCCCGGAATAATTGCT
>JBDTWP010000247.1:0-10535 GCA_040006615.1 Ferruginibacter sp.
AAAACTTATCGTGACTGTTGTAATGATTCAGTTGGGTGCCATACCCGGAGCCATATTGATGAGCAGGTTGTCTATGCGATTTGGTAACATAAAAGTTTTAATGGGCGTGGTACTTTTCTGGATAATTATCTGCATTTCAGCATTCAAAACAGCCAATCTTGCCGAACCTTTGCAACCCGAACATGCTAAAATTAAAGATTTGAGGAATGAAAGGGCCGCAGCAATGGATGTAAACAATACGAATGAGCTTAGCCGGATTGATAAGGCATTAATTGCAATGCAAACAGAACTGGAACCAAAACAAACGCCTATAGAATACAGATTTTATGCTTTGGCTGTTGCTGTTGGTTTGGTAATGGGAGGCATCCAGTCGCTCAGCCGTTCTACCTATTCCAAGCTAATGCCCGAAACAAAAGATACAGCTTCTTATTTTACGTATTATGATCTGGCAGAAAAATTAGCGATCGTGATCGGCATATTCAGTTTTGGGTATATCGGGGAAATACTGAGCATGAAATATTCAATATTATCGCTGATCGTATTTTTTGCAATGGGATTGCTCTTCCTTTATTTTGCATTGAAAAAGCAACAAAACTTAAGCAGTTGATATGAATTTATATTCCATTAATACCGGGCATTTTAAATTAGACGGCGGCGCTATGTTTGGTGTGGTACCCAAAAGTATCTGGAACAAACTAAATCCTGCAGATGAAAACAATATGTGTAGCTGGGCTTTACGCAGCCTGCTGATTGAAGAAGGTAATAAATTAATTCTGATCGATAATGGAATGGGGGATAAACAGGATGCCAGATTTTTTGGTCATTATTATTTGCATGGTGATGATACATTGGATAAATCCCTGGCATTATATGGCTTCACAAAAGATGATATCACGGATGTAGTATTAACCCATCTTCACTTTGATCATTGCGGTGGCTGCATTAGCAGGGTGGGCGACAAATTAATGCCTGCATTCAAATACGCTACGTTTTGGAGCAATGAAAGGCATTGGGAGTGGGCAACGCAACCCAATGACCGGGAAAAAGCGAGCTTTTTAAAAGAAAACATTTTACCCCTAAAAGAAAGCGGGCAGTTGAAAATGATTGATATTTCAGTATTGACTGATGAGGATGAGGAGGGGGAGTTACCTGTTATTACCGGGGCTTCGGTTATAATTCCGGGCATGTCTTTCATTATTGTCAACGGACACACAGATTCAATGATGTTGCCTGTAATTCAATCTAAAGAAAAAACAATTGTATTTGTCGCTGATCTTTTGCCATCACTGGCACATATCCCTCTACCTTATGTGATGGCATATGATATGTTTCCCCTGACTACCCTGCGGGAGAAAAAAATATTCTTATCATGGGCACTACAAAACGATTGCACTTTATTTTTAGAACACGACCCGGTAAATGAATGCTGCACCTTGCAATTAACGGAAAAAGGCATTCGTTCAAAAGATATTTTTAAAATAAGTGAACTAAACTATTTACCTAATTCCAATGAGGGAAGTTAATGGATATCGGAGGTTTTTATAACCATACATATCGACTTTAATGCTACCAACGGCAATGGGACTTTCCACACGAAGAATTAAATGATTAGGATCATCGCTTACCCACGCAGTCATTTTTTCTCCTCCCTCAAATATCGTTCCCTTAATCAACAGGGGTTTAAACTTAATTGAACGGAACTTTCCGTACCGTGTTTTTACATTTTCCTTCCCAATATAACGGATATATAAATGGTACACTTCATCATCCAGGAACATATCAAAGGGTATTTTATCCCCGGGTTTATATTTATCAAAATCAATATTGCGAGCATAGTAAATAGCGCTAATGACATCCTGAATGCAATCAGGTGTTTTAAATAATCCATTGGTACTAACTGCAGTGCCGACACCATGGTTAAACGTTACGTTGTTATAAATTTTGTAACCGCCTTCGTCAACATTGCGAATAAATTTGAGCGGCAACATACTCGAAGTATCGATATAAGTTTCATAACGGTCCCTTACCTTAAAAAAGTTATCAAAAAATGAGTAGGATTTTCCTTCCCCTACACAATGATAAACTGTTTTGCCGTTAAATCTTTCCAAACTGGAAGTAAATATTGCTTCCCCGGCACCAATGTATATTCCCAAAGAATTATAAAAAATTTTCATTGTGATTGATTCTCCTTCTTTAAAAGCGGTATTCTTAGTCCCGCAAAAAGTGGTTGTAGATTCCTGTTCTTGCCGGGTAAACCCTGAAAATGCCAACAGTAAAATACCTGCCTTAAAAATAATATTCATTTTTCTTTTACAATTTTAATACTTAAAATCAACAAACTGCCAATGATAGCAGGTATAACAAGGTTAATCAGCCAGATACCCAATGATGCCGTTCCTACTCCCAATTCGTTGGTTGTAAACAATTTGAAAATAATCCAGGCTACGCTTACCCGGACAGGTAATTCAATAAACCCAATAGATGGAGCTACCGCCATCACCAAATAAAAAACTGTCATCAACCAAAAGCATACCCAGACCGAAATTTCTATTTGCGTTACCTGCAGCATCAGCACATATTGCAAAACGAATACCAGATAACGAACAAAGGACAGAAATAAAATCTGCAACAGGTCCTTGTTTTTGAATTCATCCAAAACCTTGATATGAATTACCACCTTTTGCATAGAAGGTAGTCTTTCCATCATTCTAACTAACCAGCCCAACCGTAAATAAAATAACAGGATTATGATTGTCAATCCTATACTCAGATAAATCAGAACGTCTCCCCAAAATTCGGGTAAAACAGTAAGTGCCCTGTTATTATTATGTGAAAGGTACCTTAAATATAATAATCCTATGCACCCCATAACCATTGTAACCAATAACTGGCCGATACTACCAACAAGGCTAAGGGAAATTGACTTGATCCTGTTTTCCGGTTCCACATATAATATTCTTCCACCATATTCTCCTATACGATTGGGTGTAAGCATGGTAACGCTACAGCCTGACAATACAGATTTGAATGCCCTGGTGAAAGTAAAACGCTGTACGTGCCTTACCAATATCTGCCATTTTTTTGATTCGATGCCCCAATTAATAAGCATTAATAATATGACAAGCCAAAATTTCCAGTTTTTCCAGGCACTACTGATTTGGGCCCACCTTTGAGGCAGGTCCGGCTGGTTATTCATTTGCCTGTATAAACTCCACGACAGGATAAGGAATAGCACAGGACCAAAAAAATAGTTAATAAATATTCTAATACTTTTATTCAAAACCGTCCTTATTTTGTCCCTGTCTCCCAAAGAGAGAGAATGTAAGATTATGTTTCTTTACTTTTGTCACCAGCCTATATGCCTTGTGGGCGTTGGTAATCAAAGCCATGCATTGTTAACAGGTAGGGGTGACTGGCTTTCAACGCCGGTTTCAATTACAAGTATAGTTTAATTATTCAGTTTATCCATCATTCATCAATCAGGAACAACATTGCAAAAGAAAACAAAGATAATTTTAGGTATTGATCCGGGAACGGTTATTATGGGATACGGCCTTATAGAAATAAGCGGAAGCACTATCAGGTTATTGGAAATGGATGTTTTAAAACCCGGGAAGGAAGCTGATCCCTACAGAAAACTTCAGCTCATTTACAATACTGTAAGCGGACTAATCGTTAAATATAAGCCGGATGTATTTGCGATTGAAGCACCTTTTTTTGGAAAAAACGTACAAAGTATGTTGAAACTAGGCCGTGCCCAGGGTGTTGCTATTGCAGCTGCAATGAGGCATGGGCTTGATGTAACAGAATATTCGCCCAAAAAAGTGAAGCAATCTGTTACGGGTAATGGAAATGCCAGTAAGGAACAAGTATTAAAAATGTTGCAACGCCTGTTAAATTTCAAAGACGATCCAAAATCTTTTGATGCTTCAGATGCATTGGCGGTAGCGGTTTGCCATTATTTCCAGGAAAGCTCCCTACCTGGTTCATCCAATACCAAAGTAAGCGGCTGGGATGATTTTTTGAAGAAGAATCCTGCAAGATTGAAAAGATGAATGGTGAAAGGGCGAAGCGATTAATAGGCAATGGGCAATAAGCAATAGGCAATAAGCAATGGGCAATAGGCAATGGGCAATCGGTTTTTTAATCATCATAAAATGTCATTTAATTTAAACTATCAACTTTCGACTTTCCATTACCATTCAATGTTCACCATTCACAATGTTACTAAGGGCTTTTATAATCTTTTGCTGGATTTTCGTTAGTTCCTCCCCGGACAATTTTAACTTTCCCCTCGTAAAGTTCACATCATCGGCGGAATTAATTGGTACCAGGTGTAAGTGAGCGTGAGGTACTTCCAGTCCTATAACGGTGATACCACACCTGTTACAATTAAATGAATGCTCGATGGCATGAGCGATCGGTTTAGCAAACAATAACATTTCAGCCAAATAGTTGTCAGGCAAATCAAAAAATTTGTCCGTCTCTATTTTAGGCACAACCAATACATGCCCCTTTACCATCGGAAAAATATCCAGGAAGGCAAAAAATTTATCATCCTCCGTGATTTTGTAAGATGGAATCTGACCGGCTATGATTTTGGAAAAGATCGTCATCAGATAAATATTTTTATAAAAATACGAACAAAAAACCCATCAGCCAGCAAGCAGATGGGTTAAAAATCTTAGAGGAACAGAAATTATAAGGTAATATTTTCAACTTTAAACTTCAACACACCCGCGGGAACCTGCACTTCGGTAATATCTCCTATAACTTTCCCCAACAACCCTTTGCCAATAGGTGAGGTTACTGAAATTTTACCCAGTTTCAGATCGGCTTCTTTTTCAGAAACGATTTGATAAGTGGACTTCTTTTTTGTACCAATATTTGTTACAGTTACCTTTGTCAGGATGGATACTTTGGTGGTATCGATGTTGGTTTCGTCTAAAATACGAGCTGTTGCAATTATGCCTTCCAGGTATTTGATCTTTGCTTCCAGGATCCCCTGGGCTTCTTTAGCGGCATCATATTCAGCATTTTCTTTTAGATCCCCTTTTTCACGGGCTTCTGCAATCGCCTTGCTTGCAGCCGGACGGTACACACTTTTCATCTGGTGCAATTCGGCTCTCATCAGTTCAAATGTTTCTTTTTTTACATAATTCATTTCACTCATAACATTTCTTTTTATTGTAAAGAGAAAAAAAATACAACGCCTTAGGAAAATGCCTAAGGCGTTGCAGATATCGCAAATATAAACAAAAAATCAAATACCCAACTTTTCCAGGATTGCAACACTCATTTTATAAAACGCCTCATGGCTATATCCCGCAATATGGGGTGTAACTACCACATTTGGGTGTGAAGTTAAAAAATTCAGTTGCTCTAGCTGTAACCCGCTCAGTGTAGTTAGTTTCTCGTTTTCAAGGACATCCAGACCGGCGCCGGCAATCTTACCCAGTTTTAATGCATAAATCAGGGCGGCGGTATCTGTTACAGCTCCCCTGGAGGCATTAATAAAGATTGGCTTTTTTGCCAGGTTATTAAAAAATGCTTCATTTGCCATATACCTCGTTTCGGCAGTCAACGGCACATGAAAACTAATTATATCGGCATAACGGCAAACCTGTTCAAAACTTGCCTCTCTGATGTATTCCTTTGCAAAACCAAATTTATATTTATCGTAAGCCAATATGGTTACATCAAAAGAAGAAAGTAATCTTGCAAAAGAACTCCCGGTATTTCCATATCCAATTATACCCACTGTTTTTCCGCTGAGCTCCGTTCCACGGTTGGCATCCCGGTTCCATTTTCCTTGTTTTACTTCTTCAAAACTGGAACAGATATTGTTCATTAAATTCAGCACCAGTGCCAGTGTATGTTCACCCACTGCGTTCCGGTTACCTTCAGGACTGCTTTCACATTGAATTCCTTTACTATTGGCATAGGCGGTATCTATCAATTCCATGCCGCTTCCAAGGCGGCCTATCCATTTTAAATTGAATGCCTTATCTATAATTGCTTTATCAATTCTTATTCTTGTTGTTACTATTAGTCCGTGTGCATCCTGTACTAAATCCGTTAATGCTTCATAAGTTACCTTCGGCTGGTACAGCACATCAAATCCCTTTTTTTGCAGTGTGCTGATCAGGATATCATGTGTATCGGCAGTTATTATTACCAATGGTTTTTGGTTGCTCATATTATTAATTGATAATTGATAATTGATAATGCCTTCAATGGAGTCTTTGATCAAGATCGGAATAGTATGAAATTTGATTGATAATTATTTAAGCCATAATTGATAATGCTTTTAGGTGAACATTCATCAGGTACTTAATTGTAACAGGATCCGGGTAATTGAAAGAACAGGCTTATTTGAAAGAAGCATAAATTTGAATAAATTATCAATTTATTAATTATCAATTTATCAGATTATCCGGCAGCAATAACACTTATCTCCACATTTGCATTTTTGGGTAATCCTTTTACTGCAACTGTTTCACGGGCAGGGAAATTACCTTCGAAATATTTAGCATAAATTACATTTACCTGTCCAAATAAATCCATGTCGCTTAAAAAAATAGTTGATTTAACCACATTGCTGAAGTCCATACCTGCTGCTGCTAAAATTGATTTCAGGTTTTGCATAACCTGGTGGGTTTCTTCAATGATATCCGCATTGGCAAAATCATTGGTTCCGGGTTTTAAAGCTACCTGTCCTGATACAAATAATAAATTGCCTGTTTTAATAGCCTGGTTATAAGGCCCGATCGGTGCCGGGGCATTATCGGTATGGACGATTTGCTTGCTCATTCTAATTTATTTCTTTAAGGAAATGCAAATATATCTTTTATCAACCACCTATTTTTGTAAAAATAATGATATGAGAATCGCTGTTCTCGCAAATGATGACCAGTGGAAAGAAATCAATACCGGAATCGGTCATGTTGATTATTTCAGGATGAATTCCATTCGAAATATTCCAGCCGGAGTTGAAGCATACTTGTTGTTACAGGATGTTGTAGAATGGGATTTTGAAATTACATCAAACCCGGTTTTAATAAATGCTGTTAGTTTTACTTTAACAGACATAAAAGCTGCCGCAAATGTAGTCCGCATTAATGGCTGGAATGGCTTTTTATCCAGGAGCGCCTGGGAGATGGCAGGGTCAAATGATAACTCCGTAAAAAGGGTATTTGCTGCTTTAGGAAAACAAATAATTCAGGTACCGGATGAACCCGGGTTTGTTTCCGCCAGGGTAATTGCCATGATCATCAACGAAGCCTATTTTGCGCTCGAAGATAAAATTAGTTCAAGAGAAGAAATTGATATTGCGATGAAGCTAGGCACCAACTACCCTTACGGACCTTTCGAATGGGCATCGATAATCGGAGTAGATAAGATCTTTGCACTCTTACAGAAACTTTATAAACATGATACAAGATATTTACCGGCTAATCTATTAAAAGCAGCAGCTACCGCATGGGTTTAATTATAAATATAGATACGGCAATTGATACTACATGTATCAGCATTGCAAAAGATGGTGAAATTATAGCAGTGTCATCGAATTCGGCGCAAAAAGACCATGGCGGATTTTTGCAGCCTGCTATAAAGGCACTACTGAGAAATATATCCCTCTCTATTCGGGATCTGGATGCGGTTGCCATATCAGCCGGCCCGGGATCTTATACCGGTTTACGTGTTGGCATGGCAAGCGCAAAGGGTATATGCTATGCTTTGAACAAACCTTTGATTACCATTGGCACATTGGAAATATTAGCATTTGCGGCCATTTTAGAAGCCAATAAAGAGACCATATCTCCTGGTTCAATGTTTTGTCCTTTAATAGACGCGAGGCGAATGGAAGTATTTACAGCGATTTATAACCAACAACTGGAAACGGTTCTCTCCCCTTGCGCCATGATATTGGATGAAAATTCATTTGCCAACAGGTTGTTAAAAAATAAAATACTTTTCGTTGGAAATGGTGCTAAAAAATGGGAATTAATTTGCAAACATGAAAATGCAAAATTTATTACAGTTTTTAGCAATGCCTTGGCAATGAGTAGATTATCATTTAAAAAATATGAATATGATGATTTCGCAGACCTGGCCTATAGTGAACCTCTTTATTTAAAAGAATTTCCGGGGAGTCAAACCCAAAATTAGTTCCGGGTTGTCCAAATACCTTTATCTGAAAATATTGCAATTAGAATTTTCTTGTATATAAATTCATTTGTATCTTTGTGGGGCACCAATAAAATTAAATATCTATGACAAATGACACTGCCACAAAGAGACAAGACGTAAGTTTGCAACTCTCTACAAAAATGGGCACAATTAAAATTGATTACTACAATGTAAAAAAAGCAGCCCTGATATTAAGGGCGCTCAATCACAAATTGCGTCAACAATTGTTAAAACTGATTGAAGATGAAAAGAAAATTACCGTTACGGAGATTTATGTAAGACTAAAACTGGAACAGTCTGTAGCTTCGCAACACCTCGCCATTTTACGGAAGGCAGGTATTGTGACTACCCAGCGGGACGGTAAGTTTATTTTCTATATTATCAATCATAAGAGAATTGATGAAATAAGCACCTTTGTAAATGAGCTGGTAGCTTAAAAATTGAAATCCCATTAGTGACGCGGATGTTTTAATAACATCCGCTTTTTTTATTTCGCCATCGTAATAATTAAAGTGCCATGTACATTCAGCAAATATATAGCAGTTACCCAGGTGAGGCAGCCTATTATATAGAAAGTAACGGGGAGGCTGCGGTTGTAGACCCGTTAAAAGATATTGGAGGACATATCCAGGTGGCTAATGATAGAAATGCTGTTATAAAATATATTTTTGAAACCCATTATCATGCGGATCTTGTGATCAACCATATGGACCTGTGCAAAAAGACAGGCGCCTCCATTATCTTTGGTCCGGAAACCAAATCGAATTTACCGGTGCATATTGCAAAAGATGGAGAAATTTTCAAGTTGGGTGAAATTACTTTACAGGTTTTACATACGCCGGGCTATTCAATTGAAAGCAGTTGTTATTTATTAAAGGATGAAAATGATAAAAACCACGCCCTGTTTTCGGGTGATACATTATTTACCGGGGATAGCGGCAGGCCGGGTTTAGGTAGCGGAGATAAGAATAAAGGAGAACTGGCAGGTATTCTATATGATACTTTGCAACAAAAAATCCTACCGTTGCCTGATGATATTCTGGTATATCCTGCACTTAGTGAAAGGAGCAGTCGCGATAAAAATAAGGGGCGGAATAATTTCAGTACAATTGGTGAAGAAAAGCAAAAAAACCGGGCATTACAACCCCAATCGAAAGCTGCATTTATCAAAGCTGTTACCGAAGATTTGGTTGAAGCGCCCGGCCATTTTTCAATCAATGGCCAAATTAACAAAGAGGGTTATATCAGCCCCGATATAATCAAATCAAAAGCCCTGACTCCCCTAAGTATAAAGGCGTTTAAAAATAAGATTGAAGCAACAGTAACAGTATTGGACACAAGGCATGGGGATATTTTCCCCCAGGGCTTTTTACCCGGCAGCATATTTATAGGGTTGGAAGGACGTTTTGCTGAGTGGGCGGGTAGTATTTTATCTTTTACCAGGCCAATATTATTAATAACTGAACCTGGCAGGGAAGAAGAAACTGTAATTCGTTTAACAAGAGTTGGATTTTGTGGAATAGAAGGATATCTTGAGGGTGGTTTTGATGCATGGATAAAAGCGGGAGAAAAAACAGATATGATCATTGAAGTAGAAGCAGATGAGCTTGCAATGGATATACCACACGACCCTAATTTGCAGGTAGTTGATGTAAGGAGAGAAACTGAATTTGCTGACGGCCACATAAAAACCGCCATCAATATACCTTTAAATGAAATGACCGACCTGGCACTAGTTGCAGGTTTTGAAGAAAATCAAAATTTATATGTTCATTCCCGAAGTGGTTATAGAAGTTTGATAGCCTGTTCTTTAATGAAAATCCACGGACTTCATAATCTTCGGAATATATCAGGGGGTTGGGAAAAAATCAAAGAAGAACACTCCATAAAAATTGCCAGGGAGCCGAGCGCATTAAACTGACCAATTATTTCAGCCTGATCAATTTATAACGATCATTTACGATGACTGGAACAGATAATGTTTTTAAGAAAAGGGAACGGGCAGTATGTCAACCCAGAGCTTTTCGTAAGAAGGATCCCATTTTCGCTTCCAGCGTTTGTGGCTCCACAGATAGAGATCGGGTTGGAGGTGTATGTTTTTTTCTAAATGTTGTACATAGCGACGGATCAGTTCTCCCTCCGGCAAGGACTTGGGATCTTCACATAACAGGAAATACTCAAAATGATAATGCCCTCTTTTAGGGCGGCTTGTTGTCATCATTACCACAGGTATATTTTGGCCGCGGGCATATTTTTCAGGGCCTTTTGCAAAACCAGTTGGTTGATTCAGGAAATAAAGCCAGTACGCATTTTCAGAATCAAGCGGGCTTTGGTCTGCCCCC
>JBDTWP010000248.1:0-10490 GCA_040006615.1 Ferruginibacter sp.
ACGGGACAAACCGAACAACTACCATTTTATTTCTACCTACATGCTGTCCCTACGGAACGAAAATTACATGAATGCTATTTGCATGCTACCCACATATCGTTCCTTTGGAACAGGTTAGAGTTATTCCTTAAATGACATTGGGCTAAAGCCTGTGGCAATTCAATTGAAACCCGGCCATCTCCAGCTAAGGCTCATTTGAGACTTGCCAGGCAGTATTGCTGTAGAAAAGCCAAAATACTTTTCATTGTTTTTCAATTAATTGGGAATGGCGCCTTCCAAATTGTCGCGCCTGATTTCGGTCGGTGGGGAAATATAGGTGTTGATTTCCAGGTATGCATTATTCTAACCGCCGCTGCGGTGCGGACGGAAGTAAGGGATGAGGGCGACTGCCTTACTGCCCCGCTCCCTGCATACCTTCCTGCATATTACCCTGTTCTCCTTTCATGTTTTTACGTTTCAGCAATGACACGTCAAACTTTCCAAAGCGCCAGTTAAAATTCAGTCTAAGCACCTGCGGATCTCTCCGGCGTAAAGTTTCCTGGATGAAATAGATCGATTCGGAATAGTTGCCGCTCAGCCTGGTACGGAAAATATCGCTCATCTGTAAGGTTAAAGAAGCAGCATTGTTTTTAAGAAAATCCTTTCTGAAAGCGATATCAAAACCATAAAAAGGTTTAATGTATCCCTGGGCGGATGGCAGGTTTCCACCTCCAAACATCATTCGGCCACCACCTCCACCTGGTTGTACCAATGTTTTTGCCTGGTAATCGCCGCTCAACTGGATGGAATAATTTTTAGGCAACTTAAAACTGTTATTTATTTTAAGAAACCAGCTTAGCTGACTATTGTCTACACCGCCCGGAAGATTACCCGCCTTTAGCGTTACATTGAAGAGGTTGAGGTTACTTGTAAGGTCCCACCATTTTGCAATCTTATTACTGGATGTCATCTCTAAACCATAGGTATAGCTTCGTGATGCATTAGCATAACTTGTAAGGAGGACCGTATCAGGTTTAGCCGGGGCATTTGGGTTTTTTTCCGGAAATTGATATCTTGCTATCAGGTCGTTTGTATTTTTCAAATAAATTGTTGAAAGCAGGTTTTGGCCTTTTCCGAGCTGGTTTTGATACGATAATTCAATCAGGTTAGTAAACTCCGGCACCAGGTTAGGATTGCCTTTACTTAAGTTGAGTGAATCCGTATAATCAATATAAGGGATCAGTTGAAAGAAATTGGGCCGGTTAATTTTCCTTGAATAATTCAGTTGAAGGTCCTGCTTATCGGTAAGTTTATATGTGGCAAACGCACTGGGGAATAGACTGAAAGGGAATTCGTTGGAGAATTCCTGGTTCTTGTTTATAAGCGTTCCGGTGTACTTCGAACTTTCCATCCTGAGGCCAAGCTGGTAACTGAATTTTTTAAGTTGTTGCGCAAAAGTGGCATAGGCCGCGATCACCCTGTCTGAAAATTTATACTGGTTGTTCAATAAAGAAAGCGGAATATTTTTTCCGGAGGATGGATCCCGGATAAAGTTATCGTTAAAACTATTATAATTTCTTTGTGCAATCCGGGCGCCTCCTTCTATTTTCATTGCCGAAGTGATAGGATTGGAGTAGTCTGTCTGGGCTGTAAAAAATCTGGAAGTTCCGCCTCCCAAGGAACTTTGGAATATAAGCGGAGTTTTTGGGTTGGTATCGGGATAAAAGTATTGTGTGGAAATTTTATTTTCATTATTGTTCCGGCTATAATTATAATTAACATCGGCGGTGATTTCCTTATTGGCTTTGGTAAAATTGTGCTTAAAGCTCAGGGTTGAACCATAGTTCGTAAAATTAAATACACTATTACTGCCGCGGTTGCCATAGTCTGATATGGTATTGTTAGTGTAAATAGTATCCCTGTTAATATTAAGGAGGTCAGTATTCTTAAATTGTCCTCTTACCAGGTTGCCTGCAACACTTAAAGTGTTCCTGTTATCTATAAAATAGTCGATCCCCATTCTTCCAAAACCAAAAAAACCTTTACCTACAGGGCCATTGTCCTGGTGCACGCGTGCCATTGCGCCATTAAAAAAATCTGTCCGGTCGGTACTCACAGTCGAAATACTCTTTCGGAAACCAACCTGGGTTGCCGCAAATATGTTTATTTTTTGTTGTTTGATGTTTATATCTCCCCCAAAACCAGGCTTTCCCCGGCTATCGATGCTTGCCCTCACACTTCCGTTGTAACCGGCTTTGCGGTTCTTTTTTAGTACAATATTCAAAATACCTGCCCCTCCACCCGATGCGTCGAATTTTGCAGAAGGATTCGTAATGATCTCAACGGTTGCGATTGCATCCGCAGGTATCTGCTCCAGTGTCATCGTTGTAGGTCTTCCATCTACAAATATCTGGGGCGCCGCATTTCTCAAAGTAACATTGCCATCAATATCAACATTTAAACTTGGTACATTTTTCATCACATCTACCGCAGTTCCGCCAACGCTCGCCAGGTTCTTTTCTACATTAAATATTTTCCGGTCGATGCTCATTGTTAACAGGGGTTTGTCGGCAGTAAGTGTTACTCCTTCCAGTTGCTTCTCATCAGTATGCATTTTAAAATTGCCGAGGTCCTTATCAACTGCGCTCACCATACTACTCATATCGCCCCCGGGTTTGGCTCCACCCATTTTTAATTCAAACATGGCTTTTTGTTCAATACTTTTATAGCCGATGGCTGTAATTATTAATTTGTAGGAAGCCATTATGGATAAATTCTCCAAACTAAATTCGCCCTTTTTGTTAGTCAGCATTCCTGATACTATCACATCTTTCCTTTTTTTTGTGACACTATCAAATTTATTTTGAAGGAGTTGCACGGATGCAGTATAAATTGGTTTGTTAGTGGCGGAATCTATCACTTTTCCGTAAAGATGTCCCATGTTCATATTTTGCCCTCCGGCCCTGCCACCACCACCGGGATACTGGGCCGATATATTGATTGCGGATAATAACAGGAAAAAAGATAAAGCAGTTTTGATAATATTCTTCATTGAAAATATATTGTTATAGTTGAATTGGCTAAGTTAAACCAAAAATCCCCGTTTTAGTTTAACCGGTATGCGGGATTATTGATGAGCGGTAGTTTATTGTTGAAAAAAGAAATTATTCTTTAAATTGTCATGATTTGACAACAAAAGCCACTAATAATTGTACAAGGCCAAAGAGTAAGCCAAATCCCGCTCCTATTATTTCTAAAAATTTAAGTTCTCTTTTTATTATTTGATTTAAAATATCCTCAATTTTTACTGAAGAGAAACCGGCAAGCTTATCAGTTATTATTTTTTCAAGATCCAGGTCATTTTGAATTTTAATCATGTAACTTTTCATCAGTACAGGGAAAAGTAATTCCAACTCGAGTAAAAATGCCTCTTTCAGCTGTAAAATTGTTTTTTCACCCATCAGCGTTGATAGCAAGGGAAATACTTCTTTTAATTTATTGCGCAGGAAATGGTCAATATGCGCTTCTATATCGGGACGAAGCTTTTGTAAATTTTCAGGATCGGTAACCTTTTGTTCTATTTCCTCAAATGAAATTAGTTCTTTGCTAACCACCTGCCCAAATTTTTCTGCAATCAGCCGTTGGTTTTTAGGGAATATCCCCTGGATAGTTAATCCCAAAAATTTGACGGGTTTCCTTGGATGAAAAAGAATTTTAATTATAATCCGGGTGGCAACCCATCCCGTAAAGGCAGAAAGTATAATGGTAGCGATAATTCCTGTGAGGTTCATGTCTTATATTGGATTGCAAAGAAACACGTAAAAAATCATTAAAAATGTAATTTTGTTCCCGAATTGTTTTTTGTTATTTTTGCAATCCAATAAAAAACGGTAGTCGTAGCTCAGTTGGTTAGAGCATCAGATTGTGATTCTGAGGGTCGGGGGTTCGAGCCCCCTCGATTACCCACATAGGACGTAGATTAGATAAGAGTTGAGAGTTTTTGACGCAAAATTGATAATGACGCATAAGCACTTTCGTCAGCACTTGTAAACTTTATTCAATGATTCAATTACCTGCCCCGTATATCCCCTGATTCACCAGCAACTGTTTAGGCATCCCTGTTACCCGACTGAAAACAGTAGGGAACCGCCTCGTGAGCGGTTGGAAACCCTCGCAGCGCTGGCGAAGATTTTCTTATTTCAACCACCGGCAGGTCTGGAAAACTCCTCCGGGGGTTGGCGACCTTAAATCGGGACCTTGAATAATATTGTTGGCTTGGGTATCCAATCTTCTAAAGGTTGGATACCTTAAATACGCACTGTTTCTAAAAAGCTGAAAAACAGTACTTTGCAAAATTGTGCATCCTGCTTTTGTTGCGCCTGGAGCAGGACGGCCTTGAAAAACACACCTTTATTTCACTCCTTTTTCACCCCGGTTTTTATTCCCTGTTTTTTCGTTCCCGATCCAAATGCCTTTATTAAACTACCACTTATCATTTTTTGGGAAAACATTTAGATTAAAAGAAAGCCATAATCCAATAAATAATATAATTTTTCCGTTAATTTTACTTTATGCTAAAAATTCAGCAGATAATTATGAGCAAGAAATTTTTTCCGGTATTCCTGGTACTAACAGGCACAATTCTCTTTTTGGCTTTTCAGACACAGGGAAGGGATGATGATAATCCAAAATCCAAGAATGAAAAAATTCTACGCAATGTCGGAATGTTGTTGGAGCAGGGGCATTTCAGTCCCAGAAAGATCGATGATGACTTTTCTAAATTGGTATTAAAACGGTTTATTGCTGATTTGGATGATGATAAAACCATATTCCTGCGAAACGATATTGACAGTTTTAAAAAATTTGAGACAAAAATAGATGATGAAATTCATGGTGAGAAACTGGAATCTTTTTACCTGATAAGTGAATCCTATACCCGGCGTCTTAATGAGGTTTCAGAATTCTATAAGTCCATTCTGAGCAAGCCATTCGATTTTAAAAAGGATGAAACTATTATATTGGATGGTGATAAATTGAATTTTCCCACAACGGATGCAGACCGGAACGAAGTTTGGCGTAAACGTTTAAAGTACCTCGTGCTTACAAAGTATTCGGATATGATTGATGACAGGGAAAAAAACAAGGTCAAATCAGAAACGGATATAGTTTCTGACAGCAGTACTGGTAAAAAAGAGATACAAAAAGAAAAATTCGTTTATAAGGCTGACACCACCCTTGAGAGAGAAGCCAGGGACCAGGTGCGCAGGCAGATTGAGCGGTATTTTACAACATTAAAAAATCACAATACCCCGGACGAATTATTTAGCTCATTTGTCAATGCAGTTACCGGGAGCATGGATCCGCATACCAATTATTTCGCGCCGGTAGATAGCCGCGGATTCACCGAAATGATGAGTGGCAAATTTTATGGTATCGGCGCACAGTTAAAGGAAGACCAGAGTAAAATAAAGATAGCCAGCTTAGTGGCAGGTGGCCCGGCCTGGCGCAGTGGCGAGCTTGGAGTTGAAGATGAGATCATGAAAATTGGTCAGGGAACAGCAGAGCCTGTAGATGTGACCGGCTACGCCGTAAGCGACGCGGTAAAACTGATCCGTGGAGCAAATAAGGGAACCGAAGTAAGGATCACAGTCCGGAAGCCGGATGGAAATTTAAAGATCATTGTGTTGAAAAGAGATGAAATTAAATTGGATGATACTTTTGCTAGAAGTGCGATCATAAAGGGTGAACATAAGATAGGCTATATTTATTTACCGGAATTCTATATGGATTTTGAAGATCCAAAGGGTGCAAGATGTTCGGATGATGTGGCTCGGGAAGTGGAAAAGCTAAAAGCTGAAAACGTTGAAGGCATCGTGATTGACTTACGTGGTAACGGGGGAGGCTCACTCCCCGAAGTAGTGAAGATGGCCGGATTGTTTATTGAAGATGGCCCCATCTGCCAGGTAAAGGGCAGAGACGAGAAAGCGCCCTACCAATGGAAAGACAGGGATAAAACAATACTCTATGACGGGCCGTTAACCGTAATGGTGGATGAATTCAGTGCCTCTGCATCGGAGATTTTCGCTGCAGCCATACAGGATTATAAACGCGGAATTATTGTTGGCAGTACTTCCACCTATGGTAAGGGGACAGTCCAGCGTACAATTCCTCTAAACCCCGAAAGCGAGAATGCTATGTTTAATAAGAAGGCGGAAGACCTGGGTACGGTCAAATTGACGCTCCAGAAGTTTTACCGGATAAATGGTGGCGCTACCCAGTTAAGAGGTGTGGTGCCTGATGTAGTTATTCCAGACAGGATGGAACTGGCTAAAGCACGCGAAAAGGATAACCCTACTTCCCTGAGTTGGGATGAAATCGCTAAAGTTGATTTTAAACCGTGGACAAGTACTTATAGTACGGACCTGGTGGCGGCGGGTGCTAATGACCTGGTAAAAACCAATACCACTTTTAGAAAAATGAGAGAAAAGATAGATTCAATTGATAAGGATAACGACAAGGCGTATTCTTTGAATTTTGTTAAATACCAGGCAGCTCAAAAACAATTAAAAGCAAGGTATAAACAACTGGAAGAATTATTGAAATTGTCAAATAAGCTGACTGTAAATAATCTTGAAGCGGATGATGCTAAACTTACTGCCGACAAAGAAAAGACTGAAAAGAATAAAAGGTTTTTGAATACTTTAAAGGATGATATTTATGTAGATGAAGCGGTAAAGGTTACCAATAAAATGATAACTCAAAGTAACGTAGCAATAAATCACCCGCCAATTGCTGCACCAGGAAACAAGAATTAATTGATAATTGATAATTGATAATTGATAATTTGTTTTGGTTCAAATAGTATTAGGTCAATCAACCGGTATTTCCAATCAACCGGTATTTCTTTATCAATAGTACTTTATCCTCAAATCAATTATGCTTTGCCCTTTAAGAATTATCAATTGTTTTAGTTCAAATAGTATTAGGTCAATCAACCGGTATTTCTTTATCAATAGTACTTTATCCTCAAATCAATTATGCTTTGCCCTTTAAGAATTATCAATTATCAATTATCAATTATCAATTAAAATACCTTTCTTCTATTATCTTTTTGTGATGATTGAAATGCCCTATCAGGATGAATCCTATTTCGGCAACCGGGAAGGAATTATTATTAGCTGTGCCAGTGCTGGCCAGCATTTCTGGTGTGAAACTATCAAATAGAAGTATCGTCGATCGTCGTACAGATACAAATTCGGCAGTTAAACTTTCCCAGGTTCTGTTATTTGCATTGGAGGCCGCTGCATAGTCGTTTTCATCAAAACCCGGAAGAGATGTTGCTTCTTTTCTTGCAAAGCATAATGCACGGTAAGTAAATATCCTTTCTGCATCAATGATATGTTGCAGCAATTCCCTCAAGGTCCATTTGCCTTCTGCATAGGCAAACATTGATTTCTCTTCTGTGATGGAGGGCAGAAAATCCTTTATCACCTGTGACTGGTTGGTGAAAGCAGTTGCTAATTCCTTTTCTTCCACCTGGTCAAGATACACCTGGAAATATCCCGGCAGGCTGGTGGGCGATGAATTTGACATATGTATTTGAAGGTTGAATGTTGAAGGACCATGATTATCAATTATTATGTCCTGCATTAAAATTAATAAACTATGAATTAAAAAAAATTATCAATTATCAATTATCAACTATCTCATCCTCTTTTTGATTTTATCATTTTTGATTTTGGCATCAGGTCCCTGGTTATTTTTCTTTCACCTTTTAGGGTAGCCGCTAATTTGATGGCAGAATAGGCATTTAACAAGCCTCCGGATTTTGATATTCCGCTTAATGGAGTTAAATCCCCAGTACCTGGAATATTAACATCCTCTCCCGGCGGTTTTGCGGATTTTTCAATTACATATTTTAGTTGTTTGGCACTGAGGGTAGGGTAGTAGCCTAAAATAAGCGCGGCAGTACCTGCTACAATTGGACAGGCCATGCTTGTGCCGGATAAATTGCCGTATGTATTGCCACCGGGTAAAGTAGAGTAAATTTGTACTCCGGGGGCAAACACATCCACCATTTCTTTTCCATAATTGCTAAAACGGGCGGTTATACCACCATTTTTAGGATCACCACTTGCACCCACCGTGATCCAGTTAGTGGCTTTGCCCTGGCAATTTTTATAAACGGGTGTTGGGTAATTCTCTCCTGAATCAATATCTTTCGAGTCATTTCCTGCAGCCTGCACTAATAAGACATCCTTTTTCTCAGCGTATTTAACGGCTTCATCTACCCATTCTTTCTCAGGAGAAAATGGTTTGCCAAAGCTCATGCTGATGATCTTGGCCCCGTTATCTACCGCATAGCGTATAGCCAGTGCAATGTCTTTGTCATGCTCATCACCATCCGCCAAAGCCCTCACCATCATAATGCGAACATTATCAGCAATCCCATCTATTCCCTTATCGTTGTTTCGTACAGCCGCTATTGTACCGGCACAATGAGTACCATGAAATGAGGTGGATGTCATAACATCATTGTTACCATAAAAACGGTCATTCAGGTCAGTTTCATCATCCTTTACAATTTCTTTCCGGTATTCCTCCGGTGCGTTATCTGCGGCGTCTGCTTTCCTGATCTGTCCCTCAAATTCTTCAATGATCAGTTGATTTGTGATCTCATCACCGCCATTGTCTTTAAATAGTTGTATCAAAAAGGCTTTTGTCTTTTTAGCATACGCATCTGTTGGTGTATATTTATCCAGGTCCTTACAATTGTATTCTGTTTTCCCTAAATCTTTAACAATAACTGAATCGCCCCTTAAAAAACCGGGCAAAATTTTCTTCATGAATGCTATTTCAGCAGGATTTACATCACCTGTTAGAATTTGCTTTGCCTTTTTAAATACTTCCAGTTCTTCTTTTTCTGCTGGTTGCAGCGTAGCTTCATCAGGTACCAAATTCCCGTATTTCAATTTCAGCCTGTAATACACGCGGGCGGCTTCATAACTGTCCGTTGTCACGTTGCGGCCATCTTTGCCCCCCAGGAAATTCCATCCGTGCAGATCGTCTATATAGCCATTTTTATCATCATCAATACCATTCCCAGGTATTTCTTTCGGATTGGTCCACAAAACCGGCTTCAGATCCTCATGCAGCGTATCAATTCCGGTGTCAATTACCGCTACAACAACCTGGCTGCTTTTTACCTTATTTGATTTTACAAAATCATAAGCCTTATCAAGACTTATTCCATATATACCTGTATTGTCTTTATCCTGGGAATACCAGTTCCTGGGCAATACACTTTTTGAAGTCTGGCCAAACACGCCAAATCCGGAAAAGAGAGCCACATATAATAATAAAAATAATTTTTTCACGTGGATATTTTTGTGAACCCGCAATTTATTAAAAAGGAGTCAAAACCAATTGCCATTCGTAAAAGAGGCATTGAAAAGATCAAATATTAACAGGATGTTAGAGGATAATGCTTTTTACAAGATAGTTTTCCGGGAAATCAAAAGAACTTTGGCTATTATTTTCAAATATCCCGTATACCGAACTGCCGCTGCCACTTAGGGAGGCGTATAAAGCCCCATTTTCATACAAATTTTCTTTGATCTTTCTGATTTCGGGATATTTTTCACAAACGGGTGTCTCAAACTCATTTATGAGCCCTTCTTTCCAGTAGGTGATAGGTTTAAAAATAATTGTCTGAATCAATTCAGGCGTACCAACACTCCCGGATAGTTGACCAGTTACAGGTTTAAGCTGTGAAAACGCCCAACTGGTATTGATATGTATACCTGGATTTACCAGGATGAGCCGGTACCCTGATAATACAACCTTTATTGAGTGCAGGATTTCACCCCGCCCCGTCGCGAGACATGGTTCATTGATGATAAAAAAAGGGCAATCACTTCCCAGTTCTAAAGCATAGGATAAAAGTTGATCAGTCGATAAATTAAGTTCATATTTTCTATTCAGGGTAACTAATGTAAATGCAGCATCGGCAGAACCTCCGCCCAAACCGGCGCCCATTGGGATTGCTTTATGTAAATGAATTTTGACGGATGGCAATTGAGGGAAATCTTTTTTTAAAAGATGATAGGCTTTAATACATAGATTATCTTTTTCTTCCCCCGGTATGACGGCACCCGAATGCGAAAACAATACTTCGGGTGGATGGCCCTGAGCAGTTGAATGAATTATTTCCAATGCGTCATTTAATTGAACCGGGTAAAAAACCGTTTCAATATTGTGATAGCCATCCTGTCTTTTCCCGGTAATTTTTAAGCCAAGATTTATCTTACAATTAGGAAAAGAAAGCATGTTAATTTTAATTGATAATTGATAATTGATAATTGATAATTTGTTTAATGCTGGGATTATTAGTTATTGCGAAGGGTATAATAGTTGAAAATTGTGGATGTCCGACAATAATCTATTTAGTTGATAATTTTTTAATTGATAATTTTTTTAATTGATAATTGATAATTGATAATTGATAATTT
>JBDTWP010000249.1:0-10488 GCA_040006615.1 Ferruginibacter sp.
AAAACCCAAAACCCAAAACCCAAAACCCAAAACCCAAAACCCAAAACCCAAAACCCAAAACCGAAAACCGAAAACCGAAAACCGAAAACCGAAAACCGAAAACCGAAAACCCAAAACCCAAAACCCAAAACCCAAAACCGAAAACATTTTTTATGCTCAAAAACTATTTCAAAATCACCTGGAGAAGTTTGCAGCGAAGCAAATTATATTCTTTGATCAATATTACCGGCCTTGCAACAGGAATGGCCGTGGCATTGCTGATTGGCTTATGGTTATGGGACGAACTATCTTTCGATTGTTACTACCGCAATCATGACCGGCTGGCACAAGTAATGGTCAACCAAACAATGAAGGGTGAAACCTATACCAGTGAATCAATTGCAATGCCTCTTGGTGATGCATTACGTACACAATATGCCGTTGATTTTAAGCGTGTTTCGCTTGCTTCGTGGAGCAATGATCATGTACTGGCCGTGGGCGATAAGAAATTGTCGGTAGCGGGCATGTGGGTACAGCCTGATTTCCCTGAAATGTTCTCGCTTAAAATGCTACAGGGTAAACGCGGTGTTTTGAATGATCCTTCTTCCATTCTCCTTTCTCAATCATTCGCCAAAGCGGTTTTTGGCAATGATGACCCGATGAATAAAACCGTCCGGGTAGATAATAAACTTGATTTGAAAGTGGCAGGCATATATGAAGACCTGCCCCACAATACGACATTTTATAATACAAAATTATTGCTGCCCTGGGGTCATGAAGATAACTGGTTGAATAAGCAGACTAATTGGGATAATCACTGTGGCCAATTATTTGCAGAGCTTAATGACCAGGCTGATTTTAATAAAACTTCCGCAAAAATTAAAAGTGTTCCCACACCATATATCAAAGATTGGAAAGAAGAGATCATACTCCACCCGGTGAACAAATTGCATTTGTACAACGATTTCGTAAACGGCAAAGCGGCTGGTGGCCGCATTCAATTTGTCTGGCTGTTTGGCATCATTGGCGTATTTGTTTTATTATTGGCCTGCATCAACTTTATGAACCTGTCCACTGCAAGAAGTGAGAAGCGGGCAAAGGAGGTAGGCATACGTAAAGCAGTCGGTTCATTAAGGATCCAGCTTATAGGCCAGTTCCTGGGCGAATCCGTTGTTATGGCCTTCCTGGCCTTTATCCTTGCCGTGGTGCTGGTACAATCATCACTGCCTTTTTTCAATGACCTGGCGGATAAACAATTGTCTATTACCTGGAGTAGTCCATTGTTCTGGCTGCTGGCAACAGGCTTTACATTATTTACGGGAATTGTTGCCGGGAGCTATCCTGCGTTTTATTTATCAGCATTCCAACCTGTAAAAGTGTTGAAGGGAACCGTACGGGCGGGGCGTTTGGCATCGATTCCCCGCAAAGTGCTGGTGGTGGTACAGTTTACGGTTTCCATTACTTTGATCATCGGCACTATTATCGTTTTCCGGCAGGTACAATTTGCAAAAGACAGGCCTGTAGGTTATACAAGGGAGGGGCTCATTACAGTTCCGCTCGCACCCGGTATGTACGGGCACTATGACGCTATAAAGAATAGCCTGTTACAGACGGGTGTAGTAGAGAATATGGCCGAATCTTCCCACCCCGCCACCTACTTTAACAATAATAACAGCATCGATTGGAAAGGAAAAGACCCGGGGTTTGTAGTTTTTTTCAGGGATGTTAATGTGACACACGACTTTGGCAAAACCATTGGCTGGAGTATAAAGGAAGGCCGTGATTTTTCAAGGGATTTTTCCACAGATTCGGGGGCTGTCATAGTGAATGAAACCGGTGCCATGATTACCGGTCTTAAGAACCCGGTGGGTGAAAAGATAAAGTATAATGGAAAAGCTTATTCTATCATCGGTATTGTAAAAGATATGGTAACGCAATCGCCGTATGAACCAATGCAACCGTCCATCTTCTTTTGTGAAGGATGGATGGGCATTATTACTATCCGTATAAAACCAACAATACCTGTAAGAGAAGCGCTGGCTAAAATTCAACCCGTATTCAAAAAATATAATCCTGACAGTCCTTTTGAATTCAAATTTTTGGAAGATGAATATGCCAAAAAGTTTTCAAATGAAAATCGGATTGGTAACCTGGCCAGCTTCTTCGCTATTCTTGCGATCTTTATTTCCTGCCTGGGATTATTTGGATTGGCTTCCTTTGTGGCAGAGCAACGCACGAAAGAAATTGGTGTGCGTAAGGTTTTAGGGGCAACCGTATTCAATTGCTGGAAAATGCTATCAAAAGATTTTGTTGTGTTAGTGATGATCTCTTGTTTGATTGCTATCCCGCTGGCATCGTATTTCTTAAATCAATGGTTGCGACAGTATTTCTACCGTACAGAAATTTCCTGGTGGATTTTTGCAGTGGCAGGTGCGGGTGCATTGGTAATTACTTTATTGACGGTAAGCTTCCAGGCAATAAAGGCTGCGGTAGCTAATCCGGTGAAAAGTTTGAGAACAGAGTGAAAGCAATGTGCTAATTAGCTAATGTGCTAATGAAAAATGTGCATTATGTAATGAATAGTGAGTGTTGAGTAATGAGTATTGAGTGGTGGTAAATCAGGCATAAAAAAAATCAGACATCCGACATCATATCACACCTCACACATCCTATTTCCCACATCATAATGGGTTTATTACTTTCAGTTAAGTGTACGATAGTGTACAGTAACTGTCCGCTTTCGAACACTTTCTTTTATTGGAAAGCCTGGAACCCTTTATTATCAAGGGTTTTCCCTTTGGCATAGTCATTGACGATTTTCACTTTCAATAGGAATCCTATATTCGGAATTTCATGCCATGTTAGGTTCAAAAAACCGAAAACGGAAAACTGAAATCAGAAAACTTATTTTATGCTCAAAAACTATTTCAAAATTGCCTGGAGAAATTTGTACAAAAACAAGGCTTATTCATCCATCAACATTGTTGGGTTGGCTACGGGAATGGCAGTAGCATTGCTTATTGGATTATGGATCCGGGATGAGCTTTCTTTCAATAATTATCATAAAAATCACGGCAGGCTGGCATATGTAATGAGCACCCAAACGTACAATGGTGAAACCGGTACCTATCCAAACATTGTAGTACCATTAGAAAACGAATTGCGAACCAAATATGCCGGTGATTTCAAACGATTGTCACTTACCTGGACCAGTACAAATATTTTATCTGCTGGGGAAAAAAAAATATCCGCTTCAGGCAAATGGGCGCAACCTGATTTACCTGAAATGCTTACCCTTACTATGCAGAAAGGAAATCGTGAATCTTTCCAGGACCCCTCAACGGTATTACTCTCGCAGTCACTTGCCATAGCGTTATTTGGAGATGCTGACCCGGTAAATAAAATAATAAGGGTTGATAACAAAATAGAAATGAAAGTAGGTGGCGTTTATGAAGATTTGCCCCGCAGTACCACTTTCAATGAAACAAAGTACCTGCTTCCCTGGTATAATAAGGAAAACTTTTGGAACACTCAAACCAACCACTGGAGAAACCATGGATGCGAGTTGATTGTCCAGGTAAACGACCGTGTTGACTTTGATAAAACATCTGCTAAAATTATTGATGTTGTTAATCCGAACATAAAGGGTTTTAAAGAGTATACCTCCCTGCATCCGATGGATAAATGGAATTTGTACAACGAGTTTGAAAATGGAAAGTCAGTTGGCGGACGCATTCAATTTGTTTGGTTATTTGGGATTATCGGTGTATTTGTATTGCTATTGGCCTGCATCAATTTTATGAACCTTAGTACTGCCAGAAGCGAAAAACGTGCAAAGGAAGTAGGGATACGTAAGACGGTCGGTTCGATGAGAGGGCAACTTGCCGCACAGTTCCTGGGAGAATCGCTGGTTGTCGCCTTTCTATCTTTCATTGTGACCATTATTCTCGTACAATTATCACTTCCCTTTTTCAATAGCCTTTCAGACAAACAGATGTCTATTCCGTGGAGTAATACCTTATTCTGGTTGGTAACATCAGGTTTTATATTTTTTACAGGACTGGTATCCGGAAGCTATCCGGCATTTTATTTATCCGGGTTTAATCCATTAAAAGTTTTAAAAGGAACCTTTCGGGCGGGGCGCCTGGCTTCCATTCCCCGGAAGGTCCTGGTGGTGGTTCAATTTACTGTATCTATTACCTTAATTATAGGCACCATCATAGTTTACAAACAGATTCAGTTTGCTAAAAGCAGACCCGTTGGTTATTCACGGGAAGGTCTTATCACGATAGTAATGAATACGCCGGAATTATACCGGCATTACAATGCTATGAGGAATGACCTGATAGAAAATGGTGGTGCCGCGGATATGGCCGAATCAAATAGTCCGACTACACAGATATGGTCTAATAATAGTGGCGTTGAGTGGAAAGGAAAGGATCCCCGTGCTGACCCGCTTTTTGGAACCATTGCCGTTACCCACGACTTTGGCAAAACTATTGGGTGGGAAATAACAGAAGGGCGTGATTTTTCAAGGGAATATCCTACTGATTCGGGAGCATTCGTATTAAATGAATCGGCGGTAAAAATTGCAGGGTTAAAAAACCCAGTTGGACAAATAATGAAATGGGACGGAAAAGATCACGTGGTGGTTGGTGTCGTAAAAGACATGGTAATGGAATCGCCTTTCAAGCCAACAGTACCAACTATTTTTCACATGGAATACGGGTGGGTTCGTCTTATCATAGTGCGTATAAAACCAACTATGCCCTTGCGGGAAGCATTGGCTAAAATGGAAACAGTGTTTAAGAGATATAATCCCGGTAGCCCTTTCGAATACCAGTTCACTGATGAAACGTATAAAAAGAAATTTTCTGATGAGGAACGCATTGGCAACTTATCCACTTTCTTTGCGATTCTTGCGATTTTCATTTCCTGTTTAGGACTATTCGGCCTGGCGTCTTTCGTAGCCGAACAACGCACCAAAGAGATTGGCGTACGAAAAGTATTAGGTGCAACCGTATTCAATCTCTGGAAAATGCTGTCGAAAGATTTTGTCAGGTTAGTGATGATCTCCTGTGTGATTGCTATCCCGCTGGCATCTTATTTCTTAAATCAATGGTTGCAGAGATATGTATATCACACAGAAGTATCGTGGTGGATTTTTGCGGCGGCGGGAATAGGCGCATTGGTAATTACTTTGTTGACAGTAAGCTTCCAGGCTATTAAGGCAGCCTTGGCAAACCCTGTAAAAAGTTTAAGAACGGAATAAGATCAATGGCCTAATGTGCTGATTAGCTTATGTGCTAATATGCTAATGATGAATATGCAAAATGTGAAAATGAAAAAAAGGGAATGATGAATTGCCGGTTTAAAATGCTTTTATCCCCGCAGGGGTTGAATTTGAATAGCCACAGGTGTAATCCGTGAAAATATGGTAAAATCAGGCATCAAAAAATCAGACGTCAGACATCCGACATCGCAAATCAGGCTTTATGTTTAAAAATTATTTTAAAATCGCGTTTCGTAATATAGCAAGGCATAAAGCCTATGCGGCTATCAATATTTTTGGTTTGGCGCTTGGCCTTGCTGCGTTCTGGATGATCGTACTTTATATTGCTGATGAGCTGAGTTATGACCGTTACAATACCAAAGCAAACCGCATATGCAGGGTGGTGCAACACGCACGCTGGGCTGAAAATGACCTGCACGAAGCGCCGACCTCCGCACCTTTCGCTCCTGCACTAAAAGAATCATTCCCTGAGATAGAGCAAGCTACCCGGATACTGACAGAAGGTGATGGTATCATCAGTTATAAGGAGAAGACACTTAAAGTTGATAATATTTTTTTTGCGGATAAGAATATTTTCCAGGTTTTCACCTTTCCTTTTTTGTTTGGAGATCCTTCTTCAGCACTTGTTGCACCGCAGGGGATTGTTATTGATGAAAGCTTAGCTATAAAATTGTTTGGAGATGCACAAAAAGCGCTGAATGAAACCATTTATTTCCAAAATAATTTTCCCAATAAAATAACCGGGATAATCAAAGACATACCTAAAAATTCACATTTACAATTCAGCGCACTTCGTTCGCTTCCGGCCGGCTACTCAGGAGGCTGGCAAAACTTTAATGTATATACTTACCTCCTGCTGAAAGAAGGAACCGGGTACAAAACCCTTGAAACTAAACTACCTCAGTTTGCAGCCAGGACGATTCAAAAATTAATGAAGATTGATGATTATAAAATGGAACTGCAGCCACTTACTTCTATTCACTTATACTCGGGTCTTCAATTTGAGATAAGCCCCAACGGCAGCATTAGCCGTGTTTATATGTTTATGGCAATAGCCGCATTGATATTGATTATAGCTATCATCAACTATATTAATCTAAGCACCGCCCGTTCCACGTCAAGAATGCGGGAAGTAGGAGTACGTAAAGTGGTTGGTTCGGGTAAGAGGCAACTTGCTGCCATGTTCATTGCAGAATCAGTATTGGTCACACTCATTGCTGCTTGCGTAGGCGTAATTATTATGCAATTAACGCTTCCCTTATTTAACCAGTTAACAGAAAAGCAGTTGTCTGTCTGGCGGTTTGGGATGACAACCACATTACTGCTTTTGGCCGGCTTTTCTATTATTACAGGTATTATAAGCGGCATTTATCCATCCTTCTTTTTATCGCGTTTTAAAACAATACCTGCATTAAAAGGCCAGATGGGAAACCTGTCTGCTAATATCCTGTTTCGTAAATCATTGGTGGTTTTTCAATTTGTAATTACTGTTGTAATGATCGCCGGTTCACTTATTGTATACAGCCAGTTGCAATTTGCGTTGCATAAAGACCTGGGATTTAACAAGGACCAGGTGCTTACGTTTCATATTGATGATTACAATGTGCGTAACCATACAGATGCATTAAAATCACAATTGTTGCAGGATCCTTCCATAGAAGCAGTTGCAGTTGCCGGTAATCCTATTGGCAATAATGACCTTGGTGGATTGGGCTATTATTTTCAAACTCAGCAAGGTGATTTTTCAACAAGCACGATCGTTGCACAGGAACTGATGGCTGATGACGGTTATATTCCCGCAATGGAAATAAAAATGCTCTCCGGAAGAAATTTTTCTGAAAAGATTCAATCTGACAAATACGGTGCCGCATTGATCAATGAAACCTTGCTGCAGAAACTTGGCTGGACAAATCCCGT
Organism: Ferruginibacter sp.; assembly: GCA_040006615.1. Taxonomy (GTDB): domain Bacteria; phylum Bacteroidota; class Bacteroidia; order Chitinophagales; family Chitinophagaceae; genus Ferruginibacter. Next base: position 7,190 of record JBDTWP010000249.1, read on the forward strand.
CGGGAAAAAAATGAAATTCAGCATTGATGACAGTGGCACCATGGCCGAAAGAACAGTAATTGGAGTTGTAAAAGATTTTCACACCTATTCACTGCAGCACCTCGTAGAACCCCTGGTAATGGTAATGCCACCGGCGCCATCCATGGGAGACAACCTGTACGTAAGAATTGCAAAAGGAAAGATCAATGAAGGATTGGCTTATATCGACAAAGTATATCGCCGGTTTGATAAAACGAGCCCTGTTGAATATCATTTTCTTGATAAAAATTTTGCAAAGCAATACACAACCGAAGGCAAACAGGGTCGGATAGCACTTGTATTTACAGTGCTGGCTGTTTTGATTGCCTGCCTGGGTCTTTTTGGCCTTGCCACTTTTACTGCCGAACAGCGGATAAAAGAAATAGGTATACGCAAAGTGCTGGGCGCAAGTATCGTCAGTATCGTGCAAATGCTCTCAGCTGAGTTTTTAAAGCTTGTATTGGTGGCAGCATGTATTGCACTACCGGTGGCAGGGTGGGTAATGAACAGGTGGTTGCAGGATTTTGCTTATCGTGTAAATATCGGTTGGCGGATATTTCTGTTGGCAGGTACGGCCGCGTTGCTGATAGCATTATTGACTGTAAGTTTCCAGGCGATCAAAGCGGCGATTGCAAACCCGGTGAAGAGTTTGAGAACGGAGTGAAGATAATTTGCTAATTAGCTAATTAGCTAATGTGCTAATGAGGAATGTGAAAATTTGAAAATGACGAATGGCAAAAGCATTTTAAATAGCTGGTAAAATCAGACATTACAAATCAGACATCTCAAATCAAATTGCATGTTAAAAAATTATTTTAGGACCACCTTCCGCAATCTTTGGAAAAATAAGACCTATAGCTTTATCAATATTATCGGCCTGGCTATCGGGACTTTGTGTTGCCTGTATATATTATTGTATGTAGAGGATCAGTATAGTTACGATAAACATCATAAAAATGCAGAAGATATTTACCGCATTACTACTTCATTATCTATAACAGGGGATAAGCATACGAACGCTACTTCATCACCGCCTATTGCACCGGCCATGAAAAATGATTTTGGTGAAGTGCGGCAGTTTACCCGGGTGGTTTCTTCAATTGGTGTTAAGCAGCACCTGCTGCGATATAAGGAAAAATCGTTTTATGAAAAAGATCTCCTTTTTGTGGATTCCACTTTTTTTGATGTATTCACCTATCACTTCACCAATGGCAATTCGACAAATGCGTTAACAGAACCATATTCCATTGTTTTGTTGAAATCATCTGCCGATAAACTTTTTGGATTGGAAGACCCTGTTGGCAGGATGGTTGAAATTGACAACGCTTACGGCAAAAATGATTTTAAAGTAACCGGCGTTGTCGACGAAAGCATGGGCAAATCGCATATTCATTCCAACCTTTTTGTTACCATGAATAGCGGTGGTATTGGAGAGTATGCGCTCAAAAACCAGATGTGGTCAGGCAATAATTTTGCGAACGCTTATGTAAAACTTAACCCGGGTGCTGACGTTGCTGCATTAGATAAAAAGCTCCCGGCTTTTTTGAATAAGTATGGCCGGGAACAATTGAAGGAACTGGGCATGCAAAAACAATTACACCTGCAGCCGGTTGGCTCCATCCATACCACTACTGGTTATGAGGTGGAAATGAGCAAAACTGTAAGCCCTGCCTTTCTGTATATATTGCTTTTGATAGCTGCACTAATACAGGTTATTGCCTGTATAAATTTTATGAATCTCTCTACAGCCCGCGCGTCAAAAAGGGCTAAAGAAGTGGGTGTAAGAAAAGTAGTTGGCGCCGGAAGAAAAGACCTGGTGATGCAATTCCTGGGCGAGTCATTTTTACTCTCATTGACAGGTGTACTGATAGCAATACCTTTATTATTAGCAGCGCTCCCGTATCTCAATCAAATTACACAGGCTGATATTCAATTATCATTCCTGGGCGATTACAGGCTATGGTTGATGCTCGCAGGCCTTGTGGTCATTACAGGCCTTATTGCGGGAAGTTACCCGGCCTTTTATCTTTCCACCTTCCAGGCAATAAAAGTGATCAAAGGTAATTTCAGCAATCAGGCTTCCGCAGCGGGTATCCGCCGTTCCCTGGTGGTGTTCCAATTTGTATTATCCATAGTGATGATTGCAGGAATCATTATAATTTATAGTCAGCTGAATTATATCAGTAATAAAGACCTGGGTTTTGAAAAGGGTCAGAAGCTTATTTTTAGTTTTTCCACGACGGATGCGCAAAATAAAATACCCTCTTTTATGAGCGATCTGCGTCAACTGGCCGGTGTGAATGCTGTTAGCCGGTCCAATAATTACCTGAGCCAATTCGTATTTAATGATCACCATGTATACCTCGCTGGTGGAAATATGGCTACCGCCACAGATGCACAAAATATGACCACCGATGAATATTTTACAAAGGCAAATGGTATCAGGTTGATCGGTGGAAGAGACTTCCGGTTACATGACTCAGGTAAGGTGTTGGTGAATGAAACACTCATTAAAAGACTGGGATTGAAACCCGAAACTGCGCCAGGCACAAAGCTTTTTACACAATATGCACCAGACCCGGTAACCTGGGTGGAGATAGCCGGTGTGATGAAAGATTTTAATTACAATTCCCTGCACGATGACGTAAAACCATTTATGCTTATGTACGAATCCAACCAGGGAGACCTGACTAATCTTACGGTGGCCGTCAACAGCAAAAATTATAGTGAACTAATAGGGAAAATAGAAAAAATCTGGCATAAAGATTTGCCCGGTACTCCATTTGAATATGCCTTTTTGGATGATGAAGTGCAAAAACAATATGAAACTGAGATTACGCTGGCCCGCATTATCAATTCCTTTACCCTGATGGCTATCCTGATTTCCTGTCTCGGTTTGTTTGGTCTTGCGGCATTCAGTTCTGAACAAAGGACAAAGGAAATAGGCATCCGCAAAGTATTGGGCGCTTCCATATTCAGCCTTACAACCCTATTGTCAAAAGATTTTTTAAAATTGGTAATGATTGCCATTGTTATAGCGACGCCGCTGGCATGGTGGGCTATGGATAAATGGTTACAGGCTTTTGCCTACAAGATCACGATCAGTTGGTGGATGTTTGCCGTAGCGGGTTTGCTTGCAATTGCTATCGCGTTGTTCACAGTGAGTTTCCAGGCAATCAAAGCGGCGATTGAAAACCCGGTGAAGAGTCTGAGAACGGAGTGAAGCAAATGTGAAAATGAAAGAATGTGCAAATGAAGAATGTGAAAATTTGAAAATGTGA
>JBDTWP010000250.1:0-10470 GCA_040006615.1 Ferruginibacter sp.
ACGACTGATAAAAGTAGATGCCCCGGGTATCTCCCCTGGACCAAGCAGGTATCTTGCTACCACTCCATAATTGCCCGGATATTGCCCATAGCCTGCGGCGTATAATTTATTACCGGCGATAGCTACACTTGTTATTTTATCATAAGCCGCGCTGGGCTGGGTTAAAACTACGCCATCATTGTTAAAGCCACTATCCAGGCTGCCATTTATATTATATCTTAAGATTGTAAAATCATCACTACTTTCATTATAAGAATACCCCGCAATAATTATTTTATTGTCGCTTTGAACTGCCAGGGAGGTTGCCCTACTGCTATTATTAACATAAGTATATAATATTTCTCCTCCATTAAAAGTATTGTCAGGGGTTCCATCAATGTTTAGGCGCATTAGTTCAAATGAATTTAATATTAAGTCCCTGTAGGCGTATAGATTACCACCTCCTATCATAATCTTTCCATCATTTTGAATTACTATTTTACCGGTGAGCTGGCTACCGGTTAAATCCTCAAAATATTGCTCCCCATTATTACCAAATGTACTATCCTTTGCGCCATTGATATTATACCTCACTACTATAAAAGTTGTGTTATAATTAAGACCCACTATTACTATTTTCCCATCGCTTTGCAGGGCCATATCATTACTATTAAACGGATAATTACTATCAAAAGCGGTAGCCAGTTTCCCATCTGCGTCAAAACTGGAATCAAGGGAACCATTGGGATTATACCGTGCAAGGGCTGTTCCACCTGCCAAAATTTTACCGTCTCTTTGAATGGCTATTGAATTAGCGAAATCAGTTGACCCGAAATCGCTCGTTTGCATTCCATCATGATCAAAGGTCAGATCAAGGCTGCCATCAGTATTGTAGCGGGCGAGTCCAAAATTATCACTGGCAGAGCCTGCTACCAGGATCCTTCCATCGGTTTGAATAGCTATTGCCCCCACCCGGTCATCAGAAGAATTGAAGTCAGTCAATAACTTTCCATCTCCTGAAAAACTGCTGTCCAGGAGTCCATCAGTATTATAGCGAACAAGTGCAAAATCATAATTGCTGCCGTTCCAGCTATATCCTGCGGAAAGTATTTTGCCATTAGCCTGAATGGCAGTACAAGTATAAATTGTGGAGCCCTGGCTGATGTGATCAGTCAGCACTCCATCATTATCAAAGGAATTATCAGCATTGCCATTGACGTCATACCGGGCGGCGGCGACATATGTATTAATCCCGTTACCTGTATAACCCAGCACTATCAATTTCCCATCATTCTGTATGACGATGTTATTGATATAATCATTGGAGGTGTTACCGAAGTCGGTAATTAACTTTCCATCAACTGAAAAACTACTATCAGGGATTCCATTTGCATCATATCTGGCAATCGCAAAATTGATATTGGTTCCATCCATGGTATATCCCCCCAGGATTATTTTCCCATTGGTTTGAATTGCTATCGAAATTGCTGTCTCGTTCGTGAGTCCGCCAAAGTCTGTCGCTTGTTTTCCATCTACGCCAAACGAAATGTCTAAACTGCCATTTGTATTGTAGCGGGCAAGTGTAAAATCTTTTGGGTCACCAATATCATTCAAAGAGTTACCTGCAACGATTATTTTTCCATCACTTTGAATTGCAATGCAATTAACATTACCGTCGATAGTTTGATGCCCGTTTCCATTAAAACCAGTATCAAGATCCAGGGTGCTGTCATAGCGAAGCAGTGCCGACCCACCCAATATAATTTTTCCATCATTTTGGATGGCTACAGCGTTGGCGTATTGATATGAAACACTTAAACTGGTATTCTGGATCTTATCCAAACCTCCATCTGTATTATAACGGACAAGTAAAATAAAGGATGGTCCCCCATCAAGATCAAGCGATGTACCTGCAACAATTATTTTTCCATCGTCCTGAATTGCAACGGAATAAACCAGTTCATCATGCCCCAAATCCGTTGTTGTGATACCGTCTTTACCAAAAGAGTTATCGAGTCTTCCATCTGCGTTAAAAACCGCAACCCCAATACCTACGGTATTATAAAAACCTTGTCCAAAGTTATGCGTATTACCAGCAACAACTATTTTCCCATTTTTTTGCAAAGCCGCATGGGAACTATAAAGTGGAACTGCCACGGAAAGTCCATTAATTCCAAAAGTGAGGTCCGGGGAACCATCTGCCTTTTTTTTAGTTATCACCGTAAGATCAACAGCTTCATAAACGAGGTACATGCTGCCATCAGGTAGTAATAATACCTGTCTGCCCATGCTGCGATAATTAAAGTTGGATCCCATATTTGTTGTAACAATGCCCTTATTGCCAAAGGAGGGATCCAATTCTCCGGATTGCGCATGGCCGAAATTTAAACAACAAAAAAACACTAAGCTGAATAAAATTATTTTCATAAAGTAGTTCCAATTTTTAAAAGTAATTCACTATGTGAACAACTTTTAATTAGAGTTCCAATTAGATCTATAGAGTTGGTAGTTCAAAAAAAAATTGAAGTGGTATTAGAACCAGTTTTTGTGGGAGGAATCAAGATTTACAATATAAAAGTGCTTCAGCGAGGGTTGAAGGTATATTTTAAATGTGGTTATTGACTTTTTAATTTTAGATACCGTGTTTTAGATTGGTAATTTGCAATACCCGGAAGAGGTAGATAAGGACATTCTTCACTCAATATTATAATCCCGGTTGATATGTTACGGCTAAAATATAGCCGTTGCTTGCTGTTAATAAAACGCCTGGCTCTACTTCAAAGGTGTTGAAATCGAAAATGAAAGATAATTTATGCTTAATTTTGATGCTCATTTCATTCAAAAAAATAAATTCATGTACAGAACCCCTGCATCCGTTATGATCAGTATTGCAGTTTTAATAGCCGCCTGCAATACCACCACACCCAACAATATTAATTCAGTTTCAACGACAAATTCCGGTAACAATACCGGCGTGGAAAAAAATGACCCCAACAGCCAATACAAGCCAGCCTTTTCGGGTCAAACAAGAGTAGCAGCCGTGAAAACCCAGACAGCTTTTGAAGGTAAATTACTCAGTAAGAAACTTAACAGGCCCTGGGGAATTGTTAGTCTTCCGGACGGGCGATTGCTGATCACCGAAAAAGACGGAACGATGAGAATCGCTACCATTACCGGCGATCTGAGTGCTCCGATTACCGGGTTACCCCCGGTAGATAAAGACGGCCAGGGTGGATTGCTCGGCCTTACAATTGACCCCGCATTTCCCACCAACCGGATGGTTTACTGGACTTACTCAGGGATTGTGGGAGATGCTAACCTAACCGCCGTTGCAAAGGGAAAATTAGCTGCTGATGAAAAAACAATTGAGAATGCCACCGTTATTTACGAGGCAACACCTGCTTTTAATAGCGACCTGCACTTCGGATCAAGGATCCTGTTTGATAAGACGGGCAATCTTGTTTTTAGCACGGGCGAAAGGTCGGAACGGGAAACAAGGCCACAGGCCCAATTCCTGAATTCTTCTCTAGGCAAAATAATCCGCATAACCACCGATGGCAAGCCTGCCGCAGGAAACCCTTTTTCAGGCATTGATTCTGCCAGGCCGGAATTATATTCTTACGGGCACAGAAATGTACAGGGGCTTGCTTTTCACCCCACCACAGGCGATTTATGGGAGGTGGAGTTTGGGCCAAGGGGCGGCGACGAGTTGAACAGGATTGTGCCGGGAAAAAACTATGGCTGGCCCACAATTACGTATGGCCTTGAATACAGCGGCGAAAAAGTGGGTGAAGGAATTCAGCAGAAGGAGGGCCTGGAACAACCGGTTTATTATTGGGACCCCGTAATATCCCCAAGTGGAATTACATTTTATAACAGCGATAGCATACCGGAATGGAAGGAGAATTTATTTATAAGTGGCCTCAGCAGTTTGCAGATCACCAGGCTTGTGATAAAGGATAACAAAGTGGTGGGAGAAGAAAGATTATTAACAGGTGAGAAACAAAGGTTTAGGGCGGTAACGGAGGGTAAAGATGGCGCCTTGTATGCAGTAACTGATGATGGCCGCCTTTACAGGATTGGTAAAAAAGCCATTTGAATAATGATAGACAAGTGAACGGCAAGGCAATTTTCATTTAGTCAAGGTTGAATTTTTTTCCCCCGCCACTCTAACCGGCCATGGATCGTGCTTATATACCATGACGTAGGGAATTATTTATGCAGTTAACAATAATTTACCGTATTTTGTCGCCTCAATTTTATTTTGTCAGATATTTCATTTCAGATCAAAACCCGCCCCTTGTTTGCGTTCTTGCGACAAATATGTTGCTTATCCTGTTTCTTTTTGATTACACCCAGGTTGTCCGCCCAGCTAATAACTACTATTGCTGGAAATAGCACCCCTGGCTTTTCAGGTGATGGAGGTCCTGCGCTTTTTGCCCAATTTAATATACCGGTCGCTATCTGTTTTGATGCAGCGGGAAATATGTTTGTGGCAGATTACGGTAACCAGCGGGTAAGGAAAATTGATGCTCAGACCGGTCTTACAAGCACAATAGCAGGAAACGGTATGACCGGATTCTCGGGAGATGGTGGGTTGGCCGTGAATGCTCAATTAGATCATCCGGCCTGGGTTTTGGCTGACAATCTGAACCATTTGTATATCACCGATTTAAATAATTTACGCGTGCGCCAGGTAAATCTTACTACAGGTATTATTACTACTGTGGCAGGAAATGGAACAGAAAATTATGTCAATGGGGCCCGGGCTGATCAAACGGGCATGCTACCCTTTGCACTGGCTTTTGATCGGGATGATAATCTGCATATATCACAGCACCCTGGCCCGTTTGTAAGCTATACCACTAACATTATCAGCAGAGTAGATAAGCTGACAGGTGTTGTAACCACCATCGCCGGCAACGGGCAGTTTACCTTTGCTGGTGACGGAGGTCCTGCTCTTCAGGCCAGTTTATTCTTTCCAATGGGCATGTGTTTCGATGCTTCAAATAATTTGTATGTGGCTGACAACCTGAATCAGCGTATCCGAAAAATAGATGCCATTTCTGGTATCATTACCACGGTAGCTGGTGATGGTTCCGGCAACAGAAATCCTCCTGATGGAAGTTTGGCTATAAATGTGGGGTTAGCCAACCCAACAGATGTTAAAACAGACCCTGTCGGTAACCTGATTTTTGTGGATTTTAACGATCTGCGCATCAGGAAAGTAACTGTCGCAACAGGAACCATGACAACTATCGCCGGCACCGGTTCCTTCGGTTTGGGTTCTGATTGTGTTCCGCCTGTTTCAACCGCTCTGGGTGGCCCACGTGTAGCCGCATTCGACTCAAAAGGCAATCTGTGCTTTACTGACCAGGACTTTCATCGCATTCGTTCAATCATTTCAGGAACAGCCCCAACCATAAGCATCTCACCATCCACCAGTGACGTATGCCTTCAAAATGTAGTAACGTTTTCTGCCAATTCCACGGGAACAAACGGTCAATCAGTTTACCAATGGAAAAAGAACGGGGTGAACGTTGGTACGAACAACTCCACCTACACAGATACGTTCAGTAAAAATGATGTGGTTGTTTGTATGCTAACTGCCGGCACTTGTGGCAACGCCCAAATAACCAGCAACAGTTATACCTTAACAGGCACTTTCGAAGTTACACCAGTTGTTGCCATGGAATCAACTGCCACGGAAATTTGTGTTGGTACTACGATTACTTTCACTGCGACAAATGTGAGCGGGAGTCTTAATCCAGGTTTTGAATGGTATGTCAACAACCAGATGGTGGCAAGTGGTACAACTGTTTTTTCTACAAATTCATTAGCGAATAGCGATACAGTACAATGCCTTATGAGGGTTACCCATTGTAGTGTCGGTACTACCAAGGCTTTATCCAATTCTGTCACAGTCAAAGTTTATACTACTTTACATCCTGCAATCACAGTTCAGGCTTCATCTTCCGATATTTGCAGGGGTACTCCTGTGAGGTTTAAAGCCACCGTACTTCAGTCTGGTAATTCTCCTGTTTACCAATGGAAAGTAAACGGGAATTCGGTTGGAGTGGACAGTTCTGAATTTGAAACCGCAGCTCTTGCAGAAGCTGACCTGGTAACCTGTGAGATGACTACAGCCGCATCAAATACCTGTTTACCAGTTCAGACAGTAATTTCAAACCAGGTAATCATGAAAGTTCAGGAACCCATAAATCCAACATTAAAAATTGAAGCTTTACAATCAGAAATATGCCAGGGCGACTCAATTCAGATTCTTGCGATCTCAACGCCAGTGTTACTCGAACCTGAATTTAAATGGCAGGTAAATAATGCCTCTGTCGCCGGTACCAATCTGTTCACGATAAATAATCCTGCAAATGGTGACCAGGTAACCTGTTCAATTAATATTGCCGGCTGTACACTTTCTCCAACTATCACCTCTAACCAAATCACTTTGTCGGTGAATCCATTACCGGTAGTTAATTTGAGTCCGGCTGACACAACTGTTGCTGCCGGTACGGAGCTACAATTAAAGGCCACCGTATCTGGCACAGACTTCATTTATAACTGGAGCCCTGCAGATAAACTGCAATCATCCACAACGCTGAACCCTGTTACCCTGCCGGTGCAAATCCCTGCTAAATTTCAGATTCATGTCATCTCCGCAAAAGGATGCAGTACGACCAAAGAAGTCATCATTAAGGTTATTACAAAGTTTTATATGCCGGCCGCGTTTACTCCAAATTCTGATGGCAGGAACGATTTGTTCCGCATTCCTCCTTCAGTATCTTTTCACCTGGAGGCTTTTTCTATTTCTGACCGTTGGGGAAATAGAATATTTACAACTTCTAATGCAGGTACAGGTTGGGATGGCACTTACAAGGGAATACCATTGGAAAGCAATGTGTTCATTTATATGATTACCGGCAGGGACAGCCAGGGAATTGTAAAACAAAACGGCACTGTTGTATTGATCCGTTAAGCGAATTTATACTTTCTCTGTATTACCGTCAGAAAGTTACAAACAAATGGGTTGGATTTTTTGTAGTGACACTAATAACTGGCAGGAGATTTGAATTTAAGAAATAACACTTCCGCTTTATGATAATCGGATACAGATCTTAACCCTTCAGGTTGGTAGTTTGTATACCTGTTCAGCCTGAATTTCTCAGTTTCCTGACGGCGCTTGTGGCCTGGTAAGAAGGTCATCGTTATTTACACCTTTCTTTTTCGATACATTTTCTGTAAGCTTTCCAAAGTTCCACGTTAGTGAGAGCACTGCACCACGCCTGATCTGTTTACTGATGTTGGTTGTGTAAAAATTCGGATCCTTTACTATCGCCTGGTAGTCACGCGTTTTCTCAAAATAATTAACTGTCCTCAAAGCAATATTTAATTTATCTTTTAATACTTTGAAATTGAAGGAAAGATTGTACCAGGTGCTGAAGGGATAGGTAGTTTGAATAGTGACAGGATCCTTCCATAAGCCAAGGAAACTGCTGATGGAGAATTTTGCGGTAAACCTGTAACTTGTATTGAGGTGAAAATTACATCCGAAGCCGCTGTTCGATTGTGTTTTGTCTGCATTGTTGGTTACGGTACTGTAGCGCAATGAACCATTAGCAAAGACATTCCATCTAGGGGTAATTTTGGTGTTCAAGTTTAAATTCAGGCTTGACTGAAACTCTCTTCCAATGTTGAGGCTGGTTGTTTTTGTAATTCCTGTTTGAGGATCAAATGAAGCATATTCTAATATTTTATCATCGCTGTAACTTCCTTCTATATTAATTCCGCCGAACGTAGATCCTTTACCGTACCGCAGTTGCGCTGAAACACTATGAATGGTTTGGGGACCAAGGTCAGGGTTGCCATAAGAAATATTAAGAGAGTCGTTGTTAAAAACAAATGGATTGAGATCCCAGATATAGGGACGCGACAATCTCTTATTGTAGCTAAGTACCAGGGTAGATACTTTACTCAGGCCCTTGGTGAACTGTATATTTGGAAGCAGGGTCGTGTAATTATGTTTTACGACGGTGTTAGAATTGATAAAGTTTCCATCTACACTTGTATTCTCTATCCGTACGCCAAAGCGAAAGTTGGATTTCTTTATTTTAATGGTATACATGCTGTATACGCTGATCACATTCTGTGTATACCTAAAATTATCAGTGTTGGAGGGGTTTAATTTATATAAAGCAAGGGGATTGTATTTTATAAGACTTTCAAAATCGGAGCTGGCATGGCGTAAGATCGCTTTCACACCAGTTTCAAGCTTGCCGGTTTTTTTTACCGGAATGCTATGATCGGCCTGGATGGTATATTGATTGTTTAGAGCATCGCTGTTGTTGATCAGGAACCTGTCTGTACCCGGGTTATCCTGGGTGCTGTTTAGATGGGATTCGCTTTTGCCGAACTCACCAAAAAACCTTAAACTGAATTCCCTGTCTTTATTCTTCCTGAATTTTTTTATGTAATCAGTTCCTACGCTTATACCGGGGTTGTTACTTTTATTTTCGAGGTTATAATAGCTGATAACAGAAGGGTCAGCAGCAAAATCAGTCGTTATGGTTTGATCCGACACAGTCCTGTTGGACCAGCTGTCGATATTAGCATACGCACTAAGGGTATTAAGTGTATCCATCTCCCAGCTCATTTCTGCATTACCGAAATTCCAGCCGCCGCTGTTGCGCCTGTCGCCTCCTAATGTTCTTTTACTAAATACAGTCGTTATTGTTGGAATGGTGGTATTACTGTTTACCTCCCGTACCGGGCTGGAACCCCCGATATTATAAAAAATGCTGGCGCCGATCTTTCCAAATTTGGCATTTGTATTTAGCGAGAGATTATTCAGCTTGTCACTTGTTCTTGAGAAAGAAGAAATAGTACCATTATATCCAACTACTTTCTTCTTTGTTATGATATTGATCAGCCCGCCTATTCCTTCCCCGTCGTATTTGGCGGAAGGACTGGTTATCACTTCTATTTTGGAGATAAGGGCACCAGGAAATCCTCTTAATGCCTCCTTAATATTTCTTGCAAACATGGAAGTTTCCCTGTTATTGAGCAGCACTTTGAAATTCGACTTGCCATTCACCTTTATGTTATCCTCTCCATCCACCGTAACAAAAGGAGTTTTACGTAAAATGTCGATCGCAGTTTCTGCTTTGGCAGCCGGATCATCTTCTACATTGAATACAATTCTGTCATCTGCCTGCTCTACCAACGGTCTTTGGGTTTTCACTACTACTTCCTTAAGAATCCCCGTTGTCTTATATAGTTCTACCTGGTCAATTTGCTTATCAACGCCTGGTTTAACGGTTATGTTTTGTTTATTTTCTGCAAAGCCCGTATGAGTGAATGTGACGATATAATTCCCTGAGTCTACTTTATGGAATTGAAAGACACCATTCTCTCCGGATAGAGTTGTTAGCAAGGGGGTTTGCAAATTATTTTGTTTAAAGAGCCGGACAGTTACAAGACTGAGTTGTTTCCCGCTACTATCTATGACCGTTCCTGATAACATGCTCTTTGTTTGTGAATAGATCAATCCCGGGAGGATGAGCATTGCGGCAGGGATCACGGTACTAAATAAAAGCCTTCTCATAATATCTTTAATAATGGAGTTTTGGAAGGTGGAAGTATAAGGTTACGAATTTTTTCTTTGTGTGAAGAATTTTATTTGATGAAAGGCAGGTATGGATGATGTGCTACTGTTAAATAAGGTCCAAAACAGGTTTTGTTAAATCACCTGCCGTATCACCTGTATTCAAGGTTGTTTTCGGTTCAAAGAGCATTACAGCAACTTCCTCATCAGCTACTGGTCTATGTTCGGTTCCCTTAGGCACGATCAAAAATTCGTTTTCGCACACATCAATTGTTTTGTCTCTATACTCCATTCTAAAATTCCCTTTTACAACATAAAATAACTCATCTTCCTTGTCGTGTTTGTGCCAAACAAATTCACCCTGAAATTTTACAAGTTTAACGTACTGCCCATTCAGTTCTCCAACAATTTTTGGACTCCAGTGTTCCTTAAACAGGGATAGTTTCTCTTCAATGTTCACTTTGCTTACGGTTGACATGTTTATCAATTTATTGATTTAGGTCGATAGTTCGCCGATGGTTTTCTACATTGGGTATTTCTTTTATAATGCTAGCTTTTGACTCCCTCCCGATAGCAATCGGGATCTAACTTCAATGGATGATGAAAAAATGTAGTTGTTGCTGCCAATCCACCGATAATCACAGTTTTAACGGCAAATGAATGACTTCTTCTAAAAAGCGTTTTGTTTCCTTTTCCACACTTGTTATATCGTTGGATTTTATAGGTGATGCTATTACATGGTCACCCGTATTGGGTAAAGCTATTTGTCTTTTAATGGAATCAGATGTGGCCAATTCTTTAAACATGTTTTTCATAGCACTAACTTTTACAACGGGGTCCTGGTGTTGTTCATCTTTATAATAATATAACAATAA
>JBDTWP010000251.1:0-10405 GCA_040006615.1 Ferruginibacter sp.
TGCTTATGAGATTTCTGTTGGTACGCACAGGCAACACATTTCCCCCCTTTTCCACGGTGTAAATTCCCCCCCCGTCATCCCTTAGACTACAATAGGTATTAACAAAATTATATCTTACATATACATTATTACCCTGCCAGGCTATGCCGGTATAACCGCTGTTTGTAACAATGTTATTCTGGATAATTAAACCATCGCTGGCAACACAATAAATGCCTGCACCCCCGTTTATTCCATCATTCGGCTCCATCCCGGCTATAAATGCAGTCTTATCCACAGTACATTTGGTGACGGATAAATTGACCTTACCGGCACCGTTATTATATACCCTGATTCCGGAACCTAAACTATTTTTTACAATACAATTATCTATAGTTACATTTGAAGAAGACATGACAGTGATCGCTTCTATGCCGCTGTTACTTACATCGCAATTTTTTATAGCTATCCCACTTCCTCCATTGACCCAGATAGATTTTTTACCCGAACCGTCGAATGACAAATTGCTAACTGACAAGCTACCATATGAACTTCTGAACAATGTATCAACAGTTGATATTTGAATGCTGTACGAGGTGGGATTATTAGAGGAGAAATACATTCTTAACTTGGTACTGGTAACATTATGCCACCATTCCCCGTCCCTGTCCAATGTCCTTGAATCTCTTTGAAAAAAGTACCCGTATTTTAACCTTGGTACTTCAGGTTTAGACGCAAATGATACCACTCCTCCTGAATGAGCAGTAACTAACTGTTTCCTCATGTCCCAACGATTAATTCTTATTGCAACTTCAGCACCTTTCCAGTTTGTAGTTGATGAAAGGGCTGGCCCTGTGATAGACGAAGTCGTTGCAGCGGTATAGGTCAGGAATCCGCCATTTGCGGCATCCGTATTTGGGTACCGGCCCAGAGGCTGAATTACGTCATTACGCAACACTAAATTTACACCACTTTTTACATTGATTACCGGTGCCTCCCAGATATTACCACCCAGGTTTACCCAGCCGGTAACTGTTGACAGCCCTGAAATGATGGGTTTGTTACCTGTACCGTATGCGCCGTAATTAAGACCCGCCTTATTTACTACGATACCGCCGTAAAAAACATCACCCCGTTTGAAAAGAATGGAGTCGTTTGCCGCAAAAGAAAAACTGTTTACTTTCTTAATCGTGAGCCAGCTTGCTCCCGTAGAAGTACCAGCGTTGGCATCAGTTCCTGAATTACTTACATAGTAGTTTTTTGCAAAAACAGCCTGGCTAAACAGTAAGGCTGCTACAAATAGGAAATTTGCAAAAATAAATCTGGCTGGGTAGTTGATTAAATTTGGGGACATAAAATATTGGTTTTAAAAAGTATATGGAATTTAATTATATATCAAAATGATACTAATTAAGAAAATAAAATCCTAAGCATGATTTTCATCACACTGCGCAATCAATATTCATATAATTTTTTGAAAAGAAAGACTCTTGCCAATAGTGAGTTGTGGCATTTATTCCCCGATATTGGATAAAGTTGGTTTCTGCAAGAAATTGTGCAAATACCTTGCCAATATAAACGAAATAATAAAAACTATATTGCTCGTGGGGCTACAATGATACATTTAATATCAACTTCAATGTTCTGGAAAGTATAATACAACAAAAAACTTGTTAGGCACTGTCAGGCATTAATCTCTTTTAAAAATAATAATATTTGTTATTTCCGGTAAAACCACTATTTTTGTTTCCTCTACTTACCTATCTCCACGCTTTCCTATTAATTACTTCCTTATTTTAAGTTACTCTATCCCGGGAAATTCTTCTATTTGAGTCGTTCCCTTTTTATTTGAACCCTCAGAAATTTCAGTCGTTGGTTTTCATTTTTAAAGAAATTCATTATGAGGAAGTCTTACCTGCTTTTTATCACGTTTTTTGTGTTTACTAAAGTTTCCATTGGACAATACTCCTGGAATGGATCTATGTCTACCGATTACACGGTTGCTGCTAACTGGACACCTTCCCGAACGACTCCGGCGAACACTGATATGCTGATTTTTAACGCTACTGCTCCCATAGCTTTAGATCATGTTGCGAATGAAACTATTGCAGGAATCACTATTGCCTCGGGCACATCTGCTGTATCGTTTGAAACTGATAACCCGGCCAATATTCTTACATTGAACGGAGTTACCCCCCTGACTTTCACTTCAAATGGTAGTATTTTAGCCTCAACTTTTCTTACGATTCGCCTTAGTAATGCGGCAGCTTTTACGATGAACACTGGTACTTTTGGAATTGTGCCGGGTACAGGCGGAAAAATAATTATCAACAGCGCTTTAACCTTATCCGGTGCTGGCGCAAAATTGGATTTTGATGTGGCTGGTACAGGTGGCACCACTATCACCGGTTCCATTATTTATACTTCAGGTGTTTTTTCGTGTACAAATGCCGCTGCCATTTCCTGGGCGTCCGGAGCCAGTTATTTCCATGCGCTCAACGGATCAGCAATCCCTGCATCAATCTGGCAGTCAGGTTCTTTTTGTAATATTACCGGGATCACGAATACTGCGCCCACCGGGTTAACCCCAATAGATTTTTACAATTTTAACTGGAATTGCCCTTCCCAGTCCGCCACGGTTAATTTAAATCTGGCCGGCACCACAATGTACATTTTTGGTACATTCACTGTAACCAACTCTAATAACCAACCAGTTGTTTTGGCAGGAACATCAGGCGGTACCATAAATACCGTAAACTATGTCCAAAGCGGGGCAACTAGCAAATTAATGCTTCAGTCAGCGGCTGATACTACAACACTGAACGTTTCGGGAACTTTTTCGCAGACGGGTGGGAGCCTGGATGGCGTTGGCGGAATACTACCGGGTTTGGGTATTCTGAATTTCAAGGGAAATGTAACAAAATCTTCAACCTGGCTTTGCTCAGGTACTAATCCGGGCGCTCAAATGACAATCCAGTTTTCAGGAAGCTTAGCGCAAACCGTAAATATTTCAGGAGGCTGGGCGGCTCCGGCAGCCGGGCGTTCCAACATCACGGTAAGTAATACCAACTTTACCAGCGGAGTTAGTTTGATTGGTAATTTAAATGTTATTAACACCAATAGTCCTTCTTCAGCGAAATGTACTATTACCGGCAAGTTAACAGCGGGTGCGGGAGCCGCTATCACCTATGGAGGTTCAGGAACTGGAGGCACCACGCTTATTTATAATGGCCCTAATAATCAAATTGCTTCGGTGATTGAATTTCCTGCCGCAGGGGGGCCAACGAACCTGTCTGTCAGTAATACATTAGGAGTAACTTTTCCGCCAGGTTTCAATCGTATCCTTACCGGCACTTTAATAATGGTAAGTGGAAATTTGGATATTGGTTTCGGCAATACGCTTCAATTAACCAATTCAAACTTATCCTCACAATTAGCCTATTCCGGCGGTTATATTACAAACGGAACGCTGGGCAGATATTTCCCTGCTACTGGTTTGCCTGTTACATCGGTTACAGATGGGTCTTTCCCCTTTGGAACCGGGGTAAATGACAGGACCTTAAATGTATTTTTTTCTACAGCTAATTTAAGCGGGGGCACTGCAGGAATGATTTACGTTTCCCATTCTCCCGTGGTAGGGGTTACAGCAATATCACCCGCTATTGCCGACAACGGGGTAAACCTGGATAAAAGAACCGACACCAGGTGGACAATTAGTACAAGTGGTTTTACATTAGGGGTTACAACGGTTTCATTAACTGCTGTTGGCGCTAATATTGGAGCGGTGGATTCTATTGCACCTTTACGTCTTACTGATGGCGCCACTACGAATTATGGGGCCCTGATAGCTACTACTGGTAATACTTCGATACCAAAAGTTGGTAAATCCGGGTTGGGGATTTCAGCTCTCAATACACAGTACTATATTGGAAGTGATGGCAGTTCTGTTTACAATCCCTTAATCATTATTACCTTTACCTGGACAGGTCTTGGCGGCAATACGAACTGGACCAACGCTGGTAACTGGATCGCTCCGACTACAATCGGCTTTCCGAGCGCGTCTACAGAAATTGCTATTATAAATTCAACATCCGGAACCCAGCCAACCATCAACAATGGTACAGGTATCAGTGTTTACCAGTTAACTGTGGGTGCAGGAATGACTTTGACAATGCTTGGTTCAGCCGTACTAAACGTTTACGATACAGCAAGATTTACCGGATCAGCATCCTTCGCGGCTTCAAGTACTTTTGGTTATGCAAGTTCAGGTATTACGCAAAATATTCTTAATCTTCCTTATGGTAGTCTTTCCCTCTCAGGAACAGTTTCCAAAATTCTGCCGTCCACGGTTACTATAACGGGAGCATATTCTGTTTCGGGTGCGTCTCCGGACGTACTTACAAATTCAAATACTTTTATTTATGCCGGCACCGGTGCGCAAAGTATTACCCCCGCCAGCTATTATAATCTTACAATTAACGGGAACCGTGGCGGTGGTGTTATTACATTGGGGGATTTTTCTCCCAGCCCTGTTATTGATATCGCCAATGTTTTTGATCTGAGCGGACTATCAAATTATTCCTATCCTCCTGCTGTTCCGGTCAGATTCGCTACTGTAAATTTTAGTTCCGCTTCGTCACAGACAATACCAGGCTTCCAGTACTTTAATATTACAAATTCAAACTCGGGACCCAGAATCCTGGATGCTTTGGGTTCTGTGCAGCCTAATCATGTTATTTACGCCCGTAATTTTGTTCGCGCGGGTTCCGGCGCTTATACTGTAACCGGTTCTAAAGTCAATATATATGTTTCAGGAACAAAAAATGTTACCTATGAAGTTTGGGAACATTATAATGACCTGGAAATAAGCGGGGATCTGCAGAATTTTAAATTGGATTTTTTTGGCGGACCAATTTATATTGCTGGTAAATTTGCAGTGTCACTGACCAACTACCGGCAAAATGCCAATGCCGTTACCTATTTTATTTTTGACGGTGCCGGGGATCAAACAATTCCTGGTTTTAAGACTAATGCTGCAACCAATACACCTGCATTCAAATACCCCAATATAATTGTCGCAGGTGGTGGGCGGAATGTTACTTTATCCGGTGCAGATACGGTTAAGATAACAGGAAGTCTGCAGGTACCTCGTGCTGCTGTCTATACTGCAACCGGTTACGGGTATTCAATTACTTCTTTTACTCCTGCAGGAAAAGGTTTCATAGTAGCAGGCAGTACCTTGAATTTTAGCATTGGATCAGGACTAATACCAGTACTTATACCTTCAGCGATTGGTACCTATAATTACGATAGTCTTGTTATTTCCGGTGGTACCCATATTTTAGAGAGTAATAATATGATTATGGGCGGAAACCTGACAGTGAGTGGTGATGCTTCTTCGCCGGCTGTTTTGAAAGTCGGGGATGGTGGTACCAACAGGATATTTAATATACTTGGAAATGTAACAGTTTCTGGTACCGGCGCAACTGTAACGGGTCAGATTGATTTGAACCCCGGAACAAGCGGGAGTACTATTATGAATGTTTCAAAGAGCTTGTTTATTAGCAACAGGGGACAAATCACAGGTACAGGAGAATCGAATGGTACCATAGTTTTTAAAGGCACTTTACCTCATACTTATACAAACACATCACCAGATAAAAATGGCCTGGTCAATTTTAAGGTAGGCGATGGTATCATTCCCAATAGCAAATTAACCTTGTTGAGTTCCCTGGATTTAGTCAGGTCCGCCGTCGTTGCCGCCCCTACCAATATTGGTACACTCACTATTTTGCCAACCGATTCTCTGGATTGCGGAATTTACAATGTTGTAACTAATACGAATAATGGCGCAGCGGGTACCGGAAAGTTTGATTTACAGGCAGGAGCGACGCTTATCACTGCCAATACCGGTGGTATAGAAGGAGCAGCTACCGGTTCTTCCACCGGATCAATAATAAACGACGCATTCCTTGTCAAAGCATACAGCCCTTCTGCCAGTTATGTATTTAATGCGTCTACCAGTGTCCCTTTCCCTGCGGCAATTACACCTATGGCAAATTTGACCATTGGTAATAATGCTGCGGTCACCTTAAATAAATCGGTGGAGGTAAGTAATACTTTAACATTCAGAAACGCTATAACCTTTGCTTTATCCAATTTTGATCTTAAACTTAGATCAACAGCAACTGCCACAGCCAGGGTAGATTCGGTACCGGCAAATACTACTATTACCTATGGATCTGGACGATTTAACGTAGAACGGTATTATCCAATGAGCCGCTCCTGGCGCCTGATAACTTCCCCGCTGAGCTTTACGGGTAGCATATTTGATTCCTGGCAGGAAGGTGCACCGGGAACCTATGTCGCCGGGAAAGGAATGTTTGTTACGGGCCCCAACCCTACAGGTAGTGGAGGTAATGGACTGGATTATAGTGGGTTTAATAATTATTCCATGAAAACTTACGCCTCAGCTACCAACAGTTATGTCAATATCGGGGATACAAAACTTCAGAATCTCTCTGAAAACTCCCTTTCCGGGGCCAGTATCGGTTATTATGCATTTGTAAGAGGTGATAGAAACAGGGCTCCCGATAATACAGTTTTTGGCAATATGAATAACACTACGTTAAGCAGCAGAGGGTTTTTACAAACCGGCACTCAAACATTTAACGTCAGTAGCTTGCCGGTCACTTTTCCTTTGATAGGCAATCCATACGCATCAAGCATTGATTTTAATAAAATAAGCAAGGTAGGCATCAATCCGGCCAGGTTTTATGTATATGACCCTTCTTTGGCTACGCTTGGTGTCTTTGTAACCATGGAAGAAACCGCTCCAAATTCAGGGATCTATTTGCCATCAACACCTGCTACTTCAATACAAAGGAATTACATACAGTCAAGCCAGGCATTCTTTGTTGAAACAGATGGCACAAATAATCCCGCAACATCAATGGTCTTTAATGAGGGTAATAAATCAACGGACTACAACCCGCTTCTTTTCCGCCCTGCTTCACCGTTAAGCCAGCCTGCTTCGTTCAGAACTAACCTTATGCAATTAAATGCCGATAACTCTACCCTGCTGGTTGATGGTAACCTGGCTCAGTTTGATGCCGGTTTTAATGATAAGGTGGATATACAGGATGCCTTGAAATTTACAAACGTCAATGAAAATCTTGGCTTCCTGCGTCTTAATAAACTTTTGGCGGTAGAACGGAGACAACCAATTACTTCAAACGATACCTTATTTTTCAAACTAACCAAAACCACCCAACGCAGTTACCAGTTCCAGTTTGAGCCAATCAATCTGGATCCCACTCTCACAGCTTTTTTAGAAGATAGCTACACTGGTGATAAGACACCGGTAAGCGTTACAACCGCCGGCGAGTTTAACTTCATAATAAACGGAGACCCTAAAAGTGCCGCAAACAATCGCTTTAAAATTGTATTTAAACTTTCTGGTGCCGGACCCTTACCTGTAACTTTCAGCAGTATTAAGGCATACCAACATGGCGCTGATATTGCAGTAGACTGGACCGTTGAAAATGAGATTAATATCAGTAAATATGATGTGGAAAAAAGTACGGATGGTGTAAATTTTAGTAAGGTCAATGCAACTATTGCAAAAGGTGCAAACGGTAGTAGTGCTTCCTATAATTTTTTAGACGTAAACGCCCTGCAGGGTAATAATTTTTACCGAATACTCAGCTATAACCAGGGCGGCGCTTTTGACTATAGCAGGGTAGTAGTTGTTAAACTGGGTAAAACAGGTGCAGGGATCAGTATTTATCCAAACCCTGTAACAGGCAATATGATCGGGGTCGCATTTAATAATATGCCAAAAGGCACCTATAATATTAAATTGATCAATTCACTGGGGCAGGCAATGATGACAAAACAATCCAGCCATTCAACAGGTAGCTCAATGGAAACATTTGCACCTGCAGGTAAATTGACTACGGGCATTTACCAGTTGGAAGTAACAGCTCCGGATAAACGAATCAGCACCATAAAAGTGATCGTGCAATAATTTCATAAAGTTATCTGCCGTTGAATTAAATCGCTGCCTCTTCCCCGGAGGCAGTTTTTTTTGAATCAATACAATCTCGGAATCCCCGCCATCTGGTGTGGACTTCGTAGCCACTAATCATCCGGTTTGACTTTCTATTGGCAAAAAATGGAAGCCATAAATATTCCAGGGAATAAAGTTTAAAATTCATTTCTTTTTTATATACTTCGCAATTCCCTTCAAATTCTCTTTTATATTGTAAGCATAAGAAAAATAATTATATATATTGATTGGATATGCCCCAAAAGATTCTTTGAATTCAAGCAAACCGGGCAAATCATCCCATCCTCCAAAATCATAGATTTGCAGCCCTCTTTCTTTAAAATATTTTATATCATAATAATGCAACACTTTATTAGCATGGGCTACTGTCTTTGAGTCAAACTCATCATGCAAGCGCATCGAACCCGACTCCATTAACCTTACTATGCCTGATTCTTTATCTTCAAGGTATGAATGGGCAACCAGTATCTCGCCATTCATAACGGCATAGCTGGATTTCCATTCAGCGATGGCATATTCATGTATTGTGTTTACATCTAAAGGGAGCAATCCTTTAAGGATGGCAAAAGGGTTGTAAAATGCTGCGAAACCCGCAATATCATTATTCGTGTAGCATTGCACATTTGCAGCCTCACCTTTTCTAATATGGGCCTTCAGGGTTTTATTAAAGTTGGCGTGAATTTCTTCAATTGGTTTATCAATTGGCAGCACTACAGTTTTTGTATATTTTTTTACACCAAAATAAAGTTGATAGTTTACATCGTTTCTGAGTGCCCTGTAACACACAGGAAGAAAAAGATCGCTCCATTTGAATTTATAACCAAACCAGTTCTCAGTTAATGTAAAGAAAAGCCGTTTTTTTCTGATAGTAATCATCCAGGTAAGTTTTTGGACAAATATATGTGAAATTAAAGTGACTTATAAACATTTCCCGGTATAGCTTCATGCAGGAGGAGGCCATCGTTTTTTGTTTTATTCAGGCGTGATTTTCACCGAAAAAAAACAAAGGTTCATTTTAATACTGTGGGCCCGTACAGAAAAAATATGACTATCTGGCACTGAAATGAGGAGCAAAAATCTCTTTCAATTTCGCATATTATCTTACCATCTCAGCAATTAGTCCATTTAATTCTTCCTCATTCAAAGGGTCCTTTTTTTTAACAATAAGCGTCCCCCTGGCATCATAAAAATAGGTGAAAGGTACAGACCTGATGCCCAGATCATGAAATGGCGTTTGCGATTGCGCATAAAAGAATGTATAGGTATTTTCCTCTTTAAATTTTATTATTTTGTCAACCGGTTCATCAGATACCATTAGAAAATTAATTTGACTGCCATATTTTGTTTTAATATTTTCAAAGCCGGGAAATTCTTGTCTGCAGGGGCCGCACCAGCTTCCCCAGAAATTAATGACCAATGGCTTACCGGCAAATTCATTTAAATTAACTATCCTTCCATTTAAATCTTTTAAAGTGATGCCGGATAAATTTATTTGCGGAACATGAGTTCTCTTAAGTTTTTTTACAATAAAATATGAAGCGGTGAGGAGCAATACTACTGCAGCTATATAATAAGATCTTTTATTCATCGTTCCACAAATTACAACTTTAATAAATAAGCGAAAGGAAACGGGTGCATTCCAAAGAAATCATCATCCTGTTATTTTATTTTCCTTAATATCCTCATAACTACATGGATGGATGATTCCTGGGTGTTTAAATGAATCACTGTTTTACAATAAAGCAAAATCTCCTGGCCATTTTTGATTTCACTGTATTAATTATCATTCATCAGTTAGAGTTTAATATCGAATCTGTGAACAATGCGGTATTAAATTGTTTGGCGAATTTCCTTTGGTATTATATTTGACAATTTAACTTTAAATAATTATTCATTCTCAAATAAAAAACATGAAAAAGCTTATTCAAATATTTACTTTCTTGATATTGGCAATGGCTGGCCTTTCAGCCTATTCTCAAAAATATAAGACAGTTGCGGACACTGGAAAGTTAAATTTAGAGTACGTAAAAGTGAGCAATGACATTGCAGATCTTACATCTCAATTGACGACTGCACGAAATAAATTATCCGATTATCAGGCAAAAGCACATTCAGCTGAGTCTGACGCACAGGATGCAGCCATTTCGAGTAGCGACCAGTCATCGAAGGCTGTTAACGGTAGTGTAAAAGATGCAAAAAAAGCGAAAAAGAGGGCTAAAAACGCTTATGAGGAAGCCAAAGATGCACAATCAGCAACTAAGGACGTAAGAGAACAGGAAGATAAAATATCCGGACTTACTAAGAAATTAAATAAGAAGCAGGAGAGATTACAGGAGCTGGATGCAATGCGTATGG
>JBDTWP010000252.1:0-10345 GCA_040006615.1 Ferruginibacter sp.
TGTGATCATGGGCTTTGGCAAACTGCTTGCGCCTGGTAAACTGGAAGTAACTGCAGCAGATGGCACCAAACAAATACAGGAAGCAAAAAATATAATTATTGCCACCGGCGGCAGGGCACGCGAATTGCCCTCAATGTTGATCAATGACGAAAAGATCATCGGTTATCGCAAAGCGATGATTTTACCTGAACTGCCAAAAACGATGATCGTGTGTGGCAGTGGTGCCATCGGGTCGGAATTCGCTTATTTCTACAACAGCCTCGGTACTAAAGTTACCATCGTTGAATTTATGCCCCGCATAGTACCGGTAGAAGATGAAGATATCAGCAAAGAATTGGAAAAGCAGTTTAAAAGGCAGGGCATGACGATCATGACCAGTAGCGAGGTATTAAGCGTAGATACGAGCGGCGCAGGCATAAAAGCAACAGTAAAAACACCGAACGGAGAAGTTATTTTAGAAGCTGATATCATTTTAAGTGCAGTTGGCGTAGTGGCCAATATTGAAAATATTGGTTTGGAAGAGTTGGGAATTAAAACAGAAAGGGGAAAAATATTGGTTGACGCCAACGGGCAAACGAATGTACCAGGCATCTACGCAATTGGTGATTGTACTCCGGGGCAGGCGCTTGCACACGTTGCATCCAAAGAAGGGATCAATGCGGCAGAACATTTAAGTGGCCATCAACCGGAGCCGCTCGACTATAATAACATACCGGGCTGTACGTATTGTTCACCGGAAATAGCTTCAGTGGGCTATACCGAAAAAGCTGCAAAAGATGCCGGATATGAAATTAAAGTGGGCAAGTTTCCTTATATGGCAAGCGGTAAAGCAAGTGCAGCAGGAGCTACCGAAGGATTTGTAAAAGTAATATACGATGCCAAATATGGGGAATTTCTTGGTTGTCATATGATTGGTATGAATGTTACGGAAAATATAGCGGAAGCAGTTGCTGCCCGCAAACTGGAAACAACCGGGCACGAAATATTAAACACTGTTCACCCTCACCCCACAATGAGCGAAGGGTTGAAAGAAGCAACCGCTGTTGCCTATGGTGAAGCAACAGATATTTAAGACCCGCTAATTGAAGTATCCCTCCAAAAGACAGTTTTTTCCTTAATTATCAAGAATAAATCCTAATCTGGTTGTATTTGAACCAATTATCCTATTTTTGGCATCCAAAAATAAGAACCACTACTTATGGACAATTTGATTTACGTTATTCCGGCAATGGGCATTGTAGGCTTATTGTACACATTTGTAAAATTTGCCTGGGTTTCCAAACAGGATTCCGGTAACGACCGCATGAGAGAGATCAGCACTTATATCGCTGAAGGTGCCATGGCTTTCTTAAAAGCTGAGTATCGGATCCTCGGTTATTTTGTTTTGATCGGTGCCTTATTGTTAGGTATAATGGGATATAGCAATTCTAGCAGCCATTGGAGTATCGGTTTGGCGTTTGTTATGGGGGCTTTCTTTAGCGCCCTGGCGGGGTTTATTGGTATGAAGGTAGCCACCAGGGCAAATGTGCGTACCGCCCATGCTGCCAGGACCAGTTTAAGCAAAGCATTACTGGTTTCATTTACCGGGGGTTCGGTTATGGGCATGGGGGTTGCCGGTTTAGCTGTGCTGGGCCTCGGCGGACTCTTCATTATTTTAAAAATGGTTTTTGCGCCGGATGCCATTGTTGACAGCGTGGAAATGGAACGGACGATCGAAATATTAACAGGCTTTTCTTTGGGCGCCGAATCCATCGCTTTATTTGCACGGGTGGGTGGCGGTATTTATACTAAGGCTGCCGATGTAGGTGCCGACCTGGTAGGAAAAGTGGAGGCTGGTATACCGGAAGACGATCCGCGCAATCCCGCTACAATCGCAGATAATGTGGGCGACAATGTAGGAGATGTGGCTGGTATGGGAGCTGATCTGTTTGGATCATATGTGGCAACCGTTTTGGCTACGATGGTTTTGGGAAGGGAAACCAATGCGCTGACGGATAATTTTGGAGGGATGTCACCAATTCTTTTACCCATGATGATCGCATCCGCAGGTATCTTTTTTTCCATCGTAGGGACCTTCTTCGTCCGTATTTCAGAAAACTCCCCGCTCAACACCCATGCCGTTCAAAAAGCATTGAACATGGGCAACTGGGGTTCCATTGTTTTAGCCGCTGTTGCTTCTTACTTTTTGGTCATGTGGCTAATGCCCGAAACGATGAGTTTGCGAGGCCACGAATTTACTAAAATGGGTGTTTTTGGCGCTATTATGGTGGGCCTGGGAGTTGGAACCTTAATGAGTTTCATTACAGAATATTATACATCCATGGGTAAACGGCCGGTATTGAGTATTATCAGGCAATCCGCGACCGGACATGCTACCAATATCATCGGTGGCTTGTCCGTAGGTATGGAAAGTACCTTGTTACCAATATTGGTGCTTGCAACAGGAATTTACGGTTCTTTCGCCTGTGCGGGATTATATGGTGTGGCGATTGCCGCGGCAGGTATGATGTCTACCACCGCGATGCAACTGGCGATTGATGCTTTTGGACCAATTGCTGATAATGCGGGTGGAATTGCAGAAATGAGTGTATTGCCCAAAGAGGTAAGGGAAAAAACAGATATCCTGGATGCTGTTGGTAATACTACTGCTGCAAGTGGAAAAGGTTTTGCCATTGCTTCTGCTGCTTTAACTGCACTGGCATTGTTTGCCGCTTTTGTGGGCATCGCCGGCATTGATGGAATTAATATATACCATGCCGACGTGCTCGCCGGTTTATTTGTTGGCGGAATGATACCATTTATTTTCTCTTCCTTAGCTATCAGGGCGGTTGGGCAGGCAGCTATGGCAATGGTAGAAGAAGTTCGCCGCCAGTTCCGCACTATTCCCGGCATAATGGAAGGTACCGGCAAACCAGAATACGATAAATGTGTGGCCATTTCAACACATGCCTCACTCAAAAAAATGATGGCACCGGGCGCAATCGCTTTATTAACACCCGTTATCATTGGCTTTATTTTCGGACCCGAAGTATTGGGAGGATTTCTTGCAGGCGCTACTGTTTGTGGTGTACTAATGGGAATCTTCCAAAATAATGCCGGTGGTGCATGGGATAATGCAAAAAAATCTTTTGAAAAAGGGGCGGTGATCAACGGTGAAACTTTTTATAAAAATTCAGATCCACACAAGGCTTCCGTAACCGGCGATACGGTAGGTGATCCGTTTAAGGATACTTCGGGCCCATCCATGAATATTCTTATCAAACTGATGAGTATCGTCAGCCTGGTGATCGCCCCCACCCTTGCCGTAATCCATCACGATAAAATTGAGTCAAACAGAAAAGCGCAAATGGAAACTTTGATGAGAATGAGTGAGGGTAAAAGCCATCAATGAGCAATTGGCAATGGGTGATGGGCAATGGGAAATCGGCAATGAGCAATGGGCAATGGGCAATCGTCAGTGGTCAATTGTCAATGTCTTAACTTTTACCAACTTTTCTGAATCTATTGATATCTGTAATGGATTTTTAAGCGGGCGTCCCAGTTCTTCCCAATTAATTATCATAAGATCACCGTCTTGTAATACTACCTGGTCTCCGAAACTAAACGCGTCAGCACCGAAAAAATGTACATGGACCTGGAAGGGAACCCGATGATCCGGATATTTGAAATGATGGTGTTCAAGATTTGCCAGGCTATGGGCCATATTCTTTTCTCCTGACTGTATATTTTTTGACCAGGTAATAATTCCGTCTCTTGAAATACTAACCGTTCCATGCACCGATTCAAAATCGGAAGTCAACACGAGTTCAGGTCCAATCGCACAATTTCTTAATTTGGAAGGTGCCAGGTACAGGTAGTTCTTCTTCTCCATTATATGATCTGAAAATTCATTCGCCGTAGTTAAACCTATTCTCCATGGTTGGCCTTTCCGGTCAACAATATAAACACCGGCCACTTCAGGTTCCTCACCCCCATCATTGCCAAACCAGGGTATTTCAAGGCGTTCACCATGGCCACGCAGTATATTTCCTGTTCCTTTATAAAACCATTCCGGTTGCACTCCGGGAGCCCCATTTTCCGGGCGGCCACCCTCCAGGCCCCATTGGTACATTTGCATGCTGTCTGTAAGCTTCACTTCCCCTGTCCCGTGCATCATCTGCCGGTTTAGCGCGCTGTTTTTATGAGTAAGGCCGGTACCCGAAACAATACAGGCAGAAGGGTTCTGAGGATGGTCAAATGAGGGCAATAACTTCCATTCATTTTTACCTTCATAAACCGGATTATAATCCAATAATTCACCTGATAACCGGGATAAGACCAAATTTTCTATATTCTCCTGTTTGTCAAGCGAATCAAGAGCGAGCTGATAAATAGAACCTGTATCTTTTAATAATACAAGCGATGGCTCCCGAACCAGCGCAACGCTGCGACCAGTTTGCGGATGAATAATCTGAACCAGCCTCATGCTTTCTATACTCATAAATATTTTAATGTGAAAATGTGAAAATGTGAAAATGAAGCACATTAGCAAATTAGCAAATTAACAAATTTCATGTAGCAGTCCACCCCCCATCCACAGAAAAACAACCGCCCGTTGCATAACTGGAAGCAGCACTCGCAAGATACAGTGCAATCCCGCCTATTTCATACAATTCGCCCCAGCGCCCTATCGGTATCTTATTTACAAACGACTTATACTTTTCAGGATCATTCATAAGTGGAAGATTGATATCGGTGGCAAAAGGGCCGGGTAAAATGGCATTGACATTGATCCCTTCTTTTGCCAATTCCATTGCAAGGGAACGTGTAAGCTGGAGAATGGCTCCCTTACTGGTTGCGTATGGAGTACGCTCCGGTATAGCAATTACAGAAAGCATGGAGGCCATATTGATGATGCGCCCATACCCATTCTTCTTCATAACCGGTACTACTTCCCGGCAGGCTAACCATGATCCCGTAACATTCACCTGCATTACTTTATTGAAATCATCCAGTGACAGGTTTTCAATAGCACCCCTGATATTGATCCCGGCGGAATTTATTAAAATATCTATTTTCCCAAATCGGTCCACAGTTTGTCTGACAGTTTCCTTTACACTTTCTTCACTCGTAACATCACAAATTGTGCTCATACAATTAACACCATATAATTCACTGATTTCCTTTTCTGCTTCCTCATTTTCTTTCTTTGACCGGGCAGCGATACAGATGCCTGCTCCTGCTTCTGCCATCGTCTTTGCCATTACCAGGCCAAGTCCACGATTACCACCGGTTACCAATGCAACCTGGCCGTCGAGTCTGAATAAATCAAGAATCTTTTTTTCCATAACAATCTTTTTATGTTTTTCTCTAAAGATGTCATCTTTATGGAGCAGCGCGGCATGATCCTGTCAATGTTTTACTTTAAACAATTTCCATCCAAACAGGAAAATAACAAAGTAACAAATGATCGGCAGGTAATATGCACGCGCCACATCATGATTGGCGATCAGACCCATTATTGGCGGAAACACAGCACCCCCTACCACGCCCATCACAATAAAGGAAGATGCCTGTTGGGTATGCGCCCCTAAATTCTTTAAACCCAAACTAAAGATGGTAGGAAACATGATGCTGAAAAAGAAGTTTAACATCAGCAACGCAATAAATGAAGGCCATCCAAAACTTTGCGCAATAATCAGGCACATTAAAATACTGCCTGCTGCAAACCCTGCCAATAATTTATTAGGTGCCACAAACTTCATAATGGCTGTTCCTGCAAATCGCCCGATCATCATCATCACCATACTCAATGAAAAATAATAACCCGCCTTTTCATCCGTAAAACCCATTTTTTCATGCCCGTAATTTATAAAATAAGCCCAGGTTCCACCTTGTGCAGCCACATTAAAAAATTGCGCAACTACGGCCCATACAAAATGCCTGTGCTGAAATAATTTCCTGCCTGGTTCTATATCTACATTTACTGCATCCGGATCTACCTCTTTTAGCGTAACGTGCGGATCAATGAGGGCAGGTATCTTTACAAAAGAAAATGCAATACCAATCACCATTATGACAATTCCGATCACAACGTATAAGGTTCTCACAGAAACCAGGTCATTGGAATGTTCCTGGCCTGCGCGCAGAATAAAATAACTACCTATCAACGGACCAATTACAGCACCGAGGCCATTAAAGGATTGTGCAAAATTGATTCGCTGGTCACTGGTACGCTGGTCGCCCAATGACGCAACAAAGGGATGTGCAACAGTTTCGAGCGTGGCCAATCCGCATGCGAGTACAAATAAGGCTATCCTGAAAAAACCAAATGATTCCGCACCTGCTGCCGGCACAAATAAAAATGCGCCCGCAGCATATAAAAACAACCCTAGCAACACGCCCATCTTGTATCCAAATTTCTTCATAAACAATCCTGCCGGGATGCCCATTACAAAGTATGCCCCGAATATAGAGAACTGAACCAGCCCCGACTGGGCCTTGGATACATGCAATACATTTTGAAAATGACGGTTCAATACATCACCCATGGTAATAGCAATACCCCAAAGCAGAAATAAGGAAGTAACAAAGATGATGGTGACAATGAATTTTTTTTCGGTGAATTTGGCTTTAAGCATGATCGTTTTTTCTGTTTATAGTTTTCTGTTTACTGTTTTCTGTTTTCTGTTTTCTGTTTACTGTTTACTGTTTTCTGTTTACTGTTTTCTGTTTTCTGTTTATTGTTTGGGGAACTTAACTTATTTACATTACTTACTAAACCGGCCGCCAAATATCGGAATAGTATTCCTAAAGTAAGAATACAATTCCGGAATTTAATTCAACTGCTTTATCTCCTTTACCGGAAGTACCGGGAAAGCTTCTTTATTACAATGGTTCGGTAAATTTTTTCCTATTTAAAAAGGGTTACTTCACATAAAAAATTTAAACAGGAGTATAATGAAATGGATCAGCAAATATGGCTTTAAGCCCATAGGATATAACCACATTTACCGGGGAAATTGAAAAGACCGCAGGCTAATTGCACAACAACATTGGTTGCGGATTCCGGGGTTTTAAATGTATGCCTGCCTTCAAATTCGGTAAGGAAAAATTTGTCTTATCCGGTGCTTCTATTTTTGTTTTGAGAAAAAAACTCATGAGATTGAATAAACTGGTATCCCGGTTCAGCACAAAGCCTCTCACAAATCTACATTTTAACCTCTTCTGAAGCGCTCCGGGCTCAATTCCTGCCATTCCGTTTGTACTGGATAACTTTACCAGGATTGCCTTATAAATTGAAAATATCTCTTGTAATTGCCATTAAAAAATTGTATTTTAGTGTTACTAATAAATAGATATCGTATTACTAAAAATACATATCTTTTTAAGGAATTATTCAAAATATGGGGTAAATTCTCAAAAAAAAGTCCACTTTCAGTCCACTATTACCCACTATAAGTCCACATCATCTCAACATCTTCTGCACATCTTCGCCACATTTGGTCCACCCCTGTCACTGATCTCCCCCTAGTCTCTCCCTGATCTCCCCCGGGGTTTCTACTTATTTTCTTCATTAAATGTATCACACACCTTCTTTTCTACCTATTTTGATCTTCCACTCCTCAATTATTATAAATCAGCTATCCCAGTGCACCTGTATTCCCGGGCAGTTATTGAGCAGGTATTTCCACAATGCCGATAAAATGTAGAAGCAATTACGCAAAGTAACGTTCAGGCACATGCGCATAAATAAACTCATATTCAATTAATAAGGCCTATCTTTTTTGAGTGAATTATTGCTTCTTCATTGTTTGTAAAAAGGCAGGTAAATATCCCTGATTTCTCAATATTACTGAGCAGTTCTTTTGTGGCAGGCACTTTTTTTTCAATTACACTCCTGATGTAAACAGCAAATATTTTTTCCGGGTGCTTTTCGCATATCATCTCGTATATATATGGATCTGCCTGTGAATTGTCACCGATCAAAATAAATTGTTGCAGCGGGAATGCATTTAGTACCCTGGACACCCGCAACAATTTTCCTTCATGCATAGTCTTCCCGGTTCTTAATAACTGGTACCATCTTTTTACCTGGCTGAGAAGAAAAGTGCCCTCCGGCAAGGCATTGAATCTAAAAAATTCATTCAAATCATCATAAAGATTCCATTCACTGCTGGATACGTAAAAGAACGGATTGGGGACAAGGGCCGTAGTGTGTGCCTCAGACAATAATTTATAATGGCGTCCCACATTGTCAAACGCGCTCCGGCTACGGGGATTTCTGGTAAATAAAACGCTTAACCTTTTAAAAATGGAAGCAGAATATGAAATCATTACGGTATCGTCTATATCAGAAATAAATCCAAATTGTGTGAGGTGCGGTACAAAAACTTTCCCGGCTCCGGATTTTGCAATATTGCCTGCTTCGTCCAGCAGGTGTACGGTAACCGTGTGCCATCCTGCTGCGACATCATCATCCGACTCCCATTCAAATTTATAAAAACCGTCCTTCTCCGAAATCCCGTTCAATATCTGGCTTCTCCATACCAGTTGCACCTTAGCTCCTGCGACCGGTTTAATGAGAAACAAGCTCACCAGGTAAATAATGTTGGACAGAATATTGTTATGGTAGTTTCTTCCGGCTTCAGACTTCTTCTCATAAACATGACCGTAAATTGTGAGATTATGTTTATGACCGTAACCATGGTATACTTTTACATGTGTGTGCTGAGATATTATTTGCCTTGCCATGATCTTTATTATAACAATTATGAACCCAAAAAGCAAAAATTGTATGAATGGTACTAAAGAAGTAAAATTACTTTTTATAATTAACCCGGCGTCAGGCAATAATACAACAGACTGGGAATTGGTGATTCAAAACCATTTTAATGGTAAACCTGCACAGATCAGCTTTTTAAATCTTGCTAAGTCCTGTTCAACGCAGGTAATAACTGAGCGTATTAAAGCGATTAAGCCCGACCGTGTGTTGGCCGTGGGTGGAGACGGCACAGTAAAACTGGTTGCCAACTGCCTGGTGAATTCCAAAACCCCTTTAGGTATCATACCAGCGGGCTCGGCTAATGGAATGGCAACAGAACTAGGCATCCCTTCAGACACTGACAAAGCACTTGAAATTGCGTTGCAGGGTGATACCAGGCGTATACACCTGATCCGGATAAATGAGGAGCTTTGCATTCACCTTGCGGATATCGGTTTCAATGCTTTCGTAATAAAAAAGTTTGAGACCAGTGCCTCCAGGGGATGGTGGGGATATTTTAAAGCATCCTGGAAGGTTTTATGGCAGCAACCGGAAATGCAGGTGGAGATACAGTTGGATGGAAACAATATAAAAAGAAGGGCTGCGATGGTAGTAATAGCCAATGCCACAAAATATGGCAGCGGTGCTTTAATAAACCCGAAAGGGAAACTCGATGACGATGTTTTCGAGGTGATCGTAATCAAAAAAATCTCCCTGGCTGAAATTTATAAAATGATGGTAACCCATTTATCTTATGATCCAGCCAAAACTGAAGTCTATCAGACTAAATCACTGCAAATCAGGTCAGGGAGAAAAGCTCATTTCCAGGTGGATGGAGAATATCTTGGAAAAGTAAATAATATCAACTCAAGCATTCTCCCGGCAGCTTTAGAGATGATCATTCCAGGCAATTCCATTTCAAAATCTATATAAAATATTACCTTCCTTCATTAGGCATTATACAGGGAAAATCGCAAAGAAAAAGTGTACCCATTTTACGACGGGATAGCCCTTATTTTATAAGATAAAAGATCCTGACCAGGTTAATTTCTCCCGGGCTGGCTTCCATATGGTAAGATTTTCTTTTCTTTCCATCAATAATTTCGAGTACGGAAGTATTTGGTGGGATCGATCCAAGATTATCTGCTATAAATGTGATAACATTCGGTCCCGGTTTTAATGTTACCAGGATGAATTGCGGATTCTTCTTAACGGGAAAACCTTGTACCAGCCACTTTCCGTCAATATTTATTGAAATACTGTCGCCGTCTTCGGTTGCGTCATCCCAGATGGCTAATGTTATCTGCCGCGAAGTTGCTATAATACTGCCTACAAGTTTTTCATTCTTTTCCAATGTCTTTTCTTCTGCCGGATCAGGTATGTTTTGAAAATAGGTTTCTTTCGCTTTATCTGGATCACAATAGATTTTTGCCGCAATAAACGTTGCAGCACTGTCAGCTTTGCTTGTAAAGTCAAGGCTAAATTTATTATTAGCGAATTCAAGGTTTAGCTTTCCCCTGTTGGGTAGTGCATTTCCAAAATTATCGGCAAATAAAGTAAGAATATTTAAGCCGGTATCTAAAAGGATTTCTTCAATATGTT
>JBDTWP010000253.1:0-10275 GCA_040006615.1 Ferruginibacter sp.
GTGCATAAAATTCGTGTCATTAATTTAGGTCATTTTACACTTAACATTACACTAGAATGAAACCGGTGGCAATTCCGTTATCCGCCTATTCCTTCGTCTAAGGTTCACCGATAGCCTCCGGAACGTAACCACAGCAGGGGCCTTGTTATTAAAGTACCATAGGAAATAATTGTTGTATCAACAGGTTAGTTTTGTATTCACTTCTTCAAATGCGGGGAGGGGCTATTAAAATAAATTTGCATTCGTAAGCCAGTGCTGCAGACAAAAAGAAATACATTTTTTCATTTTACCCAGTTGCTATTGATTTATTGACTATGTTTGACGAAAAATAATAACCAGTACCACAAAATTTTACAATTATGCAGGGGAATACTTTTTCCAGGATGAGAAAAACTCTCATGAAATTTACGGGGGTAAATGCTTTCAAATACAGGCTCCAAAAATATCGAAAGAACAGATGCGCTTCAGATTGGTTTCTTAAGCCATATTTTTCAGACCAACAAAGGGAAAGCATTTTACTTGATCCCGTAAGATATGGTTGCTTTTTATTATCCATTGAGCAATTAAACAAAGAAAATATTCCGGGGGCATTTGCTGAATGTGGCGTTTACAAAGGGAATCTCAGTAAATTTCTTCATGCAACTGCTCCTGACCGTAAATTATACCTGTTTGATACATTTGAGGGTTTTGATGACCGTGATCTTGAAGCAAAAGAGCATGAGGACAACCGGTTTAGAGACACCAGCCTGGAATCAGTATTAAACCATATTGGAAACAGGGACAATATTATTGTCAGAAAAGGATTTTTTCCGGAAACTACCGTTGGTATGCCTGATGAAAGATTCTCCCTGGTAATACTCGATTTTGATAAATATAATCCTACCGTTGCTGCGCTGGAATACTTTTACCCCCTGGTAAATAGCGGGGGATTTATGTGCATCCATGATTATAGTAATCCGGAATCAGATTGGGCTTGTTCAAAAGCACTAAACCAGTTTTTAACCGGAAAGCCTGAAAAAGCAATACTTCTTCCGGATACCTGGGGTTCGGCGATAATAAGGAAGATTTAGATATTGGTGGTTAATTTGCTAATGTGCTAATTTGCTAATGTGCTAATGTGCTAATGTGCTAAAGTGCTAAAGTGTAAATGGCTGGACTAGGCCGAAAATGTATCTTACCGCATCACTGCATTGAATATCATTTTGCAATTAATTCGTCTTTAAATGTCTCCTGTAAAACCCTGCTGTTTCTTTGGCAATATTTGACCAGGAAAACTCGCCATGTTTATACTTTTTATCTATATTGGCTGCCATCTCATCCTGCATTTCCTTATTTGAAACCAGGGTGCCGATCGCGTTTGCAAATGAAACAGCGTCTAATTTATCAACCAGTATACCTGTTTTATTGTCCTCAATTATTTCGCTAAACGCTCCTATATTGCTTGCTATAACCGGCTTATTAAAAGGAAATACTGTCATGGGAATACCACTTTGTGATGCAGAACGGTATGGACAAACTACCAAAGTGCATTTTTTGATCAAATCTATTATTTCTTCATTGCTGACAGCATAATTAATAAATTCATAACTATCAATTCCGTCAAAATTAAAATAGGGATCGCCACCGCCTGCGACAATCAAATGTATGGGCTGATTTTTTTGAATGATTTTAACCGCATCTATTAAAATATCAATGCCCTTATAAGGAACGACCCTACCCAGGTGCAGGATGACCGGAATTGAGCCGTTAACAGATTGCTGAGTTGAATTCCCCGTATCCGGTAAAAAATGGTTATAAGTTTCATATAAACTAAATCTAAACATTGTATAAAGATCCTTGCCAATATTTGATTGAGTAACAGATGCCCGATACTCAAGGAAACGATCCTTCGAAATCCGGGAATGAAAAATTACAGGAACATTTCTCTTTATAAGTAATTTCAAAATTTTAATATAATAAGAACTGGTATCACCGCTATGGGCTGTAACTTCATGCAGTGTTTGAATTATGTTCTGCTTTTTTAAAAAGTGCATTAATAAAAGTGAAAACCGATTGGCAGTGTGAATTAAGTGCACAGTATCAAACTTGCCCTTAATAATTTGACGACTAAATTTCCATGCATAATATATATCGGGGAAAAAAGCTTTTTTCCCGGCCCCGGCCGGAAAAACAAAAAACCTGGTTTTAACCCGGGAGAGGTATTGACAGAGACTTTTGCCCATCTTTTCGGACAAAACATCGTATTTAATAAATCCATTTGGTTGCTTGTTTTTGGAAAAATCAACCACAAAGACATTTTGATTGTAGCGGGGCATTATTCCATACAAGTGCACGTCCAGATCTTCTTCAGCCAGGTGCATGGCTAAAGGCATGGTTGAATCCAAACAGTATGCAGAAACTATGGCAACTTTCATATGCTATCCGGAATTAATCATTACTATTTACAAGATCCATTGCTTCCATCAATCCGTTTATTCCTACCCTGATTGTTTTCATTCCCAATCTTCTGCCAAACTCAATATCGGAGTCACTGTCGCCAATCATTATTGACCTGGTAAATTCAATTGCAGGGAAATCTCTCAGAGCCTGCAATGCCATGCCCGGATTAGGTTTCCTGTTAATGTCGTCTTTTGACGATGCTGTGCAGTAATAAATTTTGTCGATTCTTCCTCCATTCTGGTTGATTTCCCCGACCATCTGCTCATGAATTGACTTTAGCATTTCTTCACTCATTAAACCTTTCGAAACCCCACGCTGGTTAGTAACAATTAATATATAACGAAATATATTACTGCACCGTGCCAACGCTTCCAAGGATCCGGAAATGAATTCAAATTCATTCCATGTCTTCACATAGTCGTCGGGCCGGTGTTTATTTATTACGCCATCCCTGTCTAAAAAAAGGCAGTTGTATCCGTTCATATTTTTTAACCGAAAAATTCTTTAAAATCTCTCCCTGCTTTATAATAATCTTCCGGGATACCAATATCAATAAAATATCCATTATCGGGGTAAGCGTAAAACTGTCCTGAAGGATATTCCTTTTCGAGGATATCCGTTTCGAAAGAAAACCTGCCTTTTTTCCCTGATAAAAGAAGGGATGGGTAATTCACCAAATAGATGCCACCGTTGATGATACCTTCGGTGGTATACTTTTTCTCTGTAAAACCAATAATCCGTCCATCGTTTCCGCATAAAAGCGAACCATACCGGTCATAGTTGGTAAGTGGTTTGGCTGCAATTGTCAGTTCCGCCTTTGTTTTTAAATGATACTGAAGAAATTTATCCAGTTGTATATCGAAAAAAGTATCCCCATTAATGATAAACACATTTGGTGAAGAACAATGATTGAGTGCTAAAGTCATGGCGCCGCCTGTACCAAGTGGTTCCTTTTCAATTTCAGAAATGATTTCGAAGGGCCATGAATCACTATTGGTAAAATCAATAATAGCTTCCGCTTTATACCCCAATGATAATACGATCCTGTCGAATTTATTCTTTCTTAACCATTCAAATATATAGTGCAGAAATGGTCTCCCGTTGATTGGAGCCATACATTTAGGCAAATCGGTTATTACACTTTGCAAACGGGTTCCCATACCTCCCGCCAGGATAATACATTCTCTCATTATTTTGAGAATAGGGTAGTTTCAACAATTTCGCAAATAATATGTCCAACAGTAATATGGGATTCCTGGATGCGGGGAGTATCCGCACTTGGTACCTGAATTAAATAGTCCGTTGTTCCTGCCATCCTGCCCCCGCCTTGTCCTGTAAAACAAACGGTTATCATTTCTTTGGCCCGGGCAGTTGCGAAGGCTTTTAAGATATTGGGTGAATTGCCGGATGTCGAAATTCCTACGAGTATATCCCCCGGTTTTCCAATTGCCTCAATCAGCCGGGAATATACATTTTCGTATCCATAATCATTTCCCACCGCGGTTAGAAATGATGTGTTGCAATGCAATGCTTCGGAGGGTAAGGGTTTGCGGTCAATATAAAATCTTCCTGAAAATTCCGCCGCAAGATGTTGCGCATCGGCCGCACTACCTCCATTTCCGCAAAAATATACTGAATTCCCGGATTTAAATGCATTTACCATTGCATTCGAAATCTTCATTATTTCTGAAACCAATAGTTCGTCATTACTGATACTTACTTTGATCTCCGCTGAGGTGTTCAACCTGTTTCTAATTAAATCATTTTGCATAACCATTCTATTTTATAAACCATGTGAATAATCCATCTTCAACGAATCTAAATGCATTAAATTGTCCCTCGTAAGGTTCCAGTGCGTGCATTACTTTGTATTTGCTTATATCCGGACAATAGAACAGCATAAAACCTCCTCCACCAGCGCCTAAAATTTTTCCGCCCACGGCACCCGCCCTTTTTGCTGTTTCATAAATCTCGTCAATCATCGGATTACTTATTCCCTTAGCCATTTCTTTTTTGTAACGAAATCCTTCATCCAATATTTCACCTATTCTATTAATGTTCCCTTTTAGCAAGGCTTCTTTCATCTCCCTGGCCTGCTCTTTAATTACATGCATCGCCTCCAGGGATTTTTCATTCTTATTAGTGACATTCTTTTGCTGTTCTTCAATAATAGTTGAGGACACCCGGCTTTTTGAAGTATAATAGAGCAAAAGGTTGTTTTCCAGTTCATATACATAAGGTTTATGTATCCTTAGCGGGTTTACAATAACTTTATCGTCTGCATAGAATTCCATATAATTAAAGCCTCCAAAGGTTGCTGCGTACTGGTCTTGTTTTCCGCCGGCCATTTTTAAGTGGGTACGCTCTATTTCATACGCAATGTGAGCAATATCATACGCACCCAGGGGCAGGCTCAACCATTCAACAAAAGTTCCGAGGATGGCTACCATCAGCGTAGAAGATGAGCCCAGGCCGGAGCCGGCCGGTGCATCTACGTAGGTGGATAACCGAAAGCCTCTTGGTTCCGTTATATAATGCTTTGCCATATAATTGTATGCACCTTTCAGCAAATCGAGTTCTCCATTAACAGGTAGTTCGCGGGCAAGGTCGAATTCAACTATTTCACCTCTATCCAGCGCATGAAATATAATCTTATTTTCATTGATCAATTCCAGACTGGCTTTCGCAGACAGAGAGATCGTTGCATTTAATATTGCACCTCCGAATTTATCAGAATATGGTGACACGTCCGTGCCTCCTCCGGCAAATCCTATTCGTAAAGGCGCCTTACTTCTATATATCATTATTTTTTATTTAAGTTTAATTTTCGAATACTCCACTTTATACATATAGGTGAAGAGGGCAGCAGACAGCAAAGCGCCGGTTACTAATCTCAGTGTGAAGGAATAATCAATTTTATAAAGAAAAGTTCCATAAGATAACAACCCGATTACTACAAATATACCGAATGAATATAAAATGGAGATCCGCTTTTGAAGTAGATTCCTGAAGATAACCCAATGATAAGTCATATTCACAAAAGCTGCAATCACAAATGCCCAGGCAAGACCGGTAGCTCCGTGTTTTGAACCCAGGTAAAAAACAGGCGCTGCCAAAACCCCGTAGATGATAGAAAGCTTAGCCAGCAACTTTTGCCTGTCATTGGCAAGTATTACCATCCCGATAATATTATAGATGGCTACAAAAATGGTAAACCAACATTGAATCAGGATTACATTTGCGGATGTAATATATAAATCTCCATAGAGAAGGTGTACAATATCCCTGCTAAAAAGTGCAAAGCAGGAACAGCCCCATATTCCGGTCAGAACAATGATATTCATCAGGCTCTTGATACGCTGGGCAAAAAGTGGTTTATTATCAACTGCTAATCTCGCGAACATAGGGAATAAAGCAGTAACCATCATACTTAGCATCATTTGCAGCGGTGAAAGTATACGGTTGCCCAAATTAAAAAGACCGATCTGATCTACAGATGAATTGAACTGAAGGAGCAAAATTGGAATCTGATTTTGGATAGCTGTAAATACAGCAACTATAAAGATGAAATTGCTTTGCCGGATCAATTCCTTATGGTCGCTATACCCCGATGCGGAGGAGGGTTCGCCATGTATGAGAATTTTGCGATGCAAAAGGAAATAGTAGATGATGGATTTTGCTACCTGGTTGAAAACATAAGCATACAGCAGCATGGTTACGCTAAAAAACCGATCCGGGATAATATAAATTTCTGCAATCCAAACGATTGTAAAAATGAGGTTGAGAATACCGGAAATCGCCATCTTTTCGAACCCAAAGAATATGCTCTCAACCGAATCCCAAAAGGTTTGAAAAACAATCAATAGCAAGACTGCGAAAAGAAATACAGCAGAAAGAGATTGCTGGCTCTTTAGTTGATTATAACCTATAGCAAGCACCAGCGCAATTAAGGTAGTTATCATCCTGATCTGAATGGAGGCAGAGAATATTTTGCGCACATCCTGCCTGTTCCTGGCGATGTGCCGGATAATGACAATCCGTAACCCGTACGCTGCCACAATGGAAAAAATAGTTGCCTGCAGTGTTACCAGATTAAATAAGCCATATCCAACGGGTTGTAATTGGCGGGCCATCCGGATGCTGGACAAAATGGACAATACCTGTATCACCAGGTTGGTACCTGTTAATACAGAAAAATTCTTTATTATTTTATTGTTGAAAATACTCATCCAATTTTGTTTTTTAAAAAGTTGCTGAAGGCGATCTTTATCTTCTTGTTATTTTTGCGTATATATTGCCTGATCCTTATGGGCCCAATGAGGACCTTTAACCAGTTTGTTGATTTTCTGTTAACCTTAATTCTATGGGTTTGCGTTAGAAGGTGTGTCCCAGTATAAAAACAAAAAGAAGTACCGTCCAGGTATAATCTGGCACTCAGGTCAACATCTTCCATTTCGCCCCAGTTGAGATAAGGATTTAATTTAATTTTCTCCAGAATATGTTTTTTGATAAGCATGAAGCCTCCGTCTGCATAAATATGCCTGTCCCATTCAGCGTACTGCAGTTTACCTGCATTTGATACCTGAAACAGGGTAAGATCGTGAAACGATTTCTGCCAATCATTTACTCTTAAGGATTGTGTGTCTTCGTCGAGAATGGGAATACAAAGCTGGTCAAAATAGTTACCATAAGAGATGATTTTTGTATACCAATCCTTTGCAAACGAGATACGGTCGTGCATGATCACAAGGTTGTTGTAACGCGCATGCTCAATGATCCTGTTCTTCTTCCTGGAAATCGGGATCCTTGTATCAAAATAAAGGTCTTTATCGTCCAGAACGGTAACTTTTTCAGGCAATTCGTTTGATGGTGAAGGTCCGCAAATCAGAATTTCATATTCAGGAATTTGGAATGCCTTTATCTGGCCGATAATATTCAGAATACGTTCATTTTTCCGGCCATCGCTGACGATACCAAAGGACCATCTGCTGATGAGGTCTTCCGGGGGTAAGGCCGGTTTGAGTTTTTTCAGCCAGATATAATC
Organism: Ferruginibacter sp.; assembly: GCA_040006615.1. Classification (GTDB taxonomy): domain Bacteria; phylum Bacteroidota; class Bacteroidia; order Chitinophagales; family Chitinophagaceae; genus Ferruginibacter. Next base: position 7,484 of record JBDTWP010000253.1, read on the forward strand.
AACGCTTTCAACGAATTGCTTTTTGTAAACCTGGTACCGGTCCTGGTAACAGATCGAGATTTCATTCATCAGGTAATTGAGTGGCCGCAGGGGATAACCACCGGTATCAAAGCTTACCCGGTAATATTCGATATATATCTCACCTTCTGTTTCAAGTAAAGCATCAATTAACTTCAATGTATGCCTGATGTACCTGGTAGTTTCAAAAACTCCCTTTGTTTTGATACTTTTCACCGACCCGGGAGGCAGGGTATGATCAATAAAAAATGGGTGGCATGGATGAAAGTCTTTTTCCGTTAAAACAATCTCCTCGTTGGCCGGTATATATTCGATTGAAGAATGAAGTACAAACAGTTCCATTAATAAGGTAATTCTTTGATTGTTCGTTTCAGATAGTCATAGTACTCAGCCGGTATACCACAAAACAACACATCTGATTGCTCAATCAAATGAATATGGATGTTTTTATTTTTCGCAATAAGCGAGTTGTACAAAGGCGCGACATATAACTCCTTTGAATTATTATCCGGTGAGATTTGATTTCCTGACATAAATGCCTCCATAAATAATGAGGAGCTTTTAAAATAGTATAAACCTGTTGAACAGTAGTTAGATATTTGTATTTTTTCAGCAGTTTCAATGACTTTTGTAGAAGTTGCCGATGCTGTTTTTGCATAGGACCAGTTGGGTCCTTCGCCATAAAATACCTCCAGGTAACCATCCCAATCCTTTATCATTCCGGGGAATCTGAAGCCGGGGCGAAAAGTATCTATATTAAATATTGTGACAGGCTCGTCATCCTGTGTATTTGACTTATTTAAACCTAAATAAACCGTCTCAGCCTGGCCTTGTGTGGGTGTGTCCAAAATAACAACCTCATAATCGCTTATCCCGAGTAATTTGCATTCTTCAACAATAAAACGCTCCGTATCAAAGAGCCCCCGGGCTATAAATAAAAATCTGCATTCCTTAAAATAATGAGAGAAACTGCCGACAGCCAAATTAAACAAGCTTTTGTTCCCCGCATATAGCATGTATTTTGGCAATGTAAATCCTGCTTTTATAAAGCGTTGGCTCAGACCAGCCATCGAAATCACAATCGTCATATTATTTTTCTTTAAATTCCCTGAATTCCAAATATAATCTGAACGCATTGGCCAACATCGCCTTTTGCCGTAAAAGATTATCCTTATGTAAAGGAAGCATAGAAAGGAATAAATGAACCAGGATAGGAAAGGTACAAGCCTCCCGGATATTCATTCCGGCAAATGAGTTGGTTTTGAAAAAATCCTGAATTTTTTCAATAGTAGGATTCGAAAATACACTGAATTTAATATTGTACTCCCCCTCTTCTACATAGGAAAAATATCCCGCAATGATAAAATCATACATGCCCATCACAGAATGAGCCAGTTTTGCGATATCATAGCGAATATCTCCATAAATAGTCTGATTCCCCTCCACATCAATCCCTCTGGGATCGATCACTTTAATGGATTTGGTCCTGAAATCGTAGAGAATGTTGCTAAACCCAAAATCACCATGAATAATAGATTGCTGATCTATTGAGGGAACCGAAATAAAACTATTCAATTCTTCCACCATTGTATTTAATGAAGGAATATGAATTCCATTGTAAATCCATCCCCGGTCCAAATCAATACCAGTTTCTTTTGCATAGGTTTGAAGCCTTAAAAGTGTTTTTTCACTGTATAGCCTGTTGGCCTTTTCTGCAATATTTAACTGTACGGGGGCGGTGAATTTCATACAGTCCATGAGAAATTCATTGCAGGCGCTCAAAATATTTTGCCAGATAAAGAATTCATTCTTTCCGTAAACATATAGTTCAGCAAGTGAGCTCAGGTAGAAATATTCAATCTGGTAAAAACTCTTATTCAGATCTGTGCCGCTGTTCCATAATGCGGGGATATATCGTTTTAAGGCTACAGGCATATTGGAAAACCAATTTGCTTCAGCCTGGATCTTATTGTTGTCATTGCTGTACTTGATAACTGAAAATCCATCAATTTTAAGATCATTGAAAAAACGTTGAGTGGTTAAGTGAGTCCGGGAGCGATAATAGGTATTTGCATGCCCGAAATCAAGCCAGGTATCTGACATTTCCTCCTTTACTTCCTTTCTATGTTTATAGAGTAAGATTCCATTTACAAAATCATAGTTTGATTCCGTAATAGATTTAATCAATAGACTTTGATTGGAGAATGAAAAATAGCCCGCATAAACGAACTCATCATTTTTTATATCTTCTGAAGAAGCCCAGGGATAATTGTCGGAGGCTTTACCAATGAGGTAAGCATCCGGTTTCCACGGAATTGATTCAAATAACGTGTCGCCATGCAATATATTCAATGGCTCATTATACCTGGCAGTAACGTTTAAAACATAAACGATCGACTGCCCAAGGGAAAATCCTTCAGGCACGTAAACAATGATGACCTTATGCAATTCGAGTATTTCGTTATCCTTCTCCGAAATAACAAAACCGGCGGGAAGAGATAAAACAATCGCTTCATCAGGTTTTAATAAAGCCAACTGGTGCTCGTACAAACGCTTATTTTGCAGTGGCAGAAATGAAGGAGGAATCCTGCCATATTCAGTAGCCAATCCGCTGGTGATGTATGCCGCCGAAGTTATTAAAAACATTTAGACTTAATTTTATCTTTTTCTTCTTTCAATATTTTTTGGATTTCCTCATAACTATATTTGACAAACTCTGACGGCCTGATTGATTTATCATCAACATAAAAACCGTCAAAACCACACCAGGGCTT
>JBDTWP010000254.1:0-10059 GCA_040006615.1 Ferruginibacter sp.
TTCCCTGGACTAACGATGGATTTTATTTAAAAGAGCGGCCTGTTTTTACAGCGGCCAGTTCCCTCGTTCCAATATCCATGATTGTTTATTGGCATTTCATGCGGCCTGTTCTCGTGCTTAATTGAACCATATTAACGATGGCAAAGGTAGGAACAGGCCGCGGCCTGTTCCTGGCAATGGCAGATTCGCCCTTTTAACCCATTAGATAAAATAGTATCAAATTATTCGCTTAAGAACGAAAGAAGTTTAAGTTGATAATTGTAGCTGACAGCATAATATCTGAATATGCTCTACTTTTAGTCATGAAGCAAAACCGGGGCAATCGACCAAAGAATAAAGGATAGTATAAACCCAGGTTTTATTGACGCTCCCTGCTCATTTCCAATACCAGGGTAAAAGCAGAGTAAAAGCAGAGTAAAAGCTGACCAAAAGCAGAGTAAAACAAGGTAGCTGAAAAACAGCAGTATGGTTTGGGCCAAATTGGGGCAAATCCAGCCATATTCGTCCATTTAGGGCTATTTCGGCCCAAAAGCGGACGACATCCCTGTAATTCAATTTTTACAAAAAACCCTTATTTCTTACCTGTAAATCAAACTATTACTGCAGAGGTATGAATGTTAAAAATGAAGGTTATACAGGTCTTGCAAGGTTCTGGCAGGTGGTGCGGGGCCGGATAATTATGATACTATTTTATCTCTGTCCTTTTTATTGTCAATTAATCAAAAAGTGGAATATTTATTAAAGTGTGAGAACAGGCCGCGGCCTGTTCCTACAGCGGCCTGGTCCTTTGTTCCAATATCCATGATAGTGTATTGGCATTGTAGGTGGCCTGTTCCTACAACCCATCCCAAATAATAAATTTACGGAGCAAATTTAAAGCATAGGTAGCCGTTAGTACTATATTCCGCTGCCTGTCGAAACGGAAACTAAATTTTTCCGTAACTATTTTATCATTATTGCCCACGGCTACCCAAACAGTTCCAACCGGTTTATCCGGTAATCCTCCATCAGGGCCCATGATGCCCGATACCGCAATGGTATAATCTGTCTGCAGGTTTTTTAACGCGCCCATCGCCATTTGGATCACTACTTCTTCACTTACTGCTCCCAGGGTTTCCAGGGTGTTCTTATCCACCTGTAAAAGATCTTCTTTGGCTTTATAAGAATAACTTACCACACTGCCGCTGTAATAGGCCGATGCTCCGGCCTTTTCAGTCAATAAATGTGCAATGTATCCGCCGGTACAGCTTTCCGCCGTGGAAACGGTTTTACCTTTCGCCAGCAATAGTTTGCCCACTACTTCCTGCATAGCCTCGTCTTCATTGGTAACTATATACTGATCAACCGCCTTTTGAAGGGTGTTAAAACATTGTTGAATCTCTTTTTCTATTGCATCTTTCTCAAAACCGGAACTTGACAAACGCAAACGAACCATCCCATAGTTGGGCAGGTATGCCAGTTTGATATGCGCCGGAAGACTGGTTTCAAAACCGGAGATCAGGTCGGCAAGGAAACTTTCACCCACGCCGGCTGTAAGTAAGGTTCGATGGGCTATATGGGGAAATTTATAATGTTTTCTCAATCCCGGGATCACCTCATCATCCATCATGCCCTTCATTTCATGGGGTACTCCGGGCATGCTTACATATACTTTCCCCTCTTTTTCGAACCACATACCAGGGGCGGTACCCCTTTTATTTAAAATCACCCGGCAGTTGTCCGGAACTTCAGCCTGTTTTAAATTCCTTTCAATCATTGGCCTTTTCAGGATATTTTTAAAAATGTTGGTCACATTTTCAAGGGCTCCTTCATCCACGATCATTTTTCCATTGAAATATTTACATAGCAGGGGCTTGGTAATATCATCGGCAGTCGGGCCAAGGCCGCCCGTTATCAAAATGATATCCGCGTGTACGCTTTCCTCATTCAGCGTATCCCAGATCTCGTCCCAAACATCGCCCACCGCAACCCGCCTCACGACACGTATGCCGGCTTTGTTCAACTGTTGGGCCATCCATGCACTATTGGTATCAATTACCTGCCCGATTAATAATTCATCACCGATGGTAATGATGGTTGCCTGTGCCATGCTTATTATTAAAATGAATTCATTTAATTTGAAGGGCTGTAAAAATTAATCAAATTTCAGGCCTTCATATATATCAGAGAGGAGGATTTTTATATCTACGGTACTGATGGAAAAAGCATCTGTTAAGAATTTATATTCAGTGAGCTGCCAACTGTTATCAGTAAGGCGAATGAATTTTTCAACGGAAATATTGGTTGAGTCAACAAGTATATATTCCTTCAAAGTTTCTATAGCCCTGTACAAAGTAAATTTAGATCCTTTATCATAATCCTTTGTTGATTTTGACAAAATTTCAATAATCACAGACGGGTTGGTCGCAGTATCAAATTGATCATCTGTTGATTCTTTTTCCCCACAAATAATTGAAATGTCGGGATAAGTATACAAGGTATTTGAAGGGATATGAATTCTTAGATCGCTTCCGTATGGTCTGCAACTTTTGCCCTTAAGCTTTGACCCAAGATCTGCAAATAAATTCGAGAAAATATCATTGTGTGGAAAGGATGCTCCACTCATGGCAAAAATTTCCCCTTTGTAATACTCATGCTTTTCAAAAGCCTTTCTTTCAGCTATTAAATAATCCTTCTCGCTGATGTAATTTAAAACCTGTATTTCCATAATCGCTAATTTCAATGTTCAAATTTAATAAAAATGTTCCAAAGGATAGTTGTTATATTGATTGCATTTGCTATTCCTGCCAGCACCTGCCTGAGCCAGCCTATCTCCGGCAAGCTTGATATGGCAATTCAAAAATTATCAACCGATGACCAGTTTAAACATGCCATTATCAGCTTGTATATTGTTGATAGCAAAACCGGGGCAGTTGTTTTTGATAAAAATAGCCAGCTTGGATTGTCTCCTGCCAGTTGTCAAAAAGTCGTGACGGGCGCAAGCGCTTTTGAATTCCTGGGGAAGGGGTTTCAATACAAGACCTATATCGGTTATGGAGGCCAGGTCAACCAGGGCATCCTGGAAGGCACCCTATTTGTTACAGGCAGGGGCGATCCCACATCAGGGAGTGATCGGTGGAGTACAACAACCGAACAGGTAGTTTTGAAAAAAATATTAAACATCCTGCATAAAAATAAGATACAGTCTGTTGCGGGCGGACTGGTTTGCGAAGACAGTCATTTTACAAACGAGCCTTTGCCGGGAGGTTGGGTATGGGAAGACATTGGAAATTATTATGGAGCCGGTGCATGGGGATTCAACTGGAGAGAAAACCAGTTTGATGTTACTTTCAGGACCGGTAAAACTCGGGAAGACAGCACTGAAATAGTTTCAACAAAACCTCCATCCCTGATGGCGGATTATGCATTTGCCAACTTTGTAAAAACGGGAGAAAGGGGTTCAGGGGACAACGCATATCTTTATTCTTCCCCGTTTCACAAAAACATTATAGCAAGAGGAACTGTGCCCGTGTCGGAAAATGGGTTCACTATCTCGGGCTCAATGCCGGATCCGCCGGGGATCTTTATTAAAAGGCTGAAGGAATATTTGAAAGAAAATGGAATAACGGTAACGGGCACCGCATGGAGTAATTCGGAACACCTGGTAAACAAGCAGCCTGCCTGGATGCCAGCGCGGCATTTAGATTCAATACTTTCGCCTCCATTGGATTCAATCAATTATTGGTTCCTTAAAAAAAGTGTCAATTTGTTTGGAGAAGCATTTGTAAAAATGATCGCCTATCAAATGTCAGGATCAGGTTCAACTGATTCCGGTATTGCGATCATAAAGGAATACTGGAGTAAAAACGGCATCGAAAAATCCGAACTTAAAATGATTGATGGCAGCGGATTGTCGCCGGCCAACAGGATTACAACCCATTCCCTTGTAACCGTGATGCAATATGCCAAAAAACGGGCCTGGTTTCCTTCTTTTTACAATGCATTACCTGTAATGAATGGCATCAGTATGAAAGATGGCTATATTGGTGGAGTGAGGAGCTATACAGGTTATTTGAAAAGTAAAAAGGGAGAAGAATATACTTTTGCTTTCATTGTGAACAATTTTGACGGCGCTCCCGGTTCCGCCAGGGAAAAAATGTGGAAGGTGCTGGATCTTTTAAAGTAACTTTCAAAAAAATTACCAGTTATGAAAGAACAAAATTTTAGCAATCATTCAAAATATGTTCCTCTTTTTCATTTTGCAACTTCTTCATTCATCGGTTTGGGTTTAACGGGGGCAATTGTAAATTTAGTTCGTGCCTGTAATCATGAAAGCGGCAGGCTGGCCGGAACGGTATTGGTATTAGTGTTTATCATTGCGGGATTGTTCTTTTGGTATATCCGGGCTTTTTCTTTAGGTGCCCAGGACAGGGCGATCCGGGCGGAAGAAAATTTACGCTATTTTTCAATTAAGGGAAAATTATTAGATAACAGGTTAACCATGCGACAGATCATTGCTTTGCGTTTTGCGCCCGATGATGAATTGGTTGAATTGTCTGACCGGGCGGTAAAAGAAAATTTAAAACCAACCGACATTAAACAGGCGATTCAACAGTGGAAGGCAGATCATGATAGAATTTAATTGATATTTGTTTAATTGATAATTGATAATTGATAATTGATAATTCCTTCAATCACTGTCTTTTCAAATTTCAGGGAGTCTTTATGATTGGAAATTACTTCAATTCATAGTCTTTTCAAGTAGCAATTAACAAATAGCAAATGCCTTTCATCTAATTCTACATCCATTTTCGAAAAGCATCACGAATTGAAAAAATTATCAATTATCAATTAAACAAATATCAATTATCAACTAATAATTATCAATTTACCCGTGTCTTCCATTCAATTCATGATCCATTTTCGAAAAGCATCACGAATTGAAAAAATTATCAATTATCAATTATCACTAGCGTCCTAACGTTTTTATTTCAAAATTTTTGTTTCCCATTTTAGTTCTTTTATAGTTTTTTAAAAATTTGAAGATAAGATACCTGAAACTGTTGTTGTATATGCCTTTCGTTGATTAGTGTTATTTTCAAAGCCTGTAGGAATTTCATAATTCGCGTATTTATTTTCGATTTTTTTTTCCTTATAAAATGCACTTTTTAGTTCAAATCGTTTGAACTCAAAAATCATATGAAACCCGTATCCACCAAGATTTCCAAAGAACTAATATTTAAAACGTTAGGACGCTAGTGATCAATTATCAATTATCAATTGAACTTACATATCAATTATAAAAAGTATTTTTCGAGTTTTGCCCTTAGGTCCGCCGGCATTTCACAACGTTTCATGCCTTTTGCTTCCATAAAATAGAGGGTTACATCACCTGTATTTAAAAGGGCTCCTTCCCCGTTGTATATTTCTGAATGAAAAACAATCTTATGGTGTACAGGTAATTCTCTTAGGATGGTCTTTACGGTGATGAGATCATCATACCTGGCCGGCCTTAAAAAACGACTATGGATATCTACGACCACGAGAATGATCCCCATTGCTTCAATGTCCTTATAAGTATAACCGATTTGTCTTATCGCCTCTCCTCTGCCAATCTCATAAAACTGGGCATAATGCCCATGATATACAATCCCCATCTGGTCTGTGAGAGCGTAGTGAATTCTTATCTGTGTTTCTGTACTATACATCTGGTTAATTGATAATTGATAGTTATTTAATTGATAATTGATAATTGATAATTGATAATTCCTTCAATCACTGTCTTTTGAAATTGCAGGGAGTCTTTATAGTTGATAATTTCTTCAATTCCTGGTCTTTTCAAATAGCAATCAACAAATAATAAGTGTCTGTCATTTACTTTGTGGCTCATTTGCGAAAAGCATCACGAATTGAAAACATTTTCAAATAGTCTTAAGAAATCAAGATGTACCACAACTATCAATTAACAACTAATAATTATCAATTTACCCGTGTCTTCCATTCAATTCATGATCCATTTACGAAAAGCATCACGAATTGAAAAAATTATCAATTATCAATTATCAATTATTTCCCTACCATACCATCCACACTAACCCTCCCGGGTCCAACCAATAGTAAAACTATAAACGCGGTTAAATACAAAGTGGATAGTTCCCCTTTCCCGAATATATCGCCATTGTGCGCCTGGAACAAAGCAGTGCCCATCGCAATGATTATTGGTATCGTTGCCAGTCGTGTAAATAATCCCAACACTACAAAAAGCGCGCAGAAAAATTCCGCAAAAATGTCCAGGCTTAAAGAAAGCGAGCTACTTAATCCCAGGAAACGAAATTGAGGATTGTTACTCAGTGAATCAAAGTGAACGAGCTTATCGTAACCATGATGCATCATTAATATTCCGGCACCCAATCTTAATATTAATATAGCAACACTGAAAGCTCCGGGAGCGTACTTAATTGATAATAGTTTTTTCATTTTTCTTATTGCTTATTTGGGGGTGATAAATTATGTTGTTAAAAAATATTTTTTTATCATTTTATTAACACCAGTGCAAATGTACATTTCGTTTCGTTTGCAACAGTTATCCACTTATTAACAATCGGATTGGAACGGTGTTTGCTCAATTGGCAATATCGCTAATTTTGCATGATCAATAAAATGAACGTTATAACCCATACCAACATATAATGAAACAAAAATTTCCTCTTCTGCTTGTTGCCGCAGCAATTTCAATTACCGCTTTCTCCCAACCCACCCATGTATTTACCGACCCTGAAAAAAAGTTTAAAGCCGCAAAGGAATTATTTGTAAAGCAACAGTATGCGCTTGCTTATCCATTGCTGGAGGAAGTGAAGCAGCAATACCCGGACAACCAAAAAAGCAATAACGCCTATTTGAATGATGATGTAAATTATTATTATATCGTAACCAGGCTAAAGTTGCAGTTGCCCATCGCCGAAGAAGAAGCAAACCAGTATATCAATTGGGTAAACAATGAGCCACGTAAAGAACTGATGAGCTATCACCTGGGCAAATATTATTTTACCAGGGATGATTTTAGAAAGGCAATAGAAAATTATGAAAGGGCGGGGCTGGATAATTTAAGTAATGAACAAATTGCGGATGCAAAATTCGAGATGGGCTATTGCTATTTTAACCTCAGGCGATTTGATGAAGCCAAACCTTTATTTAATGAGATACACCAGTTGCCGGATAACAATTATTTTATACCGGCAAATTACTATTATGGATTTATCAGTTATGCCGACCGGAATTATAATGAGGCCCTGAAATCTTTTAAATTGGTTGAAAGCCGGGATGAATACAAGGGGATCGTACCTTATTATATTTCAGAAATATTTTATTTCCAGGGTAAGAAGGAAGAATCCTTAAAGTATGGTGAAAATGTATTAAGTACGGGGGGGCTATATTATGACAAAGAGATGAAGCAATTGATGGGGCAGATCTACTTTGAAAAAAAGAATTATGCAAAAGCACTCCCGCTGCTGGAATATTATGTAAACAATAGCAGGAAAGTGAGTAAGGAAAACTTATATGAGTTAAGCTATTGCTATTATGAAGCAAAACAATTAAATAAGGCAATTGAAGGGTTTAAGCAGTTAAGTAATGAAAGTGATTCGCTGGGGCAGAACAGTATGTACCTGTTGGGGGATTGTTATTTAAGAACCAATCAAAAAGCGAATGCGAGGAGTGCCTTTCAATTTTGTGCTTTCAACAGCAGTAATAAAAAGCAACAGGAAATTTCATTATTCAATTACGGAAAGCTTTCCTATGAACTGGGATACCAGGATGTGGCGCTCAATGAAATGCGTAATTTCATAACCGGTTACCCCTCTTCGCCGTTTAATACGGAGGCGAAAGAGATCCTGGTAAACCTGCTCGCCAATACGAATAATTTCAATGATGCATTGACATTGTATGAATCATTCCCAAGACCAACTACCAACATGCAAAAAGCCTACCCACGGATCTTGTACGGCAGGGCAGTGGAGTACGTGAATGATCAGCAAACAGTAAAGGCAGATGAATTGTTTTCAAAAATTTTACAATTACCCGCTACCAGTATTACCCCTTACGCAAATTTTTGGAAAGGAGAAATCGCCTACCGGTCAGGCAAATATGATGAAGCAATACGTTTTTTGAGTATTTATCTTCAAAGCGGTGCTGTTGCACAGGGGGAAGCAAATCCTGTTACTGCAAAGTACGATCTTGGTTATGGCTGGATGAAGAAAGAGAATTATAAACAGGCATTAAATTATTTTGAGCCGATTGCGAAATCAAATACAACAGCCGGCAGCCTGGAACAGGACGCTTATGTACGCAGCGCGGATTGTTATTTTATGGCAAGGGATTTTGCCAGGGCCAATTCCATGTATGAAACTGTTATCAACAACGCCCTGCTCCAAAGTGATTATGCCCTGTTTCAAAAATCCCTTATCGCCGGGATTAAAAGTTCCGCCGGCAAAATTACTATTCTTAATAGTTTAGGCCGGATCTATCCTAAAAGTAGTTTAATACCAGCCGCTACCATGGAGATAGCATTGACGTATATGGCAGATGAAAAGTTCCGGGATGCCATTCCGTACCTGAATACAGTTATAAATGCTGCTGACGGTGGGGGATTGAAGCCGGCTGCCTATTTAAACCTGGGCCTCAGCTATTATAACCTGAATAATAACAGCCAGGCGCTCGCTAATTATCAGCAATTAATTCAGCAATACCCTCAGTCAGCGGAAGCGGATGATGCATTGGGAACTATTAAAAATATTTATGTAGAAGATGGCAGGCCAAATGATTACGTGGATTTTATGCGAAAGAACGGGAAAAATATTTCTGTAACGGAGGCTGATTCCCTAACCTATTCATCCGCTGAAATTAAATACAATGCCAGTGACTGTAATGCTGCCATTGCCGGTTTCAATAATTATCTTTCCCTTTTTCCCAATGGCGCATATGCATTAGAGGCGAATTATTTCAAAAGTGAATGCTATTTTAAAAATAAGGACTGGGCAAACGCTTTACAGGGTTTTGACTATGTAAACAGCAAAGGGTATAATAAGTATTTTGAAAACGCTACTTTATCTGCAGCAAGGATAAATTATTTTGAATTGAAAAATTATGTCAGCGCAAAAAAATATTTCACTTCTTTGCAGGCAGGTGCCGTAAACCAGGATAACCAACTGGAATCCTTCAGGGGATTGGTCCGTTGCAATTACCAGCTAAAGGATTTCGCCGGCGCAAACGAAGCTGCGAAAGCATTACTCACCGGGAAAGGAATAAGTACGGATGACAGATCGGTGGCTTTTTTAGTGCTCGGTAAATCGCAACAGGTAAATAATGATTGCAATGGAGCGATTGCTTCTTTTAAATCCTGTGCCGCGATCAACAAATCAGCCTGGGGTGCAGAAGCCAGGTATGAAATAGCGAATTGCCTGTTTATGGAAGGTAATTTTAGTGCTGCTGAAAAGGCAGCATTGGCAACGGTAAAAGAAACAGGCAGCTACGATTTTTGGGTTACCAGGTCATATATATTGACAGGAGATATTTTTATGCAGGAAAAAGATTATTTCAATGCCAAAGCAACCTATCAGAGTGTTGCTCAAAATTCCGTGATCCCGGAATTAAAGACAGAAGCACAGCACAAGTTGGATAAGGCAATGGAAGAGGAGAAGGTCAATTCAAAAATTAATTAATTGTACGGGTCAGACAGGTAAAGTTCCCGGCGGAATATTTGTAAAGCGCTTTTAAAATTAATGTTTTATATGAATAATAAAAGAATAGTAGCGATGGTGTTTTTTTGTGGAATAGGTTTCACCATTTTCGCCCAAAAAGATACTGCGAGAAAGCAAACCATTGATATTACATCAACCTATAAACCGGTATTGAGAAATGCGGTAAAGGTAAATCTTTCAGCCACTAACCTGCCCGCAGATACCACCAGGATCATAGGTCCTTACACCATACCCCCACAAAATTTATTTTATACCTATCAGCCTGTTTCTTTAAAGCCTTTGGCACTTAGCCAGGACAGCGCCCTTGATACAGGATTAAGGAATT
>JBDTWP010000255.1:0-10058 GCA_040006615.1 Ferruginibacter sp.
GGTAGGTAAGCAAGCGCTTTCTTTGACCAACCATCATCATCAATCCTCTTTGAGAAGAAAAATCCTTCTTGTTGGTTTTAAGGTGTTCAGAAATATGATTGATACGTTCAGTTAATAAGGCAACCTGGCCCTCGATTGACCCCGTATTGGAGTCTTTACCACCAAAGTCTGTAAAAATTTTAGCTTTTTTTTCGATTGTTAAATACGGCATTTCTTTTTTTTTATAGCGTCTTTGTTAATTTATTTTTTATTTAGCTTGCAAAAGTAGGTAAAAATATTCATTTGTTTGGAGGAGTTGCTAAATATTCAAATAAAAAAGCCTCCTTGAGGAGGCGTCCCGGATACAAATACAAAAATCACTTCATATACCTAAGGTTTACCCCGTATAAGATCACAAAGATTATCCCTATAAACCCAATTGCTACTGACGAGATTATTGATATGAAATTACTTCCACCGAAAATTACAAAGGGACTAATGATACCGATCAATGTTCCGGCCACATATAAATAAAATCCTGTTCTTTTAAGTTTCCACATCATAAAAGCCCCAGCTAGGCAAAAAATGGCTGCTGCTATATTGGACAGGGCTCCCTTCCTGATATTATCAGGGGTAGCGGAAAGATTGTTCATCATCTTTTTGGCAAACCGGGAACCCTCGCTTGAATCGTTATTTCTCTTTAAATCTGAATTAACTTTTTCTTTCGCCATTGAAATAGCCGCTGCCTGTGAATTTGCGGTAGCATATTTAATGCTTTCGCTTATTACATTCCACCCACTTCCTATAAAGGTGAGAATACACAATACGGTAATAAAAGTTGGCCTGGTGGCCGGATTTTCATAATCCTGTAAAACTTCTGTCATATTTGTGGCAGTTGGGAGTTATTGGTTAAAAAGTATGCATATTAAACCGGCATGTTGAAATTTCAGGTTTCTTCCATATATTTCAAATTCATTCCATATAAAATAACGAATATGAACAGGGCTAAAGCGCCTAATATAGAAATTCCCATGGATCCAAAATTGTCTCCAAAAAGGAGAAAATGTGTAATGAGATTAAAGAAAGTACCAAGGGTAAATGAATAGAACCCGGTACGTTTTAATTTAAATATCAGTATGGTACCAACCAGGCAGAGCAGGTAGGAAGCAATTCCCCCAATTGAAAATTTCTTGTAATTCTCCGGGTTAAGATTACCTATTCTCACTAGTTCGTAGTTTGACTTATTCCCGGGAGAAAATAAATTCTTAAGCTGCATTTTAGTTTTTCCGGAGGTAATCTTTTCCACTTCAGCATCTGCATTGATATAGCCCTTACTGTTGAGGATTATCCCGGTAAGACTTCCGATAAAGGTAATCACACATAAAATAGTTAAAAATAATGGACGAAGGGGACTTTGATCTGTTGAGTTGATAATTTCTTCTGGCATATTAAATAGGTTGGTACCCTAAGTATAGGATTTTTTTTTGAGATTATGGTAATTGTTCAATATTTTTTTTTCACTTCCTTATTTATCATCCATATTTGTGGTTAAAAAAATGCAAAAAAACTTCGTAATAGCCGTTTGCGGAAAGATGAGTCAACGGCTCGCAAAACTGCTTTACAGGATAGGGAACGCAAAACTGTGTTTGTTATTATTCCTGAAAGAGCAAATATACTACTTAAGGTGATAAAAGTTATCTTAGAGGTTCCGCGGATTCATTGTAAACGGTAACCATTTTTAAAAAAACTTACCACCAAATTCACCTGTAATATCATTCCCTTGAAGCAATTACTATTTACAGTTACCAATGATCTTGTCTATGACCAAAGAATGATACGCATCTGTACGTCTTTAACATCAGCCGGATATAAGGTAACACTTGTGGGCACAAAAAACAAATCGTCTCCCGCTTTGATGAACACTATCTACCGACAAATAAGGCTGTCCACCTGGTTTAAAAAAGGGCCGGGCTTTTATGCTGAATACAGTTGCAGACTGGTTTTATTCCTCCTTTTTACAAAGGCAGACCTGTACTGCTGCATCGATTTAGATACCATCGTGCCTGTTTGGCTGGTAAGCATTTTAAAAGATAAACAAAGAGTATACGATGCGCATGAATACTTTTCTCAACAAAAAGAAATTTTAACGAGGCCACGCATTTATAAGATCTGGCATTGGATTGAGAGAAAATTTGTGCCCCATTTCCCAAATGGATATACGGTGGGTCAAAGAATCGCAGCCGAATTCAGTCAAATTTATAAAGTAGAATATGGGATTATAAGGAATGTTCCCTTGTTAAAACAATTAAAATCGCTAACCATCCACCGGGAAAGGTATATCCTTTACCAGGGGGCAGTAAATGAAGCCCGCGGATTGGAATATTTAATACCTGCAATGTGCGGGGTAGATGCAACCTTGCTAATATATGGGGATGGTAATTATATTGATCAGACAAAAAACATTATTAAAAGCAACAATTTAACAAATAAAGTGTTTTTGAAAGGGAAAGTTTTACCGGGAGAACTGGATAGTATTACCGCCCGGGCCTATATTGGAGTGAACCTGGTGGAAAATACGGGATTAAACCAGTATTATTCCCTTGCCAATAAATTTTTTGATTACATACATCATCTTGTACCTCAACTGACTATGGACTTCCCTGAATATAAAAATGTTAATGAGGAATTTGAAGTAGCCGTCCTGGTCCAAAATTTAGATGCCCGGACTATTGCGGGCGGCCTCAACCAATTACTGAACGATGAAGAACTTTATGAAAGACTTCAACAAAACTGTATAAAGGCCAGGGCAAAACTAAACTGGCAAGAAGAGGAAAAAAAACTATTGTTATTTTATAGCAAACTGTTTTTGAAATAAAAGATGGACGAAAGACATTTACATATCATAACGCATACTGTACCATGGCCGGCAAATTATGGCGGAGTGATAGACCTGTTTTATAAAATAAAAACCTTACACGAGGCGGGCGTAAAAATTCATCTTCATTGCTTTTTATATGACCAATCGCAGCAGGCAGCGCTGAATGAATATTGTGAAACAATTCAATATTATAAAAGACAAAATGATATTAGCCATTTTTCTTTTCGTTTACCCTTCATAGTTAACTCAAGGAGGAATGATAAACTGATCACGGTTTTAAAGAAAGACAAGTACCCAGTCCTGGTGGAAGGTATTCATTGCAGTTACTACCTGTATGCCGGACAACTCACCGGCAGGATCGTATTGCTCCGCCTTCACAATGCGGAGTTTGAGTATTATCACTACCTGGCTTTGCATGAAAAGAACCCCGTGAAGAAATTTTACTACTTCCATGAAAGCAGGCTTCTGAAAAAATACGAAAGACAGTTGGCGCAATCAGCAAAAATCGCAGCAGTCAGTGAACAGGATGTACAATTGTACAGGCGGGTTTTTAATGCAAATGATATTGCACACTTACCCGTTTTTTTACCTTATACCATGGCTGTGGGAAAAGAGGGCAAAGGCTGTTTTTGCCTTTACCATGGTAACTTATCAATCAATGAAAATGAAGAAGCAGCCATCTGGCTGTTAAAAAACGTCTTCAATGGCCTCGAAATCCCTTTTGTAATTGCTGGTAAAGACCCTTCACAAAAACTTTCTTTTATTGCACATCAACATCCTCATACCTGCCTGGTGGCTAACCCCGGTGATAAAGAATTGCAGGATTTGATCGCGAAGGCACAAATAAATGTATTACCCTCTCTAAACAATACCGGCATAAAACTGAAACTCCTGAATGCACTGTTCAACGGCCGACATTGCCTTGTCAACAAAGCTTGCGTGGAAGGTTCCGGACTTAATAGTATTTGCCAGATAGCGGAAGATGCTGATGATTTTAAAATGGCGATCAGTTATCTCTACAACATCCCATTTTTCGCAACAGAAAACGAACAGCGTCAGCAGGTGCTTCAGAAGTTATATTGCAATCACAAAAATCTTGAAAAGATCGTGGCTGTATTTTGGTAGGCTTAATCTACAATACTGGCATTGTCATACACTTTACCCCTTTCTGTTTTTATTGTTCTTGCCGGAAATTTGGTGATCACCATATAATCATGTGTTGCCATCACAATGGCGGTGCCATAGTCTTTGGAAATATGAAAGAGAAGCTGCATAATTTCGTCGCTCGTTTGAGGATCCAGGTTGCCAGTTGGTTCATCAGCCAGGATTAAACGCGGTGAATTTAATAAGGCCCTGGCAATATCAATACGTTGCTGTTCGCCGCCACTTAGTTCAAAAGGCATCTTAAAGCCCTTGGTTTTTAGTCCGACCTTATCTAATACATCCGCTATTTTTTCATCCATCAGTTTCTCATCTTTCCAACCCGTGGCTTTCAAAACAAACTTTAAATTATCATTTACGTTACGGTCAGTCAGCAATTGAAAATCCTGGAATACCACACCCAGGCTGCGGCGCAGAAAAGGCACTTTCTTCCAATCCAATTCTTTCAGGTTGTAACCAACAACGGTCCCTTCGCCTTCTGTTAGTGTTAAATCTCCGTACAAAGCCTTAAGTAAAGTACTTTTACCGGTACCTGTCTTACCAACGAGGTATACAAATTCTCCCTTATCCACCGAAATATTTACATCACTTAAAATAAGACTGACTCCCTGGTAAATATTTACATTCTTTAATTCTACGATTGCCTGCGACATGATCGGTTTTTTGTTTTGTGTTTAAGGTTTACGGTTTTGCGTTCATTGTTTACTGTTTCGCGTTTACTTTTTATAATTTTATCAATCCGGCAAATATAGTCATCTTCCCAACAATCATAACTTTAGTGCGTTCATTCCAAATCAGGGCTACTAACCCTGTTGAGGGATCTTTTGCAAAAAACAGGTAATGAAGGTGGACAACCCTTCAAAAACCTTTTAAAATAAAAATAAAAAAGACCCAATGATGGATTTTCCCCAGCGCCACAAATTTAACCCAATGGAGGTCCTGAATAAAAATTAATTTTTACTGCCAACTGTTAAATTTGTATAATAACTAAAAAAATAGTTGTTAAACTAAACTATTAGTTATAAGTTTGTTTCATCAATTAAATAAAACACAATGAAAGTATTGACCAAAGCAGAGGAACTAATAATGCAGGCGATCTGGAAATTAGACAAGGCATTTTTAAAAGAGATCATTGATGAACTACCCAATCCTAAACCGCACAGCAATACCGTAGCCACTATTATAAGAATTTTAACTGAAAAAGAATTTGTGGGGCTTAAAGTATTTGGCCGGATGCATCAGTATTATCCACTGGTGAGTAAAGATGATTACAGCAAAACCACCATGAAGAGTTTTATAAAAGGATATTTTGAAGGTAGTTTCAGCAATGCTGTTTCATTTATGGTGAAAGAAAATAATTTAAGCGTGGAAGACTTGGAATTGCTTTTAAAGCAGTTGAAGAAAAAATAGGTTGGTGGTTGATAGTTAGAACGCTTCGCAATGAACAATCACCTATTAACTATGAACTTTTCCAGATGAACCATCTATTAAGAATCGATAAATTTTAACTAAAACTTCAAATTCATGCCTGCATTTGCAATCTACTTACTGAAAGTGATAATCTGCTCAGGCATAGCGTTTGGGTATTATTGGCTCATACTTCGAAATAAATTATTTCACCAATATAACCGGTTTTATTTACTTGCCGCTGTATTACTATCGCTTACAATTCCTTTGATACAGATAAGTATCTGGCACAATGCAGATCAACCACCACCACAAGGCATTAAATTATTGCAGGTAGTAAACAGTGGCGAATACCTCGATGAGATCATCATTTTCGCACGGCAAACTAACTTTACCACAGAACAGGCGTTGCTTCTTATTTATTCCATAACCTCCTTTTTGTTTTTCAGCATGTTTATACAGGCGCTTATAAATATCCGCACCTTAATTATGAAGCACCGGCACAGTTTTGTAGAAAATGTCTTTTTCGTAAATACCACGGCAAGAGGTACACCTTTCTCTTTTTTCAGGTATATTTTCTGGAACGAACATATTGACCCGGAAACCACTGCGGGAAACAAGGTATTCAGGCATGAGTTAGCGCACGTTCAGCAGAAACATAGTTATGATAAATTATTCATGAGCGTGGTACTCATCTTTTTCTGGTGCAATCCCTTCTTTTGGCTTATCCGTAAAGAACTGAATATGATACATGAATTTGTAGCCGATAAAATTGCAGTGGAAGACGGTGACACAGAAGCGTTCGCAGCAATGATACTGCAGGCGGCTTTTCCGCAGCACCGTTTCCTTTTAACCAATCCCTTTTTCTATTCACCTATAAAACGCAGACTCATGATGTTAACAAAAAACAGAAATCCAACAGTTGGTTATTTCGGCCGCCTGTTGGTATTGCCCTTAACCCTATTGATTTTCGCCGCATTTACCTTAAAAACTAAAACATTTAAGCAAAGTAATCAAAGTTATGCCGGAAGGTCAATGACTGTAGTGATCGATGCCGGCCATGGTGGGAGCGATTGGGGTGGAACCAGTCTAAATGGTAAAATTCTGGAAAAAGACCTGAACCTGGCAATTGTAAAAAAGGTGAAACTTCTTAACACAAATAATAAAATAAAGATCCTACTTACCAGGGAAACTGATTACTTCCAGACACTAACGGAAAAAGTGGCTTTCACAAAGGCCGCCAATGCCGACCTGTTTATTTCCATTCACGTGGATGCCAATCCATCCACCACCGGTAATCTTAAAAGTGGACTGGATGTGTATGTGACCGATAATAGTTCCGCCAACTCGTCAGGTAGCCAAATCCTTGCCTCAGCAATTATCAATGAGTTCAACAAGGAATATGAATTACCCGTTAATCCCCAGCCTCAAAAACCCCAAACAACCATCAGGGTGTTGCAGGATGCCTTATGCCCATCAGTACTGATCGAAACCGGTAATATAGCCAACAGCATAGACCTGGCCTATTTGCAAACAGATGCCGCCAAACAAATTATTGCGGTCAACATACTTGCTGCCGTGGAAAAATGGGCTGCTGCAAAAGAAAAGGAGAAAGCCGTGATCAGTAACCCGGCCAACACATCCAATACATTATATACTGTTGAAAAAACTGACACGATACCCGAAATTAATTTGAAGAATATCGAAAAAGCCCTGATCCTTGTGGATGGAAAAGCTGTAAGTGAGGATGAATTTAAACGCATTAAACCTGAAAATATTGAGAGTGTAAATGTGATTACTGACAAAGAGGGCTTCGCAAAATATGGTCAGAAAGGCAAGAATGGCGTAGTGATCATTCATACCAGGATGAAAGAAATTGTTTTTAATGATGTCAACATCACCGTTCAGCAGGACAGCTCCATACAAAAGGCATTGATAAGCGGAAAAATAACAATTAAAAATGAAGGAGACGCGGCTGCAAGGCCACTATTCATAATTGATGAAAAAGTACAATACAACGGATTTGATATCAATTCTATTGCTTCAGATGATATAGAAAGCATTAACGTATTAAAAGACAAAAAGGCCATAGATAAGTATGGTGAGAAAGCAATTAATGGGGCAATCGAAATTACTACCAAAAGCAAGGACACTATAAAGGAAATAACATTTTCCAATAATTTAAAAAATAACAGTACCAGTGGCACTTCTTTAGTAAGATACGACAGTGACCAGGAGTGGGCGATGGCGGCCTATAGCATTAAAGATCCAACTAAACCATATACCATCAGGGCTGATGTAAATATAAATCAGGTGGAGCAGCAACCTGGTAAGATCTTTACTAAGGTTGAAAACGAACCCGGATTTCCAGGTGGTGATCCTGCATGGAAAAATTACCTGTTAAAAAATTTAAAAGCGGATATGCCGCTCCGTGAAGGATGGAAACCCGGAGTATATAAGATCGTGTTAACTTTTATTGTTAAAGAAGACGGAACCATTGCGGATATAAGAACAGATAACTACGCAGGTTCTAAGACGTCTGAACATTGCATTGATCTTATAAAGAGGGGCCCTAAATGGCAACCTGCAATTCAAAATGGCCTGCCGGTGAGTTGCTACAGAAAGCAGTCCATTACGTTCGTTGTATCAAAATAACAGTTTATAAGAGATGACATCTTTTAAAAAGATGTCATCTCTTATAAACTGTTATAAATGATCTCTTCATCCTTTAATATAATCACCAACTCCTTTTTATCATTCGCCTCTACCCTGCCGATCAGCTGCGCATCTATATTAAATGCTTTGGCTGCCGCAATCATGATATCCGCATCTTCAGCAGCACAATATATTTCCAGCCTGCAGCCCATATTAAATACTTCGTACATCTCCCTGTTACCGCTTCCACTGCATTCCCGGATGATCCTGAATATATCCGGCACTTCAAATAAATTGTCCTTTATGATCCTGAAATTACCGGGCAGATATTTCAGGCACTTCGTTTGCCCGCCGCCGCTACAATGAATCAGGCCATGTATCTTGTTAAACTGGTTCTCTAATAATATTTTTAAAACCGGCGCATAAGTTCTGGTGGGTGAAAGGATCAGTTTACCGATGCTGGCCGTAAATGGTAAATGATCAATTGTGAAAGAAATAGTATCAGATAGCTGATGCTTTCCGATATAAACTACTTCTTCAGGTAAACCTGTATCATAACTCTCCTTAAAATGATCAGCGTAATATTTACTCAACAAATCATGCCTTGCACTGGTGAGACCGTTGCTTCCAATACCGCTGTTATATTCTTTTTCGTAGGTAGACTGACCAAAGCTGGCCAGCCCCACAATCACGTCACCTGCCTGTATTTTGTCGTTGCTGATGATCTTTTCTTTTGGCCACCGGCAGGTCATCGTTCCATTAACTGCAACCGTTCGAACCACGTCACCCACATCAGCGGTCTCGCCGCCAAGGTAATGTATGTTAATACCAAAGTTCTTCAACTCATCAAATAGTTCCTGTGAACCGTTGATGATCTGTGATAATACTTCGCCTGGAATGACCGTTTTATTGCGGTCGATCGTGGAATTAAAAACAATATTATTATAGATCCCTGCACAAAGAAGATCATCCAGGTTCATGACGATAGCGTCCGTTGCAATGCCTTTCCAAACTGTAATATCACCTGTTTCTTTCCAATACAGGTAAGCCAGGATACTTTTTGTACCAGCCCCATCCGCATGCATAACACTGACAAAATCTTCATCCCCCGTCAGATAATCAGGGTATATTTTACAGAAGGCGTTTGGAAAAAGTCCCTGGTCCAAATGCTTTGTAGCCGCATGTACCTCTTCTTTCTGAGCGGAAACTCCTCTTTTACTATAAAGACTCATGACTATAATTGAGCTGCAAAACTATATTTCAATTTTGAATTATCCATTAATAAATTTTCAGGTAGTTTTGCACCAATTTTTACATGACTGTCCATACCAACATATCAGATTTACCCGTCTTCAGAAATGCCATGATCACCATTGGAACCTTTGACGGGGTTCATGGCGGCCATCAGCAGATCATCCAGTTGATGAAGGCCGAGGCGCTTAAAGCCGGCGGTGAAACGATCATCATCACTTTTCATCCTCATCCCCGTAAGATCATCGGCAACCAGGCCGGACCGGTTTATTTATTAAACACGCTCGAAGAAAAGATTGCTTTACTGGAAAAATATGGCATCGATCACCTGGTGGTTGTTCCTTTTACAGAAGCTTTTGCCAATCAATCCGCGGAAGCATATATCGCTAATTTTTTGGTGAAAACGTTTCATCCGCATACCATCATCATTGGCCACGATCATCGTTTCGGGAGAGAGCGCAGCGGCGATTTTCAATTAATGGAAGACAAGGCTGCCGAATACGGTTATGACGTAAAAGAAATTCCCGGCTATATGCTAAAAGATATTACCATTAGTTCTACGAGGATAAGGGAGGCATTGTTGCAGGGCGACATTGAAACCGCCAGCTATTTTTTGGGCTATGATTATTTCTTTAGTGGCAAAGTGGTGGAGGGCAACAAACTTGGAAGAACCATCGGCTTTCCAACCGCCAACCTGCTTGTACCGGATGAAAATAAACTTGTTCCG
>JBDTWP010000256.1:0-10038 GCA_040006615.1 Ferruginibacter sp.
ATTATGGGAACCGGTTAAATAATTCAGCTATAAATACCTTGTATTTTAATCCTGGTGGCAGTGAATACAGGGTACCCTCCATAGTATCGAATAATGGCAGCAGTAACGAAAAACAATTAACATTCCAGGCCGACTATACGAATCCTGTATCAGAAAATACCAAAATTGAAACAGGGATAAGAAGCTATCATAACAATTTTTTAAGCTTTTATAACGCGTATGCCGATAATAATGGCCAGCAAATAAAATTGCCGCTCAGTAATAATTGTGAATATAATGAAATGATTAACGCAGCTTATTTTACTTTCTCGTATAAAAAAAAGGATTATTCTTTCCAGGCGGGATTAAGGACCGAACATTCAAGGTTTAAGGGCGAACTGATTGACAGCGCTTATAAATTTGGATATGAATATCCCAATAGATTGAATGGTATATAGGATGCATTGTTTCCAAGTTTGTTTGTTACAAAAAAAATCAACGAAACGAATGAATTACAGTTTAATTATTCAAGGAGGATCCGGAGGCCTCGATTCTGGCAATTAAACCCTTTTACAGACATCAATGATCCGGCAAATCTCCGGCAGGGTAATCCACAATTGAGACCCGAATTTATTAACTCATTTGAGATTAATTACAGCAATAATTATAAGAAGGAGAACTTCCTGGCTGTATTATATTTCAGGAATAATCCTAACGATATTACAGAATACAGTGATACGATTACCGCAGCGCAATACCTGCAATTTGCTAATGCCGCTATCGATCCAAATGCGATACTCAATACATTTATCAATGCCCGGCCCGCAGGCATTACTTAGTTGGCGATAATAATCAGAATTCTTTTGTTGAATAGTAAATGCATAGTTATTATCAATCCTGCCTTGAATTTCTGTGAGTTATATCGTAATTTTAATGATCAGTCCAGTAGGCCAGAATCCTTTCATTGTATCTTTGTGATTTGTTTTATTCTGCATTTCTATATCTAACGGTATACTTATTTTACATTAAAAGAATGGATAATTTTGCGTTATTGATATGCACTGGATTTCTGGACGGCACCCTGGGAACATTGATTGGTGCGGGTGGGGGATTTATTTTGGTCCCAATACTTATTTTTCCTCACCCTGAAATTTCACCGGAGGTTATTACCACGATATCTATGGCGATTGTGGGCACAAATGCCATATCAGGATCGTTAGCTTATGCTCGTTTGAGACGAATTGATTACAAAGCTGGTTTACTATTCGCTGCTTTTACGATTCCCGGTTCCATTTTAGGGGTTTATACAAACGCAAACAAACATCGCTATTTTATATTTTATGCTCATAATGACTATTTCACTTTCAACATATATCCCATTCCTATGTGTGTATGAATCAGTTTCGGCTCAAAATCCCTGTCTATCTTGTTTCTGAGAAAATTTACATATACATCAATCATATTGGTCTTAGTATCAAAATTCAAATCCCAAACCCTTTCAGCAATATCGGCTCGTGATACAACGCGGTTACGGTTACGCATTAAATATTCAAGCAATTGAAATTCTTTGGCTGTTAGATTAATATGTTTGCCGTCACGTACGACCTCTTTACTGTCAATATTAAGTTCAAGGTTCGCCACTGTTAAAATGTTACCTGAGGGTAATTGCTGGTTCATGGTACGTTTTAATAATGCCCTAATGCGAACAAGAAGTTCTTTAAATTCAAATGGTTTTACAAGGTAGTCATCCACCCCGACGTTAAAACCTTCTATCTTATTATCTGTTGTACCTAAAGCAGTTAGCATGATAATAGGTACATGCGGGTTTCGGGTCCGGATGATTTTGCACAAATCATACCCATTTACTCCTGGCATATTAATGTCGGTTATGATCAAATTAAAACTGCCGGAATCAAAAAAGAGCAACCCTATCTTTCCATCATAAGCTGTTTCTACATGATAGTCCAGTTCCCTCAACCCTTTAGACAGCGTATCAGCAATTTTCTTTTCGTCTTCTATCAATAAAATCTTAATTTCTTCCATATCCTAATGTCATTACATAATGTTTACAATTCAGTAAAGCTACTCTTCGCTTCTATGGTCAGTGATGATCTTGGTAGGATTAAAAAAACGAACTTTTTCAAACTCCCATTCCTCTTTCTGACATTAGTTGCCATACGTTTCCTCTTATTCGACAGCCAAAAGCGATAAAATTGAGCCTAATAATAATTTTAATCTTATTTTAATGTCTCTTTAATTTCCGTGATGCAATTTGAATTGGGCGCAATAAATGCAGAATCGTTAAAATAGCGATTGCTTGGTAAATAAAATGGCTAAAAGGCCATTTTATTTTTTAATCCTGTATAAGGTTGTTTATTGCATCCGTATTGAATTTCAACTGAGTAATAAACACTATTCTTACTGAAATTGAAACTCTGAGGCTACTTAAATGCATAGGGAATATATTATTTTTGAAGCAAAGAAGCTTTATTGAGTTCGGGTTGCTTTTTTTGTTTATTGTGGTTGTTGTAAATATCGATTCCTTGCCTAAAACTTAAGACCGGCACTTTGGAATAATTAACCACCTGTTGTGTGAATGGCCCCACCATGAATTGTATCCATTCGTAGTAAAATGTGGAATTAATTACGACTAAGTCTACGTCGAGTATTTCACTAAGTAGTAGAACTTTTTCTGAATAATTTTTACAGATATATAATTTTTTGTTAAAGGAAAAATTTGAATTTTTCTGCATTGCAAGAAATTCGTATAATTCCTCCTTGTTATTAAACAATAGTTCTTCTTTATCTTCATCTTCCAGGCATAGGGTCGCAAAATGAATGGCAGCATCATTATTTTTCAAAAACGTGTTTAAAAATTCATATTTAGCTTTAAGACCTTGTACAGGTCTTATGGGAAATAAGATTTTTTTAAATTCCCAGGCTTCAAAATTAGGGGGTATTGTGAGTACGGGTTTGATACAATTTTTTAAAATACCATAGGCAGTAGTACCCATACCTGATTTATTTATCCCAGATGCCCCATGAGTTCCAATAACAATTAAATCAATAGGCATTTCAGAAGCTGCTTGACAGATTTCATCATAGGGTATGCCTGTTGGCATATGTATTTGAACGGATATCTGGTGAGTTTTAATTATAGATTCATATTCCCCGTACAGGCGGCTTCTTGCCTTCTGATCTATTTCTGTGATTAGCGCGGACATAGCAATCTCAGGTGCCGGCGCAGTTACTATATACCTATTTTCAACCACGTAAAGCAAATGTAAAACGGCTGTATGTTTTTTGCATAATTCGATTGCGATTTTTAGGGCATTGCTCCCTGGTTCTGAAAAATCTGTTGGTACAAGGATGTTTTTAAAGGTAGGTGTCATGTTTTTTTTCAAAATTGGTGGATGGAAGTAACATCAACATTAAAACGAGATTAAAAATTGATTAAAAATGTAGGCGGACTTTAAATCTGGAGGCTCAACTTAAACCACTCGTACGAATTCGCCCTCATTTACAAGCCGTCACGCCTTATGGGCTTTCAAAGAAGCCTATATATTCAGTGAAATTATTCCGGAGAAAAGATAAGAGTTTTTAAAATGTCAGAGGAAGTGAGGTGGTCAAGAGAATTAATATGCATTCATTATCCAGGCGATAACGAACCGCCGCGGGTTATCGGGTGGTATTTAGTAAAATATTGGTAAAATAATCCTCAGTTTGTTGCCGAAATAGAAAAAACTAAAACTTGAATGAGCTAACCAGAAAAGATACAAAAACCATCTGGTTGGATGAAAACATATTCTAAAACTGGCCACCTCTGAGAAAAAAGTGGTCTCAATGCGTCTTTCACTATTTATTTACTTCCCATACAAATCGGAATGGGATGATATTTATCGTCCTTAGAACCTGCCTTCGGATCGCAATACTTGTCCTTTCGATATTCAATCTTTGTCTTTTTTATGGCTTTCCTTTTACCCCACCGGCAAACGCAGGTTACACCATTAGGGCAATAGCCAGCAGCCGCAAAAATATATGTTTCATTTTTAGAAAAATTAATGGTTAATAAAATTAGGATTATAGCTAAAGACATGAAAGCATCTCAGGAGGATCTCATAAATGCATTGTGGGTGCGCAGACTTTTCAATATATGTACGGTATTAGCATTTTTGTCCTTTTTGCATAATCATCATACCCCCTTCCATATTTTGCTTTTAAGTATTTGCCAAGTTTTGGTGCGATATAAAATGCAATAAAACAAAATAAAAAAATAGGGATTGTTATCGAGTACCAATTTTTTGTAATAAGGGCATAAGCTGTCACCCATAAAATATCTCCGAAATAGTTTATGTGCCTTGAATATTTGAAGAACCCTTGTGTATAAATTTTCCCTTTGTTCTCAGGATTTATTTTCCATCTGTTTCTTAACATTTCACCGCGGCTATTGAGCACACAACCTATTATAAAGAGTCCGATTGCAAAATAGTCAAGTCCGTCAATGGGCGCAGAAACTGGAAGTACGAATAATGGGTATCCGATAAAGTTTTATGCAGGAAGGCACAAGAAAATATTGGTCGATCTTTTATATTTCGTGGCACATTATATTTAAAATAATAATCTGAATGATAAATTATCAAAAGGAAACAAACACTACTTCAACCGTTTTGAGCGTTGCCTTTTTCTAAAAGATCTTATCTTTGCATTTATTTTTTCACGAAACCTATTTAATTGTTGTTAGTAAAATTTTTGTATCAGACTGTATTTCAGTACCTGCGTACAAAAGTCACCCGGATGCAATTTATGATGGTGATTGCTGTCCTGGTAGGATTCATTTCCGGAATGATGGCAGTGCTTTTGAAAACAACGGTACATCGAATTCAACACCTGATAGAAAATATGCCGGTTAGCAGGTTTGCTTATCTTTTCTTTCCCCTACTTGGCCTGCTGTCGACTGTTTTTGTAATTAGTTATTTTTTCAAAGGCCATATTGAAAAAGGAATTGCGATAGTATTGCGAGCTATTGCACGTAAGTCATCTTTTATTCCCCT
Organism: Ferruginibacter sp.; assembly: GCA_040006615.1. Taxonomy (GTDB): domain Bacteria; phylum Bacteroidota; class Bacteroidia; order Chitinophagales; family Chitinophagaceae; genus Ferruginibacter. The sequence goes on from JBDTWP010000256.1 coordinate 5,031, forward strand.
GAATCATAGTTATCTTCACGTTGTTACGAGTTCGATCACAGTGGGCCTTGGTGGTTCAGTTGGCCTTGAAGCACCGATTATAGCAACCGGGTCTGCAATTGGATCAAATTTGGCACGTATTTCAAATTTAAATTATCAGGAACGTACGCTCTTGATCGCCTGTGGTGCAGCCGCAGGAATTTCCGCTGTTTTTAACGCGCCAATCGCAGGAGTAATATTTGCTATTGAAATATTACTGACTGAAACAGTTATCAGTTATTTTATACCCCTGATAATATCATCGGTAATTGGAGCGCTCTGTTCCAAAATTATACTTTCAGAATCTCAGCTCTTCAATTTTATTTTGAAGCAAACATTTGACTATGAAAATGTGCCCTACTATATTTTATTGGGAATATTTGCAGGATTTATTTCTTTATATTACGCGAGAACTTATAAACGGGTAGAAATCAAATTGCACGAATCTAAAAGAAACAGGTACGGTAAAGCCATTTTCAGTGGCGTTGTACTTGCGATGATTTATTTTATATTACCTCCCTTATTTGGAGAAGGGTATAGCAGTGTGAACCTTTTAGCTAACGGCACATTTAATCGTTTTCAAGATAATACCACGCTTTTCTCCTATTTAAACGAAAACTGGTCGCTTGTTGTCTTTACCGCATTCATTATGTTAATGAAACCTGTGGCTGCCGCCATTACAATTGGAGGAGGTGGCAATGGAGGTAATTTTGCGCCATCCTTGTTTACCGGCGCTTACCTTGGTTTCTTTTTCTCCAGGTTATTAAATACCACAACACTTACAAAAATCCCGGAAGGAAATTTTAGCCTGGTTGGTATGGCAGGTGTTTTAAGTGGCGTAATGTATTGCCCCCTTACGGCTATTTTTTTAATCGCAGAAATTACAAATGGTTACGAGTTATTTATTCCGCTTATGATCGTTTCTTCTATTTCCTTTTTTATAGCTAAGAGTTACGAACCATTCTCCATGGAAATAAAAAAACTGGCATTTCAGCGGGAGATATTTACCCATGAAAAAGAAAGAAATATTTTGACTTCCATTTCACTTGAGGAAATGCTGCAGGATCACTATGATACCATTGAACCGGATAAAAAGTTGGGCGACCTCGTTAAACTCATACAGCGAAGTGAAAAGAATATTTTTGCCGTGGTTGATACAAAGAACAGGTTTAGCGGAATTATTGAACTGAACGACATAAAACAAAAATTATTTCAGCCGGATTTGTTCAACAGGATCTCTATAAAGTCGCTAATGAAGGCTCCGACTGCAATCCTATATCTCGATCAAAATATGCATATTGTAATGGACAAATTCGACGATACCCATAGCTGGTACCTTCCTGTTTTAAACAGGGAAAACAAATTTGCTGGATTTGTTTCGAAGACAAAAGTTTTTGATAAATACCGTGAAATATTAGCTTCCCAGGGGGATCTGTATGCAGAAGCATAAATAATTTTCCACCTCTCTAAATCTTCATTTTTAATTTTCTTACCACCAGGCTTCCTACCTTTCTGCCCATTTCATTGCTAATAATACAACAGTAATAATAATGTATTCCTCCATAAAATCTGGCCTTTTCATTTTCAAGTGCCGCGCTTCTGAAGGAAGCATACGACCGTCTCGCGATTCCAAACTCTAGCTCTGTGGTATCAGTGTAGGCAAAATTATCTCAGAAAATGCTGGTCAAGGTTTCCGCGCAGGCGACAGAAATAGTGCAGTGGCCACAAGTATATTCCGGAAACGGAGGCGTTTGAAGATGTGGCCTCCATTCAGCGTCCAGGTACTTATTGATGGCTGTTTCGGGCCGCAACGTGTTATAAAGGTACTTGATGTTCCAGCATTGAATGTATGCATCAAACAAGGCGATGGAAGTTTTTGCATACTCATATACGGATTTCGGAGAATCTGCTCCGGATTTTTTTGCGGCTATTCCCACTATTCCCATCCAGTGTCCGTCGGGTGAAAATTTCTTTGTACCAAACAAGACATGCCCGGAAACTGTCAGTTGAAAAGGATTATCATCCCAAAAATCTGCAATTGCTGCCTACTCAGGTGTTAGTGAGTCGATGGCATCCTTTATCTTTTTTACCTCTTTGTAGTATTTTCTATTGGAGTCGCTCATATTGAAAGGATAAGGGGGCGGAGGCATAAATTCACTGATGCTATCGATTACAATATTCCGAATCATATTCCAGTGCGGTTCGGAAGCGGAAGCATAGGCCGGTGGGGTGGGAATCCACCGCCCGGGAGAATCAGTTACATTGTATTTTGAGGCACTCCGGGGTTTCCAAATATTTATCATGACTGCTCCAATTCATAATGACCGATGAAATGGTATCGACATACGCAAAACTATTGTTAAAAATGTCATCTGGCATGCCGTTATCCTTCGCCAGCTGCTTCAGGCTGTCCACATAATAACTCATGCTACCCTCGGGAAAGGTAACTGCGTCACCAAGTTTACAATAGGCAAGTACCGCCGCCATTTCATAATTGATTTCCTTTCCCGCTGGTGGCCTTGGAATACTATCCAGTCCATGCAATTGCCTGGTCAGTGACTGAAACTTTTTAGGATATCCGGCAGCAATTAATTCGTATGCGGCAATGGAGGCATAGAGGTAATTCCTGGATGCAACAATGGGGGGTAAAGTTATTACCCATTACCACATCATTAAGTTGATACACCGCGTTACTATACATCGATGGGTCCCTAAATATTGTTTGATAATCCTTTTTAGACTTGCACGATAAACGACAGATAATAATAAAAATTGAAAAAAGGGTTTCATTGACATTGTATTCGTTTTTAAAAAAATGAGTATACCATTAATACTACCTATGCACTTCCTAAGTAAATCGTAATAAGAACGATCAGGCTAAATAATTAAGCGGACGTCAGGCGGGTTGCTTTTGTTCATCTTCCTGGCTCGCATATTCTCCCTTAGGATCAGGCAATACACTAAAGGTAATTTCCTGAAGCGATAAAACAGAAGAGGCAGAAAATACCCCAACCCCGTCACCACTGTAGGTATAGTCGATCAGCGTTAATTTCACGACACCATCAATCGAAAGTTCAATATAACTGCCGTAACGGATCAGCCTGAAACGATAAGATTTTGCCTCATTGGTAGTAAATGAACCTGTCTGAAGATTATTAAAAATATAATTCTGCCTGTTGTCCAGGGCGCTAAAACCCCATGCCCTGATCTCCGTATGTCCATTGGAAACATCCAGCGAAATAAAATAGCCGTTACCTTTTTCATCTATATCCGTAACCAGCCCCAATTTACCCATACCCTCTACGGTTAGACGACCTTCCCATATAAAACCAGCGGAAGGCTTTTGAAAACAAAAAACCTCATAGCCGCCCCTTGATCCACAGGTCCATTTTCCAGGTTCAATCACCGACGACGCGGTGGGGTTAGAAAACAAATGAATAACATCAGGAAGATCACACTGTTGTATTATTTTTTTAACCATTCGGTCCCAGCGGTAATAACTTTTTAACAACAGTCGGCCTTTCCCATCAATATCAAATTCTTTTGGTGGAGGCAGCACACGCAGGGAATCACTCTTTCGATGAACATAAAAAAAATTATACACGAGCAGGTGGCTTCCATCCAACACAATGCGTGCAGCGTAGTTACCATGCGGTAATACCACATCATCTTGAAAGGAATGGTATTCTGCAAAAAAATCGGGTGCAAACCAATACCGCACACTTACATCCTCTCTGATTGAACCAAGTAAATAATAACGACCGCGCAATTCGAATACGCAAGGACACTCAATATCATCATATACGAGGGGATATAGCAGCGGCGACATCAACTCAACAACATCATTCGTTATTCTGACAATAGCAACACATCCCCTGCGTGATATCGGGCCTGTTACTGACCTGGCACATAATAGCAGGTATACCTCTCCTTTGTAAACAAACCGAAAAGGATCACGAAAACTAAGCCATTTCCTGGGGTTCATTTCCGGGGTTTCATAATAAATGCCTTTCGGTTTAATAGGAAAAATATTTTTGGTTACTTTTTGCCAGTCCACAAGGTTATTTGATACCGCTAACCCAATACCTGAAATTACACCACGATCTTTTCTTTGCAGGCCGGTATAGTACATTTCAAATGTATTGTTCACTTCGCAAACATCCATAGTCCAGAGCATATCATCATCCCATTGACCGGGATGCCCAACAAACAGTGCGTTGTTTACTCTTTTCCAGGAAATTCCATCCTGTGAAACAGCATGGGCAATATAATCATGGTTAGGAATGATCAAATGGAATAAATGATAAGTCCCTTTATAAATAATGACTGTTATGTCGCCTATTTCCCAGTCGCTGAAACCTGATCCTGAATACATAATTCTAATCTGTTTTTAATCTGCAAAACTACCATTTTCTGCTGTATTAGGCTATTTTTGCCGTCTTGCCTCGTTATGCAAAAAATTAATAGCTATGAAGCAATTTTATATTCAATTATTCAGTCCGCATGGACTGATACGATACACAGATCCCGAAATTGGTAGGGATAAGGATACCGGCGGGCAGGTGAAATACGTTTTGGAGTTACTGGAGAATCTGTCCCTTCACCCTGCAGTAAGGAAGGTGGACCTTTTTACAAGGCGGGTTAATGACAAGAGGGTTTCCAGTTCTTACGAAAAGGAAATCGAGATCGTTAATGAGAAGGCACGTATTATAAGAATTTCCTGTGGAGGTCATGCGTACCGGCCCAAGGAATCTTTATGGGATTACCTGGATGAATTCATTGATAAAACGATACGGTTCATGGACGAGGAGGCGGATTTCCCCGATGTAGTGCATGGCCATTATGCAGATGGAAATTACCTGGCCGGACAGATAAGTGAGATCTATGGTATACCCTTTCTTGCAACCGGACATTCTTTGGGAAGAAACAAAAAGAACATTCTTTTACAGGGAGGAATGACAGCCGATAAAATCAATGAAAAGTTTAATAT
>JBDTWP010000257.1:0-10019 GCA_040006615.1 Ferruginibacter sp.
AACCACAAGTTATGCATTGGTTAATGGCAAACGTTCCGTGTATATTCCAATTACTAAATCTGCTGATGCATCCACATGGGAAGTAGTGCAAAACCTGAAAAAAGCAATACCCCGCTTTCAAAGCCTGTTGCCGGATGATGTAAAACTCTCCTACGAATTTGACCAGAGCGTATATGTGATGAACGCGGTAAAAAACCTGATGACTGAAGGCATCATTGGTGCCATACTCACAGGGCTGATGGTGCTTTTATTTTTGGGAGATACAAGGGGTGCGTTAATAGTGATCCTTACCATACCGGCTTCTATTATTTCGGGTGTATTGTTCTTATACTTATTTGGCCAAACCATTAATATCATGACATTGAGCGGACTTACACTTGCAATTGGTATTTTGGTTGATGAATCCACCGTAACGATTGAAAACATACACCAGCATCTTGCCATGCGTAAGCCCAAAGCGCTTGCAATATGGGATGCCTGTAAAGAAATTGCATTTCCTAAACTGCTCATCCTGTTTTGTATTCTTGCTGTGTTTGCCCCTGCATTTACGATGAAAGGGATTCCGGGTGCTTTGTTTTTTCCGCTTGCATTGGCTATCGCCTTTTCAATGATAACTTCTTACCTGCTTGCACAAACTTTCGTACCTATTATGGCAAACTGGTTAATGAAGAGTCATTACAAAATGTTTGACGGGAAGGAGCATTCTAAGGAAAATTCTGAAAAGGAAACTGAAGAACCCTATGTTTGGGATATATCAGCGCCGCTAGACGATGATACCTGGGACCAAAAGAAAATATTATTGGAAAAAAAAGAAGATAAACTTACGGGTTTCGAAAAATTCCGCAATCGTTTTATCCGTTTTCTGGGAAGAATATTTCCATATCGCAAGCCAATCTTTACAGCTTACCTTGTTCTTGTTACTGCCGGTGCCTTATTACTCCTGAATAACATTGGCCGGGATGTGTTGCCCAAAGTAAATTCAGGCCAGCTACAGTTGCGGCTTCGCGCACCTGATGGAACACGAATTGAACGTACGGAAATGGCATTACTCAAAACACTCAGTGTTTTGGATAGTTTGGTTGGCAAACAAAATATATCTATAACATCCGCCTTTGTCGGCCAGCATCCCCCGCTGTTTTCCACAAGCCCGATTTATCTTTTTATGAGCGGACCACAGGAGGCAGTGCTGCAGGTTCAGTTATCAAGCCATTACAAGGAAGATTCAGATGATTTGAAAGAAAGGATACGCAAACACATGAGTGAAGTACTGCCAGACATGAAATTATCTTTTGAACCAATTGAACTAACAGGTAAGATATTGAGCCAGGGTTCGCCCACACCCATAGAAGTGCGCATATCAGGCAGAAATAAAAAACAAAACGAAGCGTATGCCTACAAAATGGTGGATAGACTGAAACAGGTAAGTTATCTCCGTGATGTACAACTGGGCCAGCCCATAAAATATCCTGCTATTAATATCAATATAGACAGGGTAAGGGCAGCACAGCTTGGAGTTGACGTATCAGATATATCCCGTTCGCTTATTGCGTCAACATCGTCATCACGATTCACGGAAAGGAATGTTTGGGTAGATGAAAAATCCAATTTGACTTATAGTGTGCAGGTGACCATTCCTGAGAATAAAATGACAAGTATCAGCAGTATCGGACAAATACCTGTGCTGAGCAATTCCCAGCGACCTGTGTTGAGCGATGTTGCCACTATTCAGCCGGAAATTACTTACGGGGAAAATGATAATCTTGGTGCATTGCCGGTACTCACTGTAACGGCCAACCTGAATAAGAAGGACCTTGCAACCGCAGTACGGGATGTAGAGGCAGCCATAGCTTCTCTTGGAACATTGCCACGTGGATTGACCGTTGAAACAATTGGCTTAAGCAAGGTGTTAACAGAAACGCTTGACAGTTTGCAGACTGGTTTAATAGTCGCGATCGTGGTAATCTTTCTCATGCTGGCAGCAAATTTTCAATCCTTTAAAGTTTCGTTGGTAATACTTGCCACTATTCCTGCAGTGTTGCTGGGATCATTGCTCATGTTGCTGTTCGCAGGCTCCACACTCAATCTTCAATCTTATATGGGCATTATTATGTCAGTCGGTGTATCTATCGCTAATTCAGTATTGCTCATTACAAATGCAGAACATTTGAGAAAGCATAACGCCGATGCCCTTGAATCTGCAAAAGAGGCAGCAGCACTTCGCATGCGTCCCATTCTTATGACAACCGTTGCAATGGTTGCCGGTATGATGCCGATGGCAATTGGTATGGGTGAAGGTGGCGACCAGGCTTCACCGCTTGGTCGTGCAGTAATTGGTGGATTGGTTGCATCCACATTTGCGGCACTCTTCATTTTACCGCTTGCTTTTGCATGGATACAGGGTAAGGCGTCAACCCAATCTGTTTCACTCGACCCGGAAGACAAAGAAAGTAAATACTATGTAGCAATAACGCATCATGACAAACAGTAAAGAAAAATATTTCAGAAAATGAAGCGAACAATTTTTATCAGGGCTGACCAGGTTCACCAGCACAATACTTCAGTGTATCGATCTGCAATTGTTGTATTGTGCAGTTTTGTGGTGGTGTGTTTCCAGCAAAGCTGTGACTCCGGAGAAAATAAATCCCCGGACAAAACTATCAGTGCCCCGGCACCAGTTAAAACGGAAATATTTGCTTTGCAGAAAGGGATGCTTACTACTTTTTTGCAAATACCCGGTGAGTTAATTGCATTTCAGCAGGTGGATATTTACGCAAAGGAAAACAGTTTTGTAAAGCGTTTATACGCAGACGTGGGTTCTGAGGTAATAAAAGGACAATTACTGGCAACAATGGAAGCTCCGGAATTAAACTCCCAGTTATCAGCAGCAGCTTCAAGACTAAAATCGCAGGAAGCCATTTACATTGCCAGTAATGTTAACTACGGGCGCCTGGTTGAAACAAGTAAAACTCCCGGCACCATTGCTCCCAATGACCTTGACCTTTCACTGGCAAAAAAGAACTCAGACCTTGCACAGTTGCAGGCAGCAAAAGCGGCGTACCAGGGAGTAGCAGACACAAGAAATTATCTTGAAATAAGGGCGCCATTCAATGGTGTTATCAGTTCACGGAATGTAAATACCGGTGCTTATGTGGGGCCTTCCGGTAAGGGATCTGAATATCCCCTGTTCACCTTACAGGAACAAAAGAAATTGAGGCTTGTAGTTGCCGTACCCGAAGCACATACAAGTTACCTGCATGAAAATGATACGGTAAGTTTTACGGTAAATGCATTCCCAAATCAAACATTTTCTGCCCGGATAAAAAGGCTGGCAGGCGCATTGGATACCAGGTTGCGATCGCAAAGAATAGAAATGGATGTGATCAATCCAGACAAGAAATTGCTACCTGGGATGGTTGCCGATGTGCGCATTTCCATGTCTGCAAAAGACAGCAGCTTTATCGTTCCAAAATCAGCAATGGTTAATTCACCGGAACGGGTTTTTGTAATAAGAATTACCAACAGAAAAGCAGAATGGGTTGACGTAAAAAAGGGCCGTGAAGCAGATGGCAAATTGGAGGTGTTTGGCGTTTTAACAGCAGGTGACAATCTTGTAAAGATAGCAAGCGAAGAAATCAGGAATGGTACTGCAATTGGTGAGGTTAAACAAGTAATGCCACAGTAAATAGTTGTGTAACACCACATGATCTGCTGCAGATAAACAAGGCGCGTTGCGTATCGTGTGCTGAAGGGATATGTACGATAAAGCTGTGTGATTTACCTATTACCTAATGAAATAGTCATTGTTTCCTTTTTTTCGAGGTTTTTTAAAACATCCGTTTTTTCTAATAATGCATCCCGGAGTTTTTTTTGGGATAACAACAGGAGTTGATCGCCTGCATGTTTATTTCCCGGTTGTGAGGAGTTTCCATAACTCAGCAAAACACTTGCCTTTACCTTTTTCCCAAATTCTGTTATAGCCACATAAGAATCACCTGCAATGGCGCGATTTTTTTTATCCTGATCCTCTCTGAAATAAATAACCCTGTAAGCTCCCATATAATCCGATCCCCCATTACCCTGGTAATCACTATTACCAGTTCTGAACCTGTTTACATCACCGTATGCCACATCAAGCGAACCATATTTCTTTATTACCTCTTCTCCTGCCTCTACTAATAATGCTACCGCTTTTTCAGGGTCTTTTAAACCATCAGGAGTGGTTACAGGCTCTGTAAAACTCCACGGCCTTGCAACCATGTCATCTTTCAATTTATAAAACCAGCTCTCAAATAAAACGGCACCCTTGCTGTCTGCATTGACTGATTTATCCCACGCTTTTAAAACTGCCGCAGGTTTAACAGCCAGGCTATCGGGATATTGCTTAACGGCTGTCAACAAATCATCCAAAAATCTACTGGCAGCTTCAAGTTCGGTATTTAATTTAATATCAATTAGTTCATTAAAACTTACAGAGGCATTGTCTTTTATCATTTTTACCGCATGTTGAGGACGTAATCCCATATTGACCGGGGACATATATGCCGGATATTTTTTAGGATCTAAAGCAACAGGATATGTGCAGGTCCAGGGAGGATCATTTGCATTTTGCACAAAGCCGGTGGAAGGATTAATCAGTTTGGGCAGATCCTGGTATGGATGGGTTTTGTTCCAGATATATTTTGATGATGTGCCGTCTATTGTGCCATTCCAAAAGTTCCAGTCGCCTTCCGTTCTTACAGGAACATTTCCATTAAACAAGTACATAATATTGCCCGCATTATCTGCGTATACGATATTGAACATTGGAATTTGCATCATCTTTACAGCAGAATCGAACGCCGCAAAATTTCTTGCTTTTGCCATTTTATGAAATTGCTCTTCAGCAAAACCGTTTTCAAATCCGGCAATCCGAACAGCATATGCTTTGCCATTTTTCTCCCCTATAACCGGTCCTTGTCTGGAATATTTAAATGTATCGTTTTCTTCCTGTATTGTTCCATCATCCTGCCGGACTTTTATGGTAACGTATCTTTTTTCAAATTGTACTGTATTCCCATCAAGCAGATAACCATCATCCATAAGTGAAAGTTCATACCTGTCACTTGCATCAATAGTATTTACTGTGTGTGTCCATCCGAGGTTTTGGTTGAAAGCAATATTTAATGTCGGAAATCCAACCAATGAGACGCCATACGCGCTAAAACCTGGTGCATTTAAATGGGCTTCGTAAAATGTAAAAAAATCTCCCCAGGGCAAATGCGGATTGGTGAGTAGAAGGGCATTTTTCGTTTCGGATCTTGATGGGCCAATCGCCATTGAATTGGACCCGGGTGTTATTAATTCTTTGCTGCCGGCTATATCATCGCCCCCTAAAAATATAAGATTGATAACCCTGTTACTATGTGCTAATACATCAAATACCGTAACTGGCAGAACCTGCTGAAATTCTTTTCCAATTTCGCCCGGGTGAGCTTTACCATACGCATTTAAACCTAGTACAAAAGCATCCAGGTAAGACTTGTATTCAGCTTTTTGAAGGGCATATTTCTTCCTGGCCAGCTCCGGCAAATTAAAAAGTTGAATTTCTTTATCAGCGTTCATATATTCTTTGCCCCAGTATTCTGCTGCTCTACCCCTGGCCTGCCCATACAATCTTAGAATTAGGTTTGCATGGCTTTGCATCTGCGACCAACCATAGGCATAATACATCTCTTCAACAGACATGGCATATATATGCGGAACACCATAATTATCCCACAAAATTTCTGTTTTTGATGTTTGTGCCTGCGATGTAAAAAAAATAGAAAACAGGAAACCGGTCATTAATAATGTTTTTGTTGTATCCATAACTATTTTTTTGTAAATTATTCTTTTTTTTGCAGCTTTTTTAGAGATTGTTCTATGAGCCTGAAGTTTTTGTATTCGAAACTGGTGGCTGACTGATCATGGAAGTTAACCCAGATAGCCGTCATAGTTACTCTTACAATATAATTGAATTTCAATTAATTGAGCTCAAGGTGTATAAAGATTTCCCTGTTGTTATCGGTCATTCCTGAGGCTGGCAGTCAATCACATACCAGGCCACCTTCAAAAACAGTTACGGCTGTTCCAAATATCAAAACTTTGTCATTATTCAGTTCCACTGTCATAAAGCCCGTTCGATGCGAAGATTGAAAAGCTTTCATCTTTTTCTTGTTCAGTCTAACTGACCAATACTTAGTTAAAAAAGTCTGAACACCACCTGTTACAGGATCTTCATTAGTCCCTGCCCATGGCCAAAAATAGCGATAGTGAAAGTCGTATTGTTCTGTATTAGAACGAGAAGTTACCAGGACTCCGTTTATATTTTCGTAAGAATTTATTAAAGCGGTAAAGTCGGGCTTTAATGCTGCTAATATTACAGCGTCTGCTATTTCTAATAAGATTATTTTATTTTTTGAACTATATGAAGTGGTAATTACATTGTCCAAACCCAAAGCGCTAAGCATTGATTGGGGCGCTGTAAATGGCGTTGTATCATAAACAGGGAACTCCATTATGATATGTTCATTATCCTTTTTTATCATCAGGGTTAAATTTTCTCCCGTTATAAAACGAATACCGGATGCAGTGGTTTTTTCGAATATTATTTTAGCAGATGCAAGCGTGGCATGCCCACATAAAGGGATTTCTTTTTTTGGTGAAAAGTATCTGATGCTGTAGGTGTCCCGGCCGTTAATTTGTTTAATAAAGGCGGTTTCTGAAAATCCGATTTCCCGGGCAATTTTCAACATTATTTCATTGCTTATCTCATTGTTGAGCATACATACTCCCGCAGGATTGCCCTTGAAGGGTTCTGTAGTAAAGGAGTCAACAAACCATGTTTTTATCATTAATTGATCTTTTGGTGGAAAAATATCTTAGAACCTATGAGCCGTATTATAATAGCACACAATGGACAGGGCTTTGTGAAGGCGTGGAATTCATTGTTTGTCCATACTTACCTGCGGCAATACCACTGTCATTTCCTTATTTTATCATTATACAGTACCCTGGTTCACTAAAAGAAATGCAAGCCTGAAAGTAAGACAGTTCTATCATTTAATCTTTAATAGCCTGTTCAATTCCTTCAGATTCAAACAGGCCTTTTTTCATTTTGTACTTCACCCAAAAAAATGCAAATACCGCTGAAATGCCGATAAATAAAGCCGCATTAACATACACTTTCAATCGTAATTGCGGGGTTGGTGCGTTATTAATAAATGCAAATACCATTCCGGCTATACCAATAATTTGTAGTAATGGAAACATAGGCGACTTAAATGGACGTTTGTGGCCGGGATATTTTTTAGGCATCATTAATGCCAATTCGGAATAAGTGGAAATATAACATAGCGTAAGGATAAAAGCGATAAGGATAGCAATAAAAAAAGTGCCACCACCTAAACCTGCACCCTGTAGAACAGAGACTACCGATGCCTGGGAAACTACTAATCCAATTGAAATGATAAATAAAGATTGGAGGCCTAATACTTTTTTCAGTCCTCTTGTTACTGTATGTTTTTCGCTCATGTTTTTTATTTATACTGATCGTATATTTTATCGTGCTTCAATATTGAAGTTAGCAATCCTATTTCTTACTATCAGGAAATACTTCCCTGGTTCTTTTTTCCATTTCGGCAGCAATCATCTGCCCGGCTTCACCTTGTTCTTTGAGGCGCTCTTTTATATTGTCATAGCTTTTAGCATCTCTGTCCTGGCTTAGTTTGAAAACAGTGTCCATTTCTTTTACGTCAATTTCAAAAGCCACAATTGCCTTCATTAATTTTTGTGTGTACGCTGATGGAAGGTTATCATAAATGGTGGCGGACTGTTGATTATTGTTTTCAAAATGAAGTGTGGTCATTCGGAGTGCATCTACTAATGCAGCATCATCGAGAAACCGGATAATGCCTTTCGCATGAACGCTCATATAGTTCCAGGTAGAAGGCGTATGAGGATTACTATACCATGTGCCGCTTACATAGATGTGATGTCCGGTGAAAACTACCAGCACATTTTCATTATGCACGAAGGCTTTGTGGTGGTCCGTGTTTTTCATGATGTGTCCCCTTAGAATTTTCCTGCCATCTTTTTCTTCAATGAAAACCGGCACTTGTGTAGCTACGGGTTTATTTTCTCCATCGCATCCGGATAAAAAAGCAAATGGATACTGTGCGATAAACTCTTTAATTACCTGTTCATTTTTTTCTTTGTGATAGGGAAGATCGTACATGTTAATAAGTTTTATCTTTAGGATTCAATGTATATCAGCGTTGACTGTTTGATGTTAGTGCACTGTTCAATCGAAGCGTTAAGATGGCTGATAACGTTGTCCATATGCTAAGTACGGGAATTTAATCGGGTAGCCAGGCGCATTTCTGCTCTTTTGTCTCCTAAGAACCGGACATGACACTTACAAAATCTCCTAAAGCCCCGGTGTCGCTGAACAGCTTATTGCCAAATGCCCCAGACTCCAAGTATGTGGTTTTTTTTTGTGTATAGTAATTTCTTTTAATTTCGGGAACTTTCGGCTATACGACAAAATGTTAGCGGATGCCCTTCTTCGTCTATGTCTAATCGTTATATCCGTTTGCATAAAGTCACAGCCTGTAATAGCGTTGAGGAAAGACTATAGGGTCTCAGCAATTTTTTTTGCAATCAGGTTGAATTCTGTTAACGAAGTCTTACTGGTCATTTTATTTACTTTAATTACAAATATTTTATCACCTTTTCTCACGTAAACAAATAAAGGGTTGCTTCCAAACCAGGCTTCGTCTCCCATATCTTGAAGCTCCAGGAAGCCTATGGCATTTTTATTCGAGTTTTTATAGAATGAATAAACCCTTTTGGCAGATGAAACCTGCGGGTACTGTTCAAATCCAAAGTAGACGATACCTGTTTTTCCTGTTTTCTTGTCCTTAGAATTTGCCATATACCCGCAATTATATGTCGAAGCATCCTTTTTGACTATTGACATACTGTCAATATATTTAAAATCTTCGCCTTTGATTTTGGATACACTGTCAATTAAATGAGCTTGTTCTCCCAATATTTTTTCAGCATCGGGTAATGTAAATAAATTACCGGGATGGATTGAGTTTTGCGGGTGAACCACTTTAGTATTTGCCACAGTGTCTGTTACCATGGAAACTCCGTTGGGATAGTTGTTACACGCTGTCAAAATCAAGATTGTCAAACTTAAAAATGTCGTGATTTTTTTCATTTTATTTGTTAGTACGATCGCTACCAGGGTTTCCGTTCACGATCAGGGCTTTCCGGCTGTGCTGATATTCTGTGCTAGGTTCAGCAAGGACAGAAGCCGATTGAAAAATTATAGTTGAAGTTAAGATATACAGTTCAGACTTATTCGTTCAGCACGAACTGCAGCTTATGGCGATATTTCGATGAGATATATTCGTTCAGCCAGCATATCAGAAAACCCCCCTGTTCAAGCAACACCTGCGGTGGCCTCCCTCAAACTCTATCAACCTTCTAAAATTTAAAACTTCATTTTTGTTATTCATCAAATATAAATAAAAAGTGAAAAAGAATGAGATTTCGGCTAAACTATACTGTTTGAAGCTCCACTTACCTTAAAAGAATATTGTGTAGCAGGCTTGGCGTATGGCAGTGGCTTACGCATAAGCGAAGTAGCCGCATTGCGCATACAAGATATAGAGAGTGCATCCAAATGCATAAAAGTAGTACAAGACAAGGGTGCAAAAGACCGGTACACCTTATTGGCCGATCATTTATTAGAAAAATTGCGGCAATATTATATTGCCATAAAAAGGCCGGTACAATTTTGCATTTAGAGCAACATACCCAATTTTGTATCATATCTCCATTGGATAAATTATTGGGAGGCAGCCATGTAACAATAGCCGGATAATGAAATACGACAATTGTTGCAACAAAAAATATTTGGTAATAAATTCGTTGAAAATTTTAATCCTTATAGCCGTTCCATATATAATCCGCTACGCCTTTTCCATCCT
>JBDTWP010000258.1:0-9961 GCA_040006615.1 Ferruginibacter sp.
AAGCATTGCAAGTTGAAAAATTTCATTTCTTTTTTTCTCACCGCCTGAAAATCCTTCATTCAGGGAGCGGTTGGTGAGCGTGGCGTCGAACTCTACCAGCTTTTGTTTTTCCTTTACCATTTTCAAAAACTCTTTTGCTTCCAATAAGGGTAGGTTGCGGTAGTTTCTGATCTCATTCAAGGCTGTTCTCAAAAAATTAATGTTTGAAACACCGGGTATTTCAACAGGGTATTGAAATGCGAGAAATACACCTTCTCTTGCACGCTCTTCCGGCGGCATTTCCAGCAGGTTTTTGCCATCAAACCACACTTCTCCGCCGGTTACTTCGTAATTCTTATTTCCCGCCAACACGGCAGCCAGGGTACTTTTGCCGGAACCGTTTGGTCCCATGATGGCATGGATCTCCCCGGCTTTTACTTCCAGGTTCACCCCTTTTAAAATTTCATTACCTTCTACTGACGCTCTCAGGTTTTTTATACTTATCATGTTTTTCCTTTAATATGTTGGTTATGGGTGATTTTAAAAATCATTTTTCCAGGTATCATCTAATTCTCACCCGAAAGACCGGGTCCTGGTGGATTAACCTACGCTTCCTTCCAGGGATATAGCCAGCAGCTTTTGTGCTTCCACTGCAAATTCCATGGGTAACTGGTTCAGCACTTCCCTGGCGTATCCGTTTACGATCAATGCTACGGCTTTTTCCGAATCGATACCTCTTTGATTGAGATAAAAGATCTGGTCTTCGCCTATCTTTGAGGTGGTGGCTTCATGTTCCACAATGGCCGAACTATTTTTCGATTCAATATAAGGAAAAGTATGTGCCCCACACTGATCTCCTATCAGCAAAGAATCGCATTGTGTAAAGTTGCGGGCGTTTTCTGCGCCGGCACCTATTTGCACCAGGCCCCTGTAACTATTGTTGCCCTGGCCCGCAGAAATACCTTTTGAGATAATCCTGCTGCGCGTGTTCTTACCAATGTGAAACATTTTAGTTCCGGTATCTGCTATTTGTCTGTTCTTCGTAAGGGCTACGGAATAGAATTCGCCCGTGGAATTATCGCCACGAAGGATTACACTCGGATATTTCCAGGTGATGGCGGAACCGGTCTCTACCTGTGTCCAGGATATTTTTGAATTTGTTCCTTTGCAGATGCCGCGCTTGGTAACAAAATTAAAAATACCACCTTTCCCATCCTTATCACCGGGATACCAGTTTTGCACCGTAGAATATTTGATCTCCGCATTACCAAGTGCGATCAATTCCACCACCGCGGCATGCAACTGGTTCTCGTCACGCATGGGCGCCGTACAACCTTCCAGGTAACTTACATAACTTCCTTCATCCGCAATGATTAATGTTCTTTCAAACTGACCGGTATTTTGGGCATTGATGCGGAAATAGGTTGACAGTTCCATGGGACAGCGAACTCCTTTTGGAATATAGGCGAAAGACCCATCAGATACCACCGCCGCATTCAGGGACGCAAAAACGTTATCTGTATAAGGAACTACGGTACCAAGGTATTTTTTTACAAGGTCAGGGTACTCCTTTACGGCATCGCTGAAAGAACAGAAAATAATACCGAGCTCCTGCAATTTTTCCCTAAAGGTGGTGGCAACAGATACGCTATCAAACACAACATCTACTGCTACTCCCGACAAAGTCTTTTGTTCGTTCAACGGAATACCCAGTTTTGCAAAAGTAGCCAGCAGTTCCGGATCAACTTCGTCCAGGCTGTTATACTTTGCTTTTTTGGAAGGTGCCGCATAATAAGAAATTGCCTGGAAGTCAATTTCCGGCATTGCAAAATTCTGCCAGTGCGGCATTTCACACTGCTGGAAATGACGCAGGCCTTTCAGCCGCCATTCCAATAACCAAACGGGTTCATTTTTCTTTGCGGAGATAAACCGCACGGTCTCCTCGTTTAACCCTTTGGGAGCGATATCCATCTCGATATCGGTTACGAATCCGTATTCGTAGGCTTCAGTAGTTAACCGCTCCAGAATCTCATTGTTATTACTCATTATAAATTTTTAATATCTTCGCAAAGTTACACCGCAAAACTTTCCCCGCAACCACAGGTTCTTGTTGCATTGGGGTTTTTGAAAAAAAGTCCTTTACCATCCAATCCGCCTGAATAATCCAGTTCGGTTCCATACAGATACAATAAACTTTTCATATCTACTACCACTTTTATCCCTTTATCTTCAAAAACATGATCCCCCTCTTTTGATTCCGTATCAAAATTCATCTGGTATTCCAGCCCGGAACATCCGCCCGCTTTGATACCAACCCTTACAAAAGTAGCGGTATCTTTATATTCTTCAGCCAGTAACCGGCTGATATAATCTCTTGCATTTGATGAAACTGTTATCATTTAGCCATATTTTAAAACAAACAATTAATTAAGGGGTAAATCAGTGATTGATTATTTGCGCTGCTTCGAAAAACAATTCTGCAGAAATAAAGGATAATTGCGTTGCAATTATTTTACCAGATCAGGTTGCACCCTGATCCTACACAGACAGGCAGATTCACCTTTTTACCTCTTTTGAACTATAAAATTAACAAATAAGATGCCTGTATGTTATTTGACGGCTTTCGAAATGAGAAAATTCGATTTTTCATGACCCGGGACGATGGGCCACCCTAACAGGGTAAAGTTTAAAAAAGCTGTCGTGCCAAACATAATGAAGAGAAGATTTCTATAGAACAAAACACTGTAATGCAGGTAAATACACTTATTATTTTGGAATAATTTCAATAAAATTACCATATCAGGAGATTTTGTCAAAGATTTCAAATAAGTGGTACTGGACGCAACTTTTTATAAAAATGATATCAGGAAAAAATTCTTAGACCAGGCTGAAGGGAGGGTTGGCCTAATTTTTATCGAGATAAGGGCAAATGAACCGGTAGTCAGGGAAAGATTAAGAAAAACCAGGCCCGACAGTGAGGCTGATTTTGAAGTAAATAAAAAAAAAAACATGGGAGCCGTTGTATGATGATCATTTGATTTTACATTCACCAGATGGCAACATCATGGAAATGTTAAATGATGCCGCGGCCTACCCGCAATTGAAAGATGACAAAAGCGCAAATCAATAACCTGATCATGAAAGGTACATTTCCCGGGAGTTTCGGGAAACCATCTTTAATTGAAACACATATTTCATGGGTGGTTCTTAGTGACCGGTTTGTTTATAAAATTAAGAAACCAATTCAATATTCATTTCTTGATTTTTCCACAATAGAAAGACGAAAATATTATTGCGAAAGAGAGATAGAACTGAACAGGAGACTCACTGAAAACATCTACCTGGATGTACAGCCGATAAGAGAAAATACGGGCCGCTTCTTCGTTGGAGGAGAGGCAGGGGAAATTGTAGATTATGCGGTCAGGATGCAAAAACAGGACAGGAACAGGCAAATGAATATACTTTTATTGAATAACAGCGTTACCAATGACGACATAGGGCAGTTAGCGGAAAAAATAGCTGCCTTTCATAAAAATGCAGTGATCATTCACCAAAAGGATTTCATGGATGTACAAAAAAAATTTAATGACCTTGAGGAAGAAAGAAATTATCTGAACCAGTATTTAAATGGAAACAGCAGCATTATTATAGATCACGCCATTGATATTTCCAATAAATTTATGGAAAGAAATAAAGAACTTTTATCATCCAGGCTCAAAGAAGGATTTTTCAGGGATTGCCATGGAGATCTGCATTCCAGGAATATTTTTTTACTGTCGTCCCCCCAGCCATTTGATTGTATAGAATTTAATGATGATTTCCGCCAGATTGATGTACTGAACGAAATTGCCTTCCTGTGCATGGATCTTGATTCATTTGGGAAGCAGGATTTATCTGAATTATTTCTCAGCTATTATAATAATCTTTTCCCGGCTATGAAAACAAATGAGGATCGAATGCTTTTTGTTTATTATAAGAGTTACCGTTCAAATATACGTGCAAAAGTCAATAGCCTCCGTGCCAGGGGGGCCATGGAGGGCGCTGATCGAATGAATGCCTTATCTGAAGCAGGCAAATATCTTCAATTAATGGACAAGTACATTTCAATGCTTTCCTTACCTTATTGACTGTTGGCCCAAAAATTTCTAATCCAGGTCATTGTGCTACACCTTTTTGGGATAGCTTTGGGTAATATTGGCCATCCTAAATGGTATAACCGGGAAAATTCAGGATATAATCAAAAAAATATTAATAAATGATAACGGCAAATATAGTAGATGATGATCCTTTATGTAGTCAATCATTAGCTGGATTGTTAAAACGTTATTGCCCACAAATAGAAATTACAGGGATTTTTAATTCAGGTGTGAGCGCTTTACCAGTTATTATGACGATGCCGCCACAGGTACTTTTCCTGGATATTGAAATGCCGCAGATGAATGGTTTTGAGTTATTGGAGCAATTACCAGCAATAAATTTCGAACTCATCTTCACTACGAGCTACGATCGTTATGCCATAAAAGCCATTCGGCTGAGTGCATTGGACTATTTATTAAAACCTATTGACCGGGAAGAATTGCAAAAAGCA
This sequence comes from Ferruginibacter sp., assembly GCA_040006615.1. Classification (GTDB taxonomy): domain Bacteria; phylum Bacteroidota; class Bacteroidia; order Chitinophagales; family Chitinophagaceae; genus Ferruginibacter. The sequence continues at coordinate 4,568 of JBDTWP010000258.1, forward strand.
GTTGAAAAACTTATAGATCGACGGGCCCATCCCCTTCCCCAGCAAATTGACATTCTTTTAGAAAAAATGCATCATCCTGGTACTGCCATCAGTAAAATAGCCTTACCCACGATGGAAGGATTGCATATGATTTCTGTAAATTCGGTTATCAGGTGTGTAGCAAAAAACAATTACACCATATTTATTCTTAAAAACAATGAAAAAATTAAAGTTTCACGCATATTAAAAGATATTGAAGAAATGCTGGAAGATCATTCCTTTGCGCGAGTGCATAATTCCTACCTGGTTAACCTCAATGAGATAGAAAAATATGTGAGGGGCGAGGGCGGTTACCTGGTTATGAGCGACGGATCAACTGTTGATGTATCACGGAGCCGTAAAGAAAGTCTTCTAAAAAGGTTATCCCCCGGGGAAGTCTGAGTCTTTATTATCTCCAGTCATCTCCTCCGGTACAACAATCATTTACCTCTGCCGCTAACTACACATTCCGGTTAGCATTTACCCGGATAATAAGATAGCTTTGTTTTTGTCAATAATTGGCTGTACATAAAGCTGCTCCCGCCTCAATTAAAATCTAACCCTATGAAGATGATTAATATTATAATAACTCGTGCCGTATCCTGTATTTTTATAACCCTTTTTTTACATAGTGCTTCCTGCCAGATTATCACAAATCCAATTGGGTTAAACATAATAACTGCGGAGACAGTTTTACCAGATTTAAACTCAGTGATGCCTGCAAATACAGACAAATATTATCGAAACGATATTAATATAAGGGCCGTAAGAGGATTTTTGAAATATTTCAAAACCGCAAAAAATGTGACCTGGAAAATTGCAAAAAATGGCAGTGGTTATACCGCGCAATTCACAAATGATTCCATACAAACCAGGGTTGCATATGACCGCAGAGGTTTGTGGTATTATACGTTTAAGAGATATGGGGAAGACAAAATGCCGGCTGAACTTAGAGCTATGGTCAGAAGCACCTTCTTTGATTATACCATCACGGAAGTAACGGAAATTTCGCTGCCGCCGGAAAGACAAAATATTATGTACAGTGTACTAATAAAAGAAGCGGCTAATTTTAAAATTTTAAAAATTTTTAACAGGGAGATCGAGATCGTTAGTGATTACTCAGAATCAAAGTGACACAAACAGGTGAACCTGGTCTTTTTTAAGATGGACCTGTTTTCAAAGGCTTACCTTATTTTTTACTGTAATAACCCGGAAAACTAACAAATAAGTGGTTAACTTTTTTTAACCACGGAACTTGCCCCACTTGTGTGCATATCTGTAATAACGGCCTCTCCCCTGTAGTAAATATCACTTGCTCCACTGGCATGAGCAGTTAATTCTCTATTTACCGTAATATTTATATCTGAGGCTCCGGAAGCCTTTGCTTTGCATACGTCTGTTACCAGGTCATACCCCTTTACATCGCTTGCACCACTTGATTGTATTGACACCGATGTTGCGGAACCGCTTATAGTTACATCTGATGCGCCGCTTAATTCCATAACCAGGGACCTTACTTTGACGGCTCCTTTAAAATCACTCGCTCCACTCATATTTAAGATTAAGGCAGGTACCTGTATCATTCCATCTACCTTTACGTCACATGCACCCGATGCCTGTAATTTTTCGAGGTCCTTAAAAGATACATAGGCCTTCATTTTCTTATTTCCGGTGTTCCACTGCCTGGGTCCATCGTAATAAATTTTCAGGGTATTATTTTCCACAACCGTTTTAATATTCTGTTTATATTGATCAGAAGAAGCACTCACGGCAACAGATTCAATGTCGTATTGGGAAAGGTACAGATCAATACCGCCGGATATGATAATCTTATTAAAACTGCCATCCAGGGTTCTTACTTCAGCATTGGCATCATTGACAATTGTTTTTTGCCCTTTGACACCAATAAAACACAGTATTACGAAAATCGATAAAAGATACTTTTTCATAATGATGATTTTTAATAAAATAGAAAGGTTCTACATCAAAAACTGCGATATTGATTAAGTTTATAATAAACTGATTCCACATAATGCGGGGAAGCATCAAATAAAATTATCCCTTTTTTACGATGCCGCCGCTGTTTACATTCATGTCTTTTACCACACCATTTCCTTTGTAATGAATACCGCCTCCACTGTTGGCTTTCACGCTAAGCTCCTTATTTACATTTATACGAACACTTCCGCCACTTGTCGCTTTAGCATCACAATAATCGGTCGCCAGCTCAAATCCCTTAAACAAAGCACCACTGCTTACATCTACTTTCAGGTTGGCCGTTCTTCCGTTTATTTCAATTAAGGCGCCGCTATTTTGAGATACATCGAGGTCACTGATATTTACTTCCCCGGTGAACTTTGACCCACTGGTAAAAGTACATTCCATTTTTTCGGCAGTAAGAACACTTTTCATCATAACACGAGCGCCTCCTGATCCGTTTAGCTTCTCCAGCATTTTAAAGGAAACATAGGCTTTTAATTTCCTTCTGTCGTTGCCAGTCCAGTTAATCCCTTTATTGTCGTAGTAAATTCTTAACACACCATCGTCTACTTCTGTTTTGTAACGCTCCAGGTATTTGGGATCAGAGGCGCTGATGGCAATTGATTCTTCATTTCCCTGGGTTAAATACAAATCGACACCATCGGAAACAGAAATTGTTGAAAAGCTTCCATTTAAAGTGCGTTTCTGTGCATTGGGATCGTTGATCACAGCTTCATTTTGCCCAAATGACTGCAGGCCTATTACAACAAATAACAATACTAATAATCTTTTCATGGTTATAATTTTCAGGTAATACGCAGTCAAAAATGTTTTGTTACATAAACTTAAAAAAATAATTGCAGACTACCGTACCTTTGCTCAACACACTGTTCTTATTCATCGTCTGAATTTCCGGGGTGTTCCGACTTAGGGCGGGACTGAGATAAAACCCGTATAACCTGCACAGGATAATGCCTGCGAAGGGAGAAATGCCCCCCGATAATTCCCCTTTGGGGACACCGGAAGCGAACATTCTCAGGCCCGGTTTTCAGCTTAAATTTTTTCGGAATGAAACTTTTTATCTGCGCCGTTTTTTGTGCCAATGGAATTGTTTGTTATGGTCAAACTGACAAAAAATTTAATGATACCACCTACCTTCAGCCAATAGAAGTAACTGCTATCAGGGCGGGTGAAAAAGCTCCCTTTGCAAAGACCAATCTTACAAAAAATGAGATTGCTAAAAATAACGCCGGACAGGATCTTCCGTTCCTGCTTAACCAAACCCCATCGGCGGTAATTAACTCAGATGCCGGAAATGGTGTAGGGTATACAGGAATACGTATCAGGGGCTCGGATGCTTCCAGGATCAACGTTACGCTGAATGGCATACCTTATAATGATGCGGAAAGCCAGGGTACCTATTTTGTAGACCTTCCGGATATAGTCTCCTCCGCCAACAGCATACAAATACAGCGTGGAGTGGGAACAAGCAGTAATGGTGCAGGAGCATTTGGAGCTACGATCAATTTATCCACCAATGAAATAACTGATACATTGTACGCTGAACTTAATAACAGCTATGGCTCTTTTAACACATTAAAAAATACGCTGCGTTTTGGCAGCGGTATCCTTGGTAAACATATCACTATAGACGGAAGACTCAGTAAAATAAGCAGCGACGGTTATGTTGACAGGGCCGTATCGGACCTCAAATCATACTATTTAAGTACAGCCTGGATAGACAAAATGAATTCATTACGGTTAAATATATTTTCCGGTAAGGAAAAAACCTACCAGGCATGGTATGGCATACCTGAAAGTTTATTAAAAACAGATAGAACCTACAATCCGGCGGGCCAGGAACAACCCGGAAAACCTTATGATAATGAAACGGATAATTATACGCAAACCCATTACCAGTTATTTTACAACCACCGGTTCAATCCAACCTGGAAGGCTAACGCAGCCGTGTTTTTGACCAAGGGTGCCGGGTATTATGAACAATATAAGGCGGGTGAACCTTTATCAAATTACGGACTGGCTGATTATCCGGATGGCAGCAATATCATTACCCAAACTGACCTGGTAAGGAGATTATGGCTGGATAACAATTTTTACGGAACCGTTTTTTCCATACAACACAAAGAAGCCAACACCCAAATTACCATCGGCGGAGGATTGAATAAATATGATGGCAAACATTTCGGCGAGATCATCCGGGCAAAAATACAAGCTGCGATACCAGTAAATTATCGTTGGTATGACCTTTCAGCAAATAAGCGGGACTTATCGTTGTACTCAAAATGGGCGGAACAATTAAACAACCACTGGCAAAGTTTTATAGACGTACAATTCAGAACTGTACAATATAATCTCAATGGCTTCAAAGACAACCCGGCCCTGAAGATTAAGAACAACTATTCTTTTCTCAATCCCAAGATTGGTATTACCTATAATTATAAAAACTGGCAGGCTTACCTGTCTTATGCACTAGGGGCTAAAGAGCCCAACAGGGATGATTTTGAAGCAGGCAAAACATCGCAGCCAAGACCGGAAAAGTTAGGCGATTTTGAATTGGGTGCAGAAAGAAAAACATATAGGTATTTCATTGGCGCAAACATTTATATTATGAAATATAGAGACCAGCTGGTATTAGTTGGAAACATTAATGATGTGGGCGCATATACAAGAACCAATATTCCGAAAAGTTACCGGGCGGGAATAGAGTTGCAGGGGAGTGCTAACCTTGCAACCTGGGTAAACTGGGCCGGAAATGTAACCTTTAGCGAAAACAAAATTAAAAATTATACTGACCTGGTTGACGATTACGATAACGGAGGTACAAAATCGTATTATTATAAAAAAACAGCGATCGCCTTCTCTCCTTCTGTAGTGGCGGGTTCGGTCATCAACTTCATACCACTGAAAAATAGTGAAATTAGTTTATTGAGCAAATATGCAGGCCGGCAATACCTGGATAATACTTCGCAAAAAAGCAGGAGCCTGGATGCTTATTTTGTGCAGGATATAAGGCTGTCTTACACGCTAAAATGGAAATTTTTTAAAGATATGAACCTCGTTGCCCAACTCAACAATGTTTTCAATGAAGAGTATGAAGCTAACGGATATACCTTCAGTTATATATCCGGCGGATTAACAACGGAAAATTATTATTTCCCGATGGCGCCGTTTAATTGCATGGTTGGATTGAATGTGAGGTTGTGATGGGATAATTGATAATTGATGGATACTGTATGGCATGGCAGACCAAGAAGGATCAATATTCAGTTTGTTTGCCGGGGCAGATGGTTTGAATCACGCATAGGGCTTTGCGAAGGTTGTTTTGCGAAGGTTATTTTGCGAAGGTTATTTTGCGAAGGTTATTTTGCGAAGGTT
>JBDTWP010000259.1:0-9946 GCA_040006615.1 Ferruginibacter sp.
TTTTCACTTTTGTTGCCACCAAATATTTTCGATAAAAAGCCTATCATAAAATTCCCGTTATTAGGTTCGTATATAATTGATTAATTCTGGTCTCTTACCTGGTCAAATATGGTGCTTAAATATTTATTGAGCCAAATTGACAGAACGGCAAAGTTAGCAATTTGTTGGCAGTTTAAAGAGGTTAGTTAAGCCCCGGGCCTATTCCAAATCCCGCTGCCTCACCTGGACACCAGGGGATGAAAACAGCCGTGGCCGTTGTCCCCCAACGATTGCAGCTATGACGGGGAAGCGGTATTTTTGCCATCGGGTATGATTTAATACCCTTCATCATAAATTTACTTTAGTAAACTTTTTTGGAGGATGAATGTTGTACTCCCCAAATTGGTTTATGAAGAAAATATTGTTACCGTATATATTTATCCTTGCCGGCTTTGCGGGCATTTGTCAAACCAATGATCTATTGTCATTTGAAATACAGCGGATCAATACCACTAAAAAAGGGATGCTCGTATTGGGTAGCTGGTCTGCAGCCAATATTATTGCGGGAGCTATTGGTACTTCCACGGCTAACGGGCAGGCCCGCTATTTTAATCAAATGAACCTGATTTGGCGCAGCACCAATCTTTTGTTTGCAGGCCTGGGTTACTGGGGAGCCACCCGGGAAAATACAAATAGCTTAACTCTTTCCAGGGTAATACTACATCAGAATAAAGTTGAAAAAACATTTTTATTCAATGCAGGCCTTGACCTGGCATACGTTACAACCGGGTTGTATTTAACTGAAAGGAGTAAGCAGAAAGCAGATCCCTCAAAATTGAAAGGTTATGGGAATTCTGTAATATTACAGGGAGGATTTTTATTTTTGTTTGACGCCGTAATGTATTCCCTGCACCAGTGGCATAGTAAAAAACTGGCGAATTTCATTGATAAGATCACGGTGGTGGCTGGCCCGGCAGGCCTTGCCCTTGTATGCCGGTTATGATAATGAATTTTTGTAGGTCCAAATTATTTTTACGGCTTCAATTGAAATATATCCATATCAATTAAGATGAATTGTGTAAGATAGAAGCTCAGGCTATTAACAATGAGGGACATGATGATCGCTCTTTTCCAGTCGCATTCCAGGACCTTGTGGAACGCTACTGCTTCACCGATTGCTAACCCGATTGCTACATAATTTACATTAATATCTGTGGAGAAAATTATTATATGGGCCAACGACCAGGTAATGGTATTGATCACTGCTGCATTTAAGACAGCCATTAGTCTTTTTCTTTTTTTAAAGAATAAAGCTATAATTGGTAATTCTATAAGAATTGTCAGAATAAGATTGAAGGCCAGGCCCATTTTGTTGCTGCTTTATTTGAAATATGTTGGAAACTTTACCAGATCTGCTTCTACCTGATTTTTGAGTCCCAGGTCATGTAAAGAAAATCTTATAAGTGTTGTGCAATTACTGGTCCTATTCATGATATAACGCTTTTATACTGTATTTATTATGAATATTTTATTCACAACTACCGCACATAAAAAACTACATATTGACGCCAAAACTTTATTGGGAATAATGCTATCTGGTAAATCTCACACAAACCTGGGCTGGAGGGCGCCTGGTTAAAATTGAATTGCCACAGGCTTTAGCCTGTGGATAATGAAAAATGCAGTACGCAACGGCTTTAGCCGAATTGGATTTAAGCATTTTCCTGATTGGTTTGGCTAAAGCCAAAAATGAATAAATTTGTTCCTCCAGCTAAAGCTGGAGGCAATTTATGAAACCACTTCCAGCCAATGCGGTGTATACTACTTTGTTGCACCCACGGAGCAGGATGAATTTGGAATGCACCCATTGAATCTGCCCATTAGCACATTATGTATTTTTGCCCTACCTTTGCCCCCCGAAAAGTAACGATTCAATTAATAATTAACACGATATGTCAGGAGCGTTAAAAGAAGTCCGTAACAGGATTAAAAGTGTACAAAGTACCCAGCAGATAACAAAGGCCATGAAAATGGTAAGTGCTGCCAAGTTACGTCGTGCACAGGATGCAATTACCCAAATGCGTCCATACGTTAAGAAGTTACAGGAATTGCTTAGCAATATTGTCAGCAATAACGATGGGGATGTAGACCTGGCGCTGGCCACTGAAAGAGCTGTTGAAAAAGTACTGATCATTGTGGTTACGAGTGACAGGGGTTTATGCGGGGGTTACAATAGTAACCTGGTTAAATTAGCCCGGCAGGTAATCCACGATAAGTACAGTAGCCAGCATGCAAAGGGAAATGTACAGGTCTTGCCAATTGGGAAAAAAGGATTCGAGCATTTTACCAAAGGCGGATTTGGCGTTGTGGACAAATATTGGGATATTTTTACAGGGCTTAGCTTTGACAGGGTGCAGACCGCAGCAAAATATGTCATGGAGGCATTTGCAAAAAAAGAAGTAGATGCTGTTGAACTGGTGTACAGCGAATTTAAAAATGCTGGCACGCAACGATTTACTGCGGAACAATTTTTACCGGTTCTGAAAGTGAGCAACCAGGCCGGTGGGAAAAAAGCCGATTTTATATATGAACCAAATAAGGACGTGCTGATCCGTGAGCTGATGCCTAAAATTTTAAATACCCAGTTATTCAAGGCAGTCCTGGATGCTAATGCAAGTGAGCATGGCGCCCGTATGACTGCAATGGATAAGGCAAGTGAAAATGCCAATGAATTGTTGAAATCCCTGAAAATCAGTTACAACAGGGCAAGGCAGGCCGCCATTACGACCGAATTGACGGAAATAGTAAGTGGCGCCGCGGCGTTGAATGGATAAAAAGTGTGAAAATGTGGAAATATGAAAATATGAAAATTGAAGAAATCTCAATTTCTGATAAATTTTCACATTTTCGAATTTTCGAATTGGTAAATTAACTAGATGGAACTTTCACAAATTATACCACATATAGAAGCCTTGATATTTGCAAGCGACAAACCTTTAACCAATCTGGACCTCGTGGAACTGCTGAATAATGCAATTGGCTTTATTGACGACAGGGCATCACTTGACCAGGTAGAAACAGCTGTGGAAGGTATTCGTGAAAAATACAGTGCTGAGTTTTATGCTTTTGAATTAAAACAGAGCGGTGGCGGATGGCAGTTTCTTACTAAAAAGGAATTTCATAAAACGATCGCACAGCTTAATGGCGATAAATTTTTAAAACGCCTTTCCAATGCAGCTTTGGAAACCCTGGCTATTATAGCATACAAGCAACCCATCACAAAAAGCGAAATTGAATCAATTCGCGGTGTAAACTGTGATTATGCAGTACAGAAACTGCTGGAAAAGGACCTGGTAATTATTGCCGGCAGAAATGAGGAAGCAGTTGGTAAACCCCTGATCTATACTACTTCAAAATCCTTTATGGATTATTTTGGTATCAACAGTACCAATGATCTGCCCAGGATCAACGAAGTGCTGATGGAAGAACTCGTGCAGGCCACCATCGTAAATAATGAAGTGAAAGGGGAAGGTGAATCTGATGTATTGGAAGGATCAGCAACCACGATTTTGACCGTATCTGAAAATGGTGAAATAGTGGAGAATGACCGGGAGTTTACTTACGAAATTGCCGGGGAGACCATAACAACCGTTATTGAAGAAAAAGAAATTGTTGGGGATAAGCAGGATATAACAGAAGATAAGACTGCAGAAATCGCTCCCGGAGGTATAAAAAAAAATGAGCGCGAAGAAGTTAAGCAGCCAAAAGACAAAGAAGAAAAATCTGAATCATAACTTAGCATAAAAGATTATTTTAATGAAGGTATGACGAAGAATAATTCTCATACCTTTTTTTATAACATAATCCTCTTAAACGCCTGAAATAGATTGAATATAAAAAACAAATTGTCATTAACGCAATACTCATAATATAATATGTCAAAACATTTAACCCACCGGCAATTGACTGAGATCGCAGATGAATTCGGTACGCCGGTATACGTGTACCATGCAGAACGGATTGAGGAACAATATAAAAAATTGCAAAAAGCTTTTGCAGGTTGCAACGCCCGGTTTTTTTATGCCTGCAAATCGCTCACCAACCTGAATGTATTAAAGTATATTCAATCTATAGGGGCGTCCCTGGATTGTGTAAGTGTGAATGAAGTGAAACTGGGTCTGATGGCAGGTTTTGATAAGAAGGATATTTTGTTCACGCCTAACTGTGTTGATTTTACCGAAATAGTGGAAGCAAAGGAACTGGGCGTAAATATCAATATTGATAATATTTCCATATTGGAACAGTTCGGTAATAAATTCGGTAACAGTTACCCTGTTTGTATCCGGTTGAATCCGCATATCATGGCAGGCGGTAATTTCAAGATTTCTACCGGTCATATTGATAGTAAGTTTGGCATTTCCATTCACCAAATGCGTCATATTGAAAGGATCGTAAAAACTACCAGCCTGGATGTGACCGGTGTTCACATGCATACCGGAAGTGAGATCAAAGATACCAGGGTGTTTTTAGAAGGCCTGGAAGTAATGTTTGATACTACCAACCATTTTCCCAACCTGGAATTTATTGACCTCGGGAGCGGGTTTAAAGTACCTTACCAACCCGGTGATCCGGAAACAGATATCGCCGATCTTGGGCAAAAAGTATCCCAGGCATTTAATGCATTCGAAAAGGAGTCGGGCAAAAAATTGCAGATATGGTTTGAGCCGGGGAAATACCTGGTTAGCCAGTGTGGTTATTTTGTGGTGAGGACCAATGTCATCAAGCAAACACCGGCTGCAGTTTTTGCGGGGGTTAACAGTGGTTTCAATCACCTCATACGTCCCATGATGTATGATGCATATCACCACATTGAAAATATCACCAATCCAAAAGGGGCGGAAAGAATATACAATGTGGTCGGAAATATTTGCGAAACGGATACTTTTGCCTGGGACAGAAAATTGCATGAAATAAGAGAAGGAGACTACCTTGTTTTTAACAATGCAGGTGCCTATGGTTTTGAAATGTCCTCCAATTTCAATTCAAGGTTGAAACCTGCTGAGGTGATGGTGGCAAATGGCAGGGCCAGACTTATTCGCAAAAGAGATGTATTTGAGGACCTGTTGAAAAACCAGGTTATATAATCGCAATATAAATTGACAAAATAAATCAATGAATATTATCATACGAAAAGCAGAACAGGAAGATTTCCCGGGTATTTTAACATTAATAAAAGAATTCGCCCTTTTTCAGAAAACACCGATGAAAGTATCAGTCACTTTGGAACAAATGGAAAAGGAAAAATATCTTTTCCAATGCCTTGTTGCTGAAACTGCCGGGCTGAAGATTGTAGGATTTGCTTCCTTCTTCTATGCTTATTTTTCATGGACCGGAAAAGCATTGTGGCTTGATGATCTGTATGTCACGGAACTTTACCGCCGGCAAAAGGTCGGCTCCAGGCTCCTGAATGCGGTTATTGATTTAGCAATGAAGGAGGAATGCAAAAAACTACGCTGGCAGGTTTCCAGGTGGAATGAAAATGCAATAGGTTTCTATAAAAAAATGGGCGCTTCTGTTGATGATATGGAAATTAACTGCGATCTGGATTTAGGGCGGCATGCCGCAAATGATTAAGGCTCATCAGGGTAATGCCGGATTTGAAACTAAGTGGGTTAAAAAGTCACGAATTTATCCCTTGAGAAGTATAAGCATCCTTTTTTAGTCTATTGTTTATCCGCATTTTTGATCTTCTTCTGGCTCTTCGGGGCGAACATAACCAACATTCGCTTGCCTTCCATTTTAGGCATTCCTTCCAACGCGCCTACATCCTTCAGCCTGTCTGCAAATTTTAATAATAATAGTTCCCCTCTTTCTTTAAACATGATGGCACGGCCCTTAAACTGCACATGCGCCTTTACTTTATTGCCATCCAATAGAAATCTTTCCGCGTGCTTGCACTTGAATTCAAAATCGTGGTCATCTGTATTAGGGGTGAAACGAACCTCCTTAACCTCACTGGTCTTGGACTTCGCCTTCATTTCTTTTTTCTTTTTTTTCTCATCGTACAAAAACTTGTTGTAATCGATGATCTTACATACCGGGGGATTTGCGCCAGGAGAAATTTCTACCAGATCCAGGTGCTGTTCCTGCGCCATTTTAAGGGCATCAGCTACAGGGTAGATCCCCGGTTCAATGTTTTCGCCAACCAACCGTACTTCGGGTACTCTTATCATGTGATTGGTGCGGTGTTCCTGTTGTTGTTCTTTTCTGAAACGTGGGTTAAATGCACCTCTGGGTGCCCTGGGTGGAAATGCCATTAATTGATTTTAGATTAAAAATATTGACCAGTGAGCTCAGGTTTGGATTTAAAGTTAATAAATATTCTATTCAAACGCTCTTTTACTCTTTACTTCCTCGTTTACCATCTCTATAAATTCAGCAAGGGTGCTTACTCCAAGATCTCCTTTTCCCTGTCTCCTCACGGCAACCTTGTTTTCATTCATTTCTTTTTCCCCTAATACCAGCATTAGCGGCACTTTTGCCAATTCTGTATCCCGGATCTTTTTACCTATCTTCTCATTCCTGTCATCAATTTCCGCACGAATATCAGCATTTTTTAACAGGGATAACACAATTTCCGCATATTGCAAAAACTTATCACTGATTGGCAATAGCTTTACCTGTACAGGCGCAAGCCATAACGGGAACTTACCCGCACAATGTTCAATTAATACAGCAATGAAACGTTCCAGGCTCCCAAATGGAGCCCTGTGTATCATTACAGGCCTGTGTTTGGCATTGTCTTCGCCAATATAAGTAAGTTCAAAACGCTCAGGTAAATTATAATCCACCTGGATGGTACCCAACTGCCATTTCCTTCCAATAGCGTCTCTTACCATAAAATCCAGCTTGGGGCCATAGAAAGCAGCTTCTCCATATTCAATCGTTGTTTTCAATTCTTTTTCCGCAGCGGCCTCAATAATGGCCTGTTCCGCAAGATCCCAGGTTTCATCACTACCCATATACTTGCTTTTATCAACCTTATCCCTCAGCGAAATCTGGGCGGTATAATCCGTAAAACCCAGGGAATCTAAGACATACAGTACCATGTCGATTACTTTCTTAAATTCATCCTTTACCTGGCCCGGCATACAAAATAAATGCGCATCATCCTGGGTAAAACCCCTTACCCTTGTTAGCCCGTGCAATTCCCCATGTTGCTCATACCTGTACACCGTGCCGAATTCGGCTAAACGTAATGGTAAGTCTTTATAACTACGTGGCGAAGTTTTATAAATTTCACAATGGTGCGGGCAGTTCATCGGTTTTAAGAAAAATTCTTCTCCTTCCTGCGGTGTTTTGATTGGTTGAAAACTATCCTTGCCATATTTTTCATAATGACCGGAAGTAACATACAGATTCTTATGGCCGATATGGGGCGTAATAACCGGGAGATATCCGGTTTCCATTTGTGCTTTTTGCAAAAACTGTTGCAACCGTTCCCTTAACATGGCTCCCTTCGGCAACCACAAAGGAAGTCCCATACCTACTTTTTCGGAAAATGCAAACAATTCAAGCTCTTTTCCTAATTTCCTGTGGTCTCTTTTTTTTGCTTCTTCCAGCAACACCAGGTACTCGTCCAATTCCTTTGCAGAGGGAAATGTAACCCCGTAAATGCGGGTAAGCATTTTATTCTTTTCGTCTCCTTTCCAATACGCACCGGCAATACTGGTTAATTTGATCCCCTTAATAAAACCGGTATTCGGTATATGCGGGCCACGGCAGAGATCGGTGAAATTCCCCTGGGTATAGAAAGTGATCCCTCCGTCCTCTAGTCCTCCCAACAGATCCAGTTTGTATTCATCACCCTTTTCACCGAAATATCTTATTGCATCCGCTTTTGATATTTCTTTCCTTATAAATGCGTTGTTTTGTCTGGCTAATTCGGACATTTTCACCTCAAGCTTTCGCAGGTCTTCTTCGCCAACCTGGTTGTCGCCCATATCAATATCATAATAAAAGCCGGATTCCAAAGGTGGTCCTACCCAAAATTTCACACCAGGGAACATGCCTTCCACGGCTTCAGCCATTAAATGAGCGGAGGAATGCCAGAAAGTAGATTTTCCATTCAGATCGTTCCAGGTAAGTAGTTGAAGAGACGCATCTTCGTTAATTGGTCTTGTAGCATCCCAAACCTGACCGTTAACAGAAGCAGCCAAAACTTTTCTTGCCAGGCCTTCACTGATAGATTTTGCGACATCCATTGCACTGGCTCCCTTTTCATATTCTCTGACTGCACCATCCGGTAATGTAATCTTTATCATAATTTATGTAAATTCAACCTTTATTTTTGAGATGCAAATTTAACGAACTATTAGCTAAGGAAGTACATAACTAAAATATCTTTGTGGATGATAAAATTTAAACCAGTCAATGCCTTTTCTTTGAAAGCTAATGTTAAAGAAACCATGAAAAGAACTATAGTTGCGACAGCCCTTTTTTTGCTCTCGAATTCAATATTTGGCCAAAAAATGAACGGGCAATGGCGTGGGTATTTCAATGGTAATGATATTGTTTTGTCAAGCAGAGATAATACAGAGTATGTTTTGGAGATTGAGATCAACGGCTCTCAGGTCAGCGGTTATTCGTATAGTTATTTTCAAAACAGGAGGTTTTACGTTATTTGTTCCCTGACCGGCACGTATTATAAGAGCACTAAGAGTATGAAGATCACTGAAACGGCCCGCATTAAAGGGTTAACCCCTCCTGACTGGAATGATTGCCTGCAAACGCATATCTTAACTTATCAAAAAGAAGGAAATACTGAAGAACTTACAGGAAGATGGGTAACAGCGGCGGGACAGGTTGGTGAATGCGGACGTGGAAAGACCACATTAACCAGAAGAACATTGAGTAAGAATCTTTCCTCTTTTAATAAATCAAAAAGCGGAACTCCATTTTCGACACAAAGGCCAAAATCAAAAGCGCCCAACCTGGTTAACAAAAATAATAAGAATGCAATAAAAACGCCGGTTGCCAAAACTACTCCAAAACCAGGAATCAAAAAGCCCGGTCCTCCTCTTGTAAAGAACAAACCTGTCCAAAGGAATATTCCTGATATTATTGTACCGGAAATAAAAAAACCGGAAGTACCGATCCTTACTCCGGACAGGGGCTTTGAAAAAAGAAGTAATGATATTATTAAAACAATTGAAATCGGCAATCCTACTTTTAAAGTGGACCTGTACGATAACGGAGATATTGACGGGGACAGCATTTCCCTTTTTTATAACGGGAAATTATTGCTTTCACACAAAAGACTCAGTGATAAGCCAATTACCTTATCCCTTGATGCCGGCATTGGCAAAGAAATTAATGAACTTACGATGTATGCAGATAATTTAGGTGAAATCCCACCCAATACAGCATTAATGGTTGTAACTGATGGCGACAGGCGCTATGAAGTAAGGATCGCATCAGACCTAAAAAAGAGTGGTACCATACGTTTTGTACATAAGCCGGTCGCCCAGTCCCCCACGAAAGAGGGGTCTTAGACTAATTGATAATTGATAATTGATAATTGATAATTGTGAAGGTTGAAGGGTATAACTTGAAAGTTGGAGTTTGAAGGTTGAAGGCTTTTGAGCCGTTGTTGGGTGTTTTCACCAACAACCGAAGATACACCAAATGAAATTCTGAGCCGTTGTTTGGTGTTTTCACCAACAACCGAAGATACCCCAAATGAAATTCTATATAAATTTTTCAGTCTCCTTCACTTCCCTTATTATAAATGAACTACCTCCGTGAGCCGTTGTTTGGTGTTTTCACCAACAACCGAAGATAACCCAAATGATATTCTATATAAATTTTTCAGTCTCCGCCACCTCCATTATTATAAATGAGCTACCCCCTTGAGCCGTTGTTCGGTGTTTTCACCAACAACCGAAGATACCCCAAATGAAATTCT
>JBDTWP010000260.1:0-9937 GCA_040006615.1 Ferruginibacter sp.
ACCGGGAGGCTGTTCCAGAAAGGAACCAGTGGATCCACGAAACTGAACAATGTCGAAAAATTCGTTAACCACTACGCCGGCAGGAGTATATCCCGACAATAAAATATCATCGGCAATTTTTTGAAAGTCATATTCTTTAATGGCTGATTTTCCGGTTTGATTTTCTGCTTGTTTCAGCGGTTTTTCTATACTTTCGGTTGTAACAGGAATAAACCTTTGCGAAGCCGGTTTGCGGTTATATAATTTATCGTGCCTGATTTTGGTGGTAAACAGTTCAGACGGTTTGCCGGCAGTCTCTGACTTGCCCAGCAGCAATAACCCATGGTCATTTAATGCATAATGAAAAGTAGCCAATGCTTTTTGCTGTAAATAGGGCTCCATGTTACTAAGCACATTACGACAACTGATCAGGTCCATTCTTGCAAAGGGCGGATCTTTTAAAAAGTTATGGAGCGCAAACACACATATATCCTTTATCGGCTTTTTTACCCGGAAATGGTCATTTTTTTTATCAAAAAATTCGTGAAGGCGGTTTTCTGAAACGTTTTCCAATTCGTCTTTAAGGTATGTACCGCTACGTGCTTTTTTTATCGCCTTTTCTGAAATATCCGTGGCAAAAAGCTGGATTTTTATATTCTTAAGATTGTCACCCAAAAATTCACTCAGACAGATTGCTAACGAATAGGCTTCTTCTCCGGAGGAACAACCGGCTATCCAGATCCGTACCGGCTCTTTCAGCGATTTGTTTTTTACCAGGTCAGGAAAGACCGTTAGAAATAAATCATCAAAAATCTGCTTATCCCTGAAAAATGAAGTAACGGGAATGAGCAGGTCCTCATAAAGGATGTCCTGCTCGGCTTTTTTACCTTCCAGTAAAATGAGGTATTCATCCAGGTTTTCTATTTTATTGATGACCATCCTGCGCATTATACGCTGCCGGATAGTAGATTGTTTATAATAAGTAAAATCCACAGATCTTTGAATTCTCACCAATGCCAGAATTTGTTTAAATATATTCTCCTTTTCCTGGTGCGCAGCATCTGCCGGATTTAAGGAAATAGTAAGTGTGCGTCCCAACGCCAAAAGTTTTCCCGGAATCTCTTCAGGGGTTAGAATAAAATCAACTATATCAGACTGGATCGCATTAAGCGGCATACCATCATAAATTGCCGAATCCAGGTGTTGGGCAAAAGTGATTCCGCCATGATCCTTAATAGCTTTCAGGCCGAGGGTGCCATCAGAACCAGTACCGGATAACACTACACCAATAGCGTGGTCCTGGTGAACTTCTGCAAGCGATTTGAAAAAAATATCAATGGGCATATACCTTCCCGGCTTTGGAGGCCGCACATCTAATTTCAGCACACCATCAGTTGCTATTAATATTTTATTAGCCGGGATAATATAGATATGATCAGGCGCCACCGTAATATTGTTCGTTATTTCATATACCGGGATCCTGGTGACCCTTTGTAAAATATCCGCCAATACACTTTCATGGAATGGATCAAGGTGCTGTACAAGGATATAAGCGATCCCGCTGTTTTCAGGTATGGCTTTAAGCAATTGTTTAAAAGCTTCCAACCCGCCGGCCGATGCTCCTACACCCACTACAGGGAAGAGATTCTTAGAAAGCTTTTTTGGTTTATCTTTATTAGCCTGAAGCATAAAACAAAGGTTCGTGGTTGAGTTAGAGTTCTAACTTATCCGTTTTGTATCGAAGAAGTACATCAAAGGTACTCAGTAATAGGCGATGGAGGTAGATAATTTGTGATAATTGATAATTTGTGATAATTGATAATTTGTGATAATTGATAATTGATAATTGATAATTGATAATTCTTTCTATTATTCCAGTTTTTAAAAAGTGGTGACATATTTTAATTTTTTTGGGTTTTAATCGTGAATTTTTGATTTGTAATTGAAAACAGGATAGGTAAGCACATATCGTTCCTAGGGAACGGTCGAAACATTATCATTTTTTCTACCCACATGACGTTCCTAACGGAACGAAATAAAGAATTTGCTCCTCTTGATGATTGCCCGACAGTTTTAAATGCTTATTACTGTCCAATTAGATTTAATAACAAAGCCTCCTAACCTGGTCCGATAAAATGTGCTTTATTTTTATCGGATATTGCTGCAATTGAATCTGTTTCCCTGAAAGTAGATTTCGGTTCGTGGAGTGAAACCGAGGCTTTGAAAATTGAAAATTGATAATTGATAATTTTTTTTCCAGGTTTAAGGAGGTGACAACCTGTTTACGATTTTTTTTCCTTAGCCATAAATAAAAATGTTCATCCTCCGCCGGAGGATGAACATTCTTAAAAATATGCTTTCGGTCTTATGGGGACCTGAATTTATTGTAGCTTATTGTAGCGTTCTCATATAATTTACTACTGCCCATATGTCGTCGGCTTCCGGTATTTTCTTTTTATAGGAGGGCATATCATCCCGGCCTTCAAATGTTTTATAGAATAGCGCCCCATCCACTTCCTTTTTGAAATCTGCTGTTGTGAAATCCCCGCATTCCGTGTCTAATTGCGCTGCTTTACTTCCATCTCCTTTACCTTTTGTGCCGTGGCATGATTTACAATGTTTATTATACAAAGTCTTACCGGTTGCAACAGATGCATCATCGGATTTTACCGGGTTGATCATTTTAATATACTTATCGGGTACTACCCATGGTTTTTTAGGCTGGCTACTGATCATGAACGACATTAATATTACAACAGAGCAACCAAGGAGAATCGTCGATACTTTTTTCATGTTTTATTTTTTATTTTAAATTTCAGATTGTCAAAGGTAAGAATTTGTTGCATTGGTTGGTACAGGAGGCTCCTCTTTCCTCAGCCGGAACAACTTATAAATGATAACAATATAATGCCCCCATACGGCCATCATCAAAATAACAAATGTCACGATCATCCACAAAGGAGGGTGGGGGCTCCATAAAGCGCGCGGCAATTCATTTGATTTATCAGAAACACTTGTTCCCCATTGCTGGCAAACACCTGCTTCCAGGTTTCCATACAATTCATTTTCTTCGAGTTTTACCACCAGGTTAATGTTGCCTTTTGTATCACCGGGGAGGTTAGCAGGTATTTCAATAGTGGCTTCACCGTTTTCGTCCGTGGTGCCCTCTCCAACTTTTAAAGGATTGAACATGCGGGTTACAAATATTCCCAGTGTTGCCTTGGGAACGGGGATTTCAGTTCCTGTTCCTACATCTATCAGTTTTACTTTAACATTCAGTAATGAGTCTTCTTTTGCCGGGGTAATTTCCAGGCGGGCTCTTTTTATTGTTAACTCTTCTTCAACGGGATCCATTGCTTTATTACCTGCAAATACAGCTTTGAAGTGAAATTTACCTTCCTTGTCGGTCGCCAATGATCCTGCCTTAGCTTGAAATACAGCTTTTCCAGCCTGGTCAGTTATTCCAAACCCAAGCAGTTTTTCTCCTGAATCAGTTACCTGGATGAAACTAACCTTTAGCAAAGGTAATCTGAAGATCGTGCCTTTTACTTTGGCTTTCAATGCTGCTTTCAGATCAATGGTGTCATTTGCTTTTTGAGTACTTAAAAACTCAATTGAAGGAGAAATCAATGATGAATCATTTTTAGCTGCCGGCGCTGCTTTTTCAGTGCTGTCAGTTTGTGCAAACAAAACACACGGAGTAAACAATATGGTTATTAAGCCGGCAGTCAAAAAAGCGATTCGAAAACCTTTTATGGATGCAGCGAATGTTGAAACGACTTTCATATAATATCATTTAAGCGGGTTGTATTTCATCTTTTATAACAGGTAAAGGTTCCTGGCGCTGATTGTGCTGAGGTTTGGAGTCCTCCAATTCTGAAACGGGTACCACTGTTACAAATTTTGAAAAAAGTGTAAAAAATAACAGGAAAGTGGCAATTCCTGCAAAGGTTAATGCCCATTCGGGCCAGGTAGCGGAATATTTTACATATGCAGCCCTTGTATCCTGCATGGGTAATGCCGGGGTTTCAAGGGTTGGTACAATGATGAGGTAGCGTTTCACCCATAATGCAATCACCATTAAAAAGGCTGCAAGCGATATCCAGTCAGGTTTTCTTGTTTTTGGGATTGCTACTATCACTATTGGGATGATAATACCGGCAAAATTCGCAAAGAGAGTCCACCACCCATATTCGGCAGGGTTGAACAGTTTTTTAATAACTTCGTTATCCCATTTTGCCGAGCCAAACCAGCTGGTGAAATATTCAGAGAAAGTAAAATAACCATAACCCGCTGCCAGTACCAACATGAAATAGCCAAGGTAGGTAAAATGCCTGTTGGTAAAATAATTTTCAAGCTTATACATCTTCCTGTAGGCCCACATAGCGACAATCAAAACACCACATCCCGAATGCAATGCGCCCAAAACGAAGTAAGGACCAAAGATAGTACTATGCCACCCGGGCCGTAGAGTCATGCCAAATATCCATGACAGGATGGAACTCACAATAATTGCCAGTGGTATAAGGATTATTGCCAGCAGGTTCTGGGAAATTATCAAATGTCTTTTCTGGCTTGCGGCGCCCCTGTAGCCCAGCGCCAAAGCGGTATATAATTTCTGTCTCCATTTGGGTATACTCAATTTTGAATCACGGTACACCGCAAAGTCTTTTATCAAAGCCATATAAAGGAAAAGTACACTGCCAACGAAATAAGTCAGGATGGCCAAGACGTCCCAGGTCATCGGCGATTGCAATCTTGGATAAATAAATAAATGATGGAGCCGGTCAAAACGGCCAACGCATAACAGGATAAAAATCGGACCAACAATCACGGATACAAGTGTCATAATTTGGGCGAGCCTTACAATGGGTTTGCCCCAGGGTACTTTAAACAGGTGCAACAGGCCGGCAATAATAGCACCGGCATAACTAAGACCAATAAAAAAGATAAAATTTACTATAAACAAGCCCCATACCACATTATCCCGCATTCCGGTAACGATGTGCCCTTTGGAAATTTGTAAGTACAACGCATAGCCGCCAACAAGTATCCATAATAGAAAGAAAATCGTCCACATCCAATTTCGTTTTCCAAACTTTTCGATATTGTGCCGCTGGTAATTGAATGCTGCCTGCTGGTATGTATTAAGTTCCATAAAAATTTATATTCATTGAATGAAATTAAGTGTCCCTTTCTTCAGGATTTTTTCTTTCCCTCCTGCATGATATCCTTAAATCTTTCCTTTAAGTTGTCAGGCAGGTTTTCATAACCTCTTTCTACCGGGAATTGCCTGTCCTTTGGTGGCAGGTAATACACCCTTGGTTTTGTTCCCAACTCTTCCATAAACCGGTAGGCGGCGCGGTCTTTTATCAGTTGGCTGAAACTTACTGTCTCGTCCCCATTTGTAACGGTATCTTCATTTTCATCGCCGAAATAGAATACACCATTGGGACATGCTTCCACGCAGGGAGGCAGAAGACCCTCCCTTGCTCTATCCGGGCAGAAATCGCATTTTTCTACGGTACCAACTTTGGCGGGGATGCCTGTTTCCGCCGAATAATGCAAATTCTTAATATCCATCGGCATTTCAGGCTCATCCCAGTTGAAAACACGGGTGGAATATGGGCAGGCTGCCATACAGAATTTACAACCGATGCATCTATCATTATCTATTAATACCAGGCCATCCTGTCTTTTAAAAGTGGCATCCACGGGGCATACTTTTACACAGGGAGGATTGTCGCAATGGAAACATTGTTTCGGGAACCAGTAAGGGGCGGCTTTATCACTATCCTTCATCAGTTTCACCGAGAGCCATTCCGTGTCTTCCGGCCGGTAATGCCATTTCTGGCAGGCAGTTATACATTTTCGTGCATTTTTGCATCGGGCCAGGTCCACTACCATTACGAATTTCTTTCCGGCCATGCCTTGTCTTTCTTCCAGTTTGGAAAGAATGGCCATATGTTCCTGGTGATCCAGGTAAGTAGAATCAATTTCAACTATCTCTCCGTCAGGTGACAACAATTTTACTTTTTGGCTGACTGTAGTGTTTTTAGATGAGCAGGAACAGGCAATACTGCCGCAGGTTGCCGTAGCAACTGTTGCTAAGGCCGCGTTCTTTAAGAAATTCCGCCTGCTGCTGTGGTTAACTTCATCTTCTTGTTTCATTGTTCAGGTTTGAATGGGTCAACATTTGTTTCTTTTGACGGATTTTTCATCCAGTCGAAGATTTCCTTATTGGTAGCTTTTTGTTTTTTAGCCACAGCATCCACCACAGATTTTTCAACTTCTACCAGTTTGCCATCCGCAGTAAGCATTTTTATCATTTCCTTTTTTCCTGCGCCAGACAAGCCTCCCGTCAAAAACCATCGCCTGGATTTGGTTTCTGCTTTTTTATTATTTCCCATACAAATTGATTTGTAATAATTAATTAATTGAACAAGGTGGCTGCAAATTATTTATACAGATTCGAAAATCTCATGAGATGTGTCAGCGCGGGAGGTGAGTATCATCACATAAATGAACCTGATATTGAGGCTGGCAATTCATGATCAATGTCATAACATGGAAAAAGTTTTGTCATGATTTTGTCAAATCGGCCTTCATAATTTTGTTATTGCGATGTTAAAAATCCTTCTTTCACGGTATTAATTTCCCATAAGTAAACTATTTTTTATGAAAAGAATTTCATTCATTAATGCGACAACGCTCTTCCTTGTTGTTATGTTTATGTCTGCGTCGGTTTTTCAGTGCAGAAAGTCGGGCGACCTTATAAAAAATCTGGACAGGTCGTTCACAGGAACCGCTGACTCCACTATTTACGCATCATTTTATGAAAGCAATACTGTTATTCCCGCTGATGTTACACCTGATGTAAATGATTTAATCAAGTTCAGGGGTGTACAGACCATCGTTCATGAATATTGCGCAACTTCTAATTGTCATGGAGGCCCTGTAGGACCAAAGTTTGATACCTATTCCGATATAATGAAATTTATTAGTCCCGGCAGTCCCGAAGGGAGCAAATTATGGGAATTCCTTACCACTAATAATTTTGACAAAGCTATGCCGCCGGTGAATTCCAATCATGAAATGACCGTTACCGACAAGACGCTTATTTATAACTGGATAAAGAATGGAGCGAAAGAAAAACCCAATCTTGATGACTTCCGGCCTGCCGCCATCACACTTATCAATACCGGTTGTGGCTCTGCCAACTGTCATAATCAGGCTACAGCTACAGGCGGATGGGCCAGGAAAGGACTGATTGAGGGTTTAGCATCGGCTGACACTACGTTATACACCTATATAAATCCACTGACAAGTGCTATAACCCTTTATTGCCTGCTTTCAAATGAAACGCTACGCAACCAGGTGTGGAACTCCTATAAGGACAGTGTAAAAAGATTTTATTCAGATACGCTTGCCAATGCAAGTTACAGGCCATGGAAAACGCTGACGTTGCCACGTTCCGCCAGCAGTGCAAGAGGACCATTGCAAACCTATGACGATATCCTGATGGATATCAGGTATCCGAAGAGTGCACGGAGCAATTCAGCCGTTCAGTATACTGATCCGGTTACTATGGTGCAGTTTTACTCAAAAGGCAATCACCTGAACGTAAACAGTTCCCTGGTTTCAAGAATAGACTCCACAATTCTCCTGGCCAATCCCTTTACCGGAGTTTTTGCAACAAACCAGCAGGGTGATATGGCTTATGGTGATGGTGGTCTTAAACCAAATGAAGTGGCACTTATCAAGGCCTGGTATTTTGCTGATCCCAATGTTCCTGATGTATGGAAATACGGGAATGCGAATGCGGGCATTTTCCAATACAGGAAATCAGGAACCATCATTAAACACTAACTGATCTAATCATAATAAAATTTCAGCAAAATGAAAAAACTAATAATAACAATGGCTATGACGATTTCAATGCTTGCCTATCTCCTGTCGTCATGTTATAAAAATAAGGAAGATATACTAACGCTGCCGTTGGTGTCTTTCAGGGCGGATGTAGTGCCAATCATAGTGGCGGGGGGGTGTGGCTGTCATAATAATGGTTCTGCCCAACGGGCCGTTCAGTTTTCACATGCCGACACGATTTTTTTTGACGCTATTCTTGCAAGGGTATCCTTATTGGGTTCATGGGTAAATGGCGGAACCCATCCTGGTGGCGGAGAAATTCATTTTAAAACCAACGAGTCCGGCATCATAAAGAAATGGATCAGTGAAGGTGCCAAGGACGACGGAGGGGGATGCACAGTGGAAGGAGCGATCACCTATGCTGCAAAGATATTACCGATTTATACCACTACCTGTAAAGGATCTACCTGCCATGGCGGTCTTGGTGCGGCACTTGATTATGCTAAAATGGTAGCCGAAAATAGTAAGCTGACCGCGATGATGAACAGCGGTGGTAATTCAGGCCACCCGGGTGGCGCATTAAGTTTAAGTTCCTGTACCGTAAATATTTTTAAAGAATGGATCGCCCAGGGGCAGCCCCGGTAATTTTAAATAATCCATTTTGACGCCTGACAATGAATGTTCTAAATTAAAATAAGATAGTATGAAAAAGATATTTTCGCTTTTCCTTTTTTGCCTTTGCTTTTTATTGCCTGCAATGGCACAGGATACCACCCAACCTGAAAAAAAAGCGGCTCCCAAACACAAAGTAACAAGGGCTACTTTTAATTCAACGCACCTTATCAACATGCAGACCACAGAAATAGTTGCCAAGGGAGTTAAGCAGATCCTGATATCCCACCACTTTAGTAATATTTGGACAAAGGATGCAGGTTCGCAAAATCTTGCCCAGTTGTTTGGGCTTAATTCAGGCGTGGCCCATACCTATCTGTCATTTGATTATTCACTTTCAAGCTGGCTCAACCTGGGACTTGCCGCAGCCGGCAGTTCAAAATATGAAGGTTTTGCCAAGGTTAAGATTCTGCGGCAGCAGGCAGGATTAAAAAATGTGCCGGTTTCGGTGGTTTTTTATTCCATGGTGAACGTTAATACAGCCAAGGACCCTGATAACCAGTTATCCTGGAGTAAGTTTTCCTACATGAACCAATTGTTGATTTCCCGTAAGTTTTCAAACAGGCTTTCTCTTCAGTTGATGCCTTCCTGGATTCATTTCAATATAGTGCC
This sequence comes from Ferruginibacter sp., assembly GCA_040006615.1. Taxonomy (GTDB): domain Bacteria; phylum Bacteroidota; class Bacteroidia; order Chitinophagales; family Chitinophagaceae; genus Ferruginibacter. The sequence goes on from JBDTWP010000260.1 coordinate 9,133, forward strand.
TTATGGTATTAATAATAGCAATGAAGTGTTTTCATTGGGTATGGGAGGAAAATATAAGATGAGCAGTTCGCTAAACCTTACGTTTGAGTATGCCCGGCAGCTCAATATGTATCAGAACCTGATCACCAAAAACGGCGCGATCATTAATTATCATCCCGATCTTTTATCCGTTGGTATGGAGATCAATACCGGTGGTCACCTCTTCCAGTTTTATATAGGGAGCACTACCGATGGTTCCAATATAGATCAACTGGCAAGAAACGGCAGTAGTATCAAGGATGGCAATTTTGCAATTGGCTTCACCATTAACAGGAGTTATTAATATGAAATAAGAGGATAGATAAATTTTTTGGATCTAAGAAAGAGCCGTTTTGAATAAGAACGGCTTTTTTATTGGATAGCTGACCTTTAAAAAGTAAACTCATTTTCCCCCAGCCGCAGTAATGAAACGTAGTCATTTCAGCAAGGTCTTTCTTTCCCTTCCGGCGTAGAATTCTCCCCAGCCGAAGAATTGAGGCGTGGGCAATGCGGCAGAGCTTTCCTGTGCCAGGTTATTGCTACTATTGCTTTTTAAATTGTAACAAAGTGAAGTGAGTTTTCGGCTCCCCAGGCGCAGAAACGGATTGTTACATATTGCTGTTTTGGATGGTGTCTAAGTTTGCAGGCATTAGTAACAATTGGGCACCGGACGAGAGTCCGGCGCCAGACGCCGAAAACCCGTACAAATTGGGGCTTTTGTTATTTAGCGAATTGTTGAATTTGTCTTTTAGTAAGAAAGGCGTCAATCAAAGTTTTAATAACGGAT
>JBDTWP010000261.1:0-9922 GCA_040006615.1 Ferruginibacter sp.
GCTTGCTGTCACGGATGATATGAAGCTAAGACTGAGCCAAAGTGTTCAGAAAACGCTTCAGATGGGTAAGGATCTGATGTTTGTGGCTCCCCTGGAAGCCCCTCCGACCCCGCCAGCTGGCGGGAGGATTAAAGGGGACCACAACAATACGGAAAGTGATAATACAGTTGCAGAATCCAAAACCCCTCCTTCAACGGGGCAGGGGGAAGCCATGTATAGCAAACACCTGATGTGCGTGGATACCGGCATCAGTTATGAAGAACCATCCCCAAATGCCTTCTCCTTTAATAGCCCGTATGGAGCATGCCCTGGCTGCAAAGGCCTGGGTAATGTTTATGCCATCAGCATGGAGTCTGTATTACCCGATAAAAAATTATCCGTCAAAGATGGCGGTATAGCACCGCTGGGAGAGGAGCGGGAAGCCTATATGTACAAAAATGTAGAGGCACTCGCGAAAAAAAATAAGATCAGCGTAGATAAACCCATCAACACATTATCCGCAGCGGCACTAAATATTTTATTATATGGTAACCCGGAAGGTACCAGCAATGAAACTAAGGATGAATTCGATCTGAATGAATCCGGTTTTGAAACAGAAAGTTCTACAGTCTCCCCTTTATGGGCCGGGGGCGGAGATTTGGACTTCGAAGGCATCATCCCCATGTTAAAACGCTGGTTCACCTCCAGCGGAACCACCGAGGCTATGAGAGACTGGGTGGAAAAGTTTATGGAGTTGAAAACCTGCGTTACCTGTAATGGTAGCCGCCTGAAGAAGGAAAGCCTTTGGTTTAAGCTGGGTGACAAAAATATTGCGGAATTAAGTTCGCTCAACCTTGATAAACTGGCTACCTGGTTTGAAAGTGTTGAAAAAAAGATGAGCGCCAGGCAAAATACTATTGCCAAAGATTTATTAAAAGAAATAAGGGAGCGCTTACAATTCCTGCTGGATGTAGGGTTAACATATCTCACACTCGACCGTTCTTCCAAAAGCCTGAGTGGGGGCGAATCCCAGCGTATCAGGTTAGCTACCCAAATTGGATCACAGTTGCAGGGGATCACCTATATTTTGGACGAACCCAGTATTGGTTTACATCAACGGGATAACCGGCGTTTGATTGGTGCACTGCAAAATTTAAGAAATATCGGCAACAGCATATTGGTGGTAGAACATGATAAAGATATTATGCTGGCTGCCGATTACCTGGTGGATATTGGCCCAAAAGCGGGTAAGCATGGCGGTGAGATAGTGGCGATGGGCACACCGCAACAGGTGCTGGATTCAAAATCGGACACGGCGCTATATTTAAGCGGTGAAAAATACATTGAAGTTCCAAAAGAAAGAAGAAAAGGGAATGGCAATTTTTTAGAATTAAAAGGAGCTAAAGGAAATAATTTAAAGAACCTGAATGTGCAATTCCCCCTGGGTACACTTATCTTAATAACCGGTGTAAGCGGCAGCGGGAAATCAACGCTGATCAATGAAACCCTTTATCCTTTATTGAGTAAGCACTGTTACGACTCAAAGATGAACCCCCTGGAATATAAGTCCATCAAAGGTTTGGAACATATTGACAAGGTAATAGAGATAGACCAGTCTCCTATCGGACGTACCCCGAGAAGTAATCCTGCTACTTATTGTGGATTCTTTACCGATATCCGGACATTGTTTGCCGCGGTACCGGAAGCAAAGATCCGGGGCTACAATGCCGGTCGTTTTTCCTTTAATGTAAAAAGCGGCAGATGCAATGTCTGCGAGGGGGGAGGCATGCGGGTAATTGAAATGAATTTTTTACCGGATGTATATGTGCATTGTGAAAAGTGCAACGGCAAAAGATATAACCGGGAGACCCTGGAAATCCGGTACAAAGGAAAATCGATCAGTGACGTATTGGATATGACGGTGGAGGAAGCAGTAGACTTTTTCCAGGCAGTGCCATATATTTACCGTAAAATAAAAGTGTTGAAGGAGGTCGGGCTGGGTTATATTACCCTTGGCCAAAGTGCGGTAACACTTAGCGGGGGAGAAGCCCAGCGTGTAAAATTATCTACCGAGCTTGGAAAGAAGGATACCGGCAAAACTTTTTATATCCTGGATGAACCAACGACAGGACTTCATTTCCAGGATATTCAGCACTTATTGGAAGTATTGAATAAATTGGTGGAGCGGGGTAATACTGTATTAGTGATCGAACATAATATGGATGTGATAAAAGTGGCGGATCATATCATTGATATCGGACCTGAAGGCGGTGATGGTGGCGGATTGGTTTTATTTGAAGGAGTGCCCGAAGACCTGGTAAAAGTAAAAGGGAGCTTTACAGGAGAATATTTACAGGCAGAATTAATATAAATTTTTCATATATGAGTACTGATAATCCAGGCAACTTTTTCCGGTCCGAAAGCTTTAATGATGAAGATGGGGATAACAAAAATGAAAACTGGAAACCAGTTAAGATACATGGCAATGCTTTATTTAAGAAAGCTATAGACATATTAAATCTCACCGAAACTATTTGTGATGTGTTGCCGGAAGATGAGCATGCAGATATTACCAGGCGCCTGATGATGGAAAATGCCATGATCGTGCCTGCCAAAATAAAGGGGGCGATGGCGGTAGAAGAAGTATACAGTATTGTAATGGAAAATGCGGTCATTATTAAAGTAAACATCTGCCAGTTGAAAGCGCAGCTTTGGGCATGTGATGCCATACATAGTGTAGAAGAAAAATACCTGGATGTTCTGAAAGATGAAATTGAATCGTTTAAGAAAATATTTATTCAATGGGTAACTTCATTTGATAAGGAAAATGACTTGCCCGATGAATGGCACCTGTTTAATGATCCTGGTACATTTCCCGATGATGATGAACCATTTGATGCGAAAAGCTTCCTGGAAAATTTTGACCCCGATGACGATTGAAAGCCTTCGGTTATATCAGTCAACAGGACGACCGTCCGCTTAATTTATTATTAAGCTCCCGCTTTTCATTCTTTCGTCATTATTAAAGCATTCATATATGTAAAATCCCTTCTTTAAACCCTTTATAATGGTGGTTTTATTTGCACATATTGCTACCTCCGTTATCAGTATTCCATCGGGCGAAAAAATAAACAATTGCATAAGGGATTCCGTGCCGGATTTTACTCTGATCTTCAATTCATTCTTTTCTGCATCCTGTTTAAAATTAACAGCTACCCGCGCAGTGTAATTCGAAATGTTTGGTATTCCGGAAGCTTTCGACTTGTTATACAGGATTACAAGCATAAAGCAGGCAACCAGGGCAATCATTTTAAGCAGGAAGGGATTGGTTTGTAAATTGTTTTTCATTTGGGTATAATTGATGATCAATAATTAAAATCTTGCCGGGCACCTTGATTGTTTTGCTACATTCCTTTCAGATGAACTATCATAAATATCACCTATCCTCATGCCCAATTTAAGTACAAAGGAAAAGTACGCATCCATATTTTTTGGGTTGCCGCGTTGATATCCGGGTGCAAAGCGTGGAGAACCAGGAACATAACTGGTAAAAGCCTTGTCATGTATTTGTCTCGCAATGTCTGCGTCCACCGGTTTCAGGTATTTAGCAAATAAGTCTGGATCTACATAGTCTGTACTTAAATCATCTATATAATCTGTGAAAGTTTTCCTGTATAATAATTCTAAGGAAATATTTATTTTTTTCGAAACCAGGTATTTCATACCTCCACCAAGCGGGATATTGAGCTGTGTGAGTGAGTATGGTTTCCTTAAGGGGTATTCTTCGAAACCCTGGCCTTCCGTTCGTAAAGGTTGCAATTCATGCCAGGTTACGTTGCCATTCTGATCCGTGATGCTGCCTTTTGGATTGTATCTGAACATGCCGGCCCCTATGAAAACATAAGGGCGGAATCTTGGATTATAATCTTCATCCCTCTTATTAAGCAACATGAATGGATAGATTTCGGCAGCAGCATATGCTTCAAACATATTACTTTTAAAATCAAGGTTCCTTTGTTTGCGGTATAATTCATCTTCGCCGTCGGTATTAATCAGTTCGTCTCTTCCCTCCACAAAAGTATATTGTGCCGCAACCCTCACGCCAAACCAGTCGGTCGGATAGAAAATAACAAATGCCCCCTTCATTACCCTGGTTAACTGCAGGTTTAAATCTTTGATAAAGGTGGTTCCCTTACCCCGGTGGCCGCCAAGGTCTCCTAAAAAAAAAGTGGGCCCGAAATTTAATCCTATTTCAGTTTTTACATTATCATTCCCAATAATAATATGCTGTGCATTGGCGGTAAAAGAGCTAAAAGGAGTAAAAAATATTGAAAATAAACCAATACGAATAAAGTAGTGTAAATGTTTTTTCATGCATCAACCTGGTTAGGAATATTGGGTGCTATTCATATTTCATGGCTAGAAGTGCCATAAAAAGTATAAGCTAAATCTTAACGATTAGTTAAGTTGTATATTGTCCAAAAAGAAGAAAATTATTTGGTGAATTGCATTTCAATATGGGGGATATTATCTTCCAGGTAAGTCCTGCTTATTTTCACAAAGCCAAGGGATTCATAGAATTTTTTCAGGTATAGTTGGGCAGAAATGTTAATTTTTTTACATTTAAACCGATCTAAAGTAAATCCAACAGCCGTTTGCATTAATTCACGGCCGTAACCACACTTTCTGTAGTCTGGGGAAGTTACTACCCGTCCGATGCTGGCTTCTTTAAAGGTAACTCCGGGCGGTAAAACACGACAATAGGCAGCCAGGGTATCCTCATCCCATCCTGTTATGTGATAACTTATTTGGTCTAAATTGTCGGCATCCTGGTACACGCAATTTTGTTCTACAACAAATACTGCATTACGTAATTGAAGGATTGAGTATAATGCTGAAGCTGATAGCTCATTAAATGAAACATATTTCCAGGTCAGATCCATCAGCTAAGGGATTTTTTATCGTTGATGGCTTCCATCTTAAATAACATGACCGATGCAATAGATTTTGCACGGCTTTTGGCAAGGCTTGCTATTTTGCCTTCATATAATTCATCCGTAGTTGAGTTAAACAGCGATAACCAGGTTTCAAAATGTATTTTTACCAACCGGATTCTTTTATTAAGATCATAATGTATTTCCATGGCATTTTTCTTATAAACCGGGTTATCCAACAAGATGGTTTCCCAAAAATCCACGATCACCGGGATATGATTTTCCCAATCCATATTAACCAACCTGGTAAAAATAAAACCAATTACCGGGTCTCGTTTCACTTTCTCATAAAATTGAACGATTAGTTTTTCTATATCGTTCCTGCTGCTGATATCTTCTTTCATTGGGAGGTTACCTGTTTTAACAAGGGTAAAATATCGCCGATAGTGACTGGCTTCGGGGCATCATCTATTTCTATAACCACGCAATATCCATTGGCGCCGCCAGCCATTTGCAATGCGGATACTAATTTTTGCTGGTCACTTTCCAATCGTCTGCCATCCGTATCGCTCCATATTTCTTTTGTACACAAACAGCCCATCGTTGGAGTTTGAGGGTAATAGGTTTCGCCTGCATAATACCCGGGATCTACCGTGGTGCCATGTGCAATAATTTCGGTTCTGCCCGCTTTGCCGGCATAGAATGATTCAAAGAGTGGCCCGCAATTTTTAAAGATGCCGGGTAACAACTTTTTATACCATTCTTCCGTCCATACTGAATCTGTAATACTGGAATCACTAAAAAAATGCCGGAGGCTTGTTTCAAAAGGCATGGTTAACTGGATATTAGTAGTGGGTCCTATGAAATTACTTTTGCTGGTATCAAATCCATACATCCTGTAAATGCCCTGTGGCGTGTTTCCATTGGTTAAATAGCCTGGCAGGTTATTGATACTCCTTGCCAATTGCGGCACAGAAAAAATAGAACCGTTTTCATCTTTAATAAAATTCCCCGCCGGATCCCTTATCAACGCGAGACCCGGATAGTTTCGGTTCTTTCGCTGAAAGCTATAAAGCAGGGTATGGTTTTCTAAAAAGTCCGGGCCGACCATGCCGGTAATGGAAATGCAATTTTCTTTATGATCGAGGTGTTGCAGGTGATAAAATAATTGCCTTCTGATCGCTTCGTCCTTTTCGTTTTTTACAAGCTGCCCCTTGCTTTTTTCGAGGTTGATCCCGGCAACCGGGATTTTATTATTCAACAGAAGGTATTCAGCGCTCATTGCGAAAACCCTGGCATCTGTGCTAACATTAATAAACGATGTTACCTGCTTTACAAAGCGATCGGGATAGCATGCATAGGCCAGTTCTAATAATGCTCTCTGGAAGCCTGTACTCCTTTTTTCTATTGAATCAAAGGCCATATTAATCCTGCCATCTGCCCAGGGCGACCGATACCGAAGTAATTCCATTCCTCCAAAAGCATCCATCCAGTTTTCTTCGGAATCATCATTTAAGGGAAGCGATAAGTTCCGGGTGATAGTATACCGGATGATATTCCGTTGAAGCCTTTCCCTGTTTTCTTTGATTGCTCCTTTAAAATAAACAGTACTATCCCTTTGTGCAAATGCGGTAATCGAAAAACCCAGGACCAGGGAAAGAATGAATATTTTTTTTTGCATGTTCACAAAAGTAAAATAAAAGCCACCATCAATAGATAATTAATAACACAGTTTTATACCTTCAACACGCTGATTATTTTTTACTATTTCCCTTCCATCTGAACTAAAGAACGTTAGCGGCCAGGAATGATTCAATTTTATTAAAAGCATCAAACATTAATGAATCAATCCAAATATCATGACCGGCCGATGGATAAAATACGTATTGATTGTTCACGCCGGCAATTGCTAACTTGTCGATCACTTTTGTGGATTGAGAAGCACTTACCAGCGGATCCAAACCTCCATGCAAAAGAATTGCCGGGGGAGATAAGGTGGTAATAAAATTAACAGGGCTGGAGTTGACATATAATTGAAGATCTTCCACAGGCGTTTTTCCGATGGCCTGGGCTAAAGCCAAAGAAATCAGGTTATTGCCGCCAACAGGATTGTTATACATATCTTTTAAGTCACTCGGCCCGTAAAAAGATACAATGGCCTTGGGTACTACCGGCGATATATATTTAAAACCTTGCAGCATAGCTAAATGCCCGCCTGCACTGGCTCCAATTAAGACATATTTATCCGAGAGCTGGTAGTCAAAAGATTTTTGATAAATGAACCCAATGGCTTCCTTTACGTCCATTTCCTGCGTAGGAAACAAATTAGCCGGCGACGCCGATAAGCGGTAGTTAATATTAAAAATAGCATAATCCGGAAGTCTGCGTTGCATCGTATCTACAAATGCGGCAAAATCTGATTTATCCCCCGAGGTCCACCCACCCCCATGTATCATGATCATTACCCTGGTGGTGGAGCTATTTCGTCCTGCCGGCAAATAGACATCCATATCCTGCTGCGCATCTGTACCATAAGATACATTCAATAGTTTCTTTGCGATAGCAGTATTGTCAGGAACATCCGGTGTTTCTTTCTGACAGGAAATGATGCTTGCTAATAAAAATATTGTAGTAAACCAATTACGGATCTTGTTCATAAACGTTACGGATATTTTATGATGTAAATTTAAGTAAGTTACTATTCAAAAGACTTTTTAATTCGTTAATTCCCGCCCCGCTGACTGCCCCATTGCCCATTCAGAATTCTTAAAGGTTGCCAACCTTTCAAAGGTTGTCAACCCTGGGCACCATTACCCATTCACGACTATCTTCAATATTTATATTTGTCTTTCCATAAAGATTTTAAAAATCTTCGCAATTCCTCTTCTCTTGCGTTGTTGCCGGGCTTATAAAATGGAAACCCGGAAATTTCGTTGGGTAAGTATTCCTGTACGGCAAAATTATTATCATAGTTATGGGAATATGCATAGTCTTTCCCATAATTCAGATTCTTCATCAACCTGGTAGGCGCATTTCTGATGTGTATTGGTACGGGTAAGTCGCCGTATTGTTGCACTGCCGCACTGGCTTCGCTAATAGCCACAACAGCCGAATTGCTTTTGGCCGAGCTGGCTAAATAGGTCACGCATTGTGATAAAATGATCCTGGATTCAGGATAACCTATCTTGTTCACCGCTTCGAATGTGGCATTGGCCAGCAACAAAGCATTCGGATTGGCGTTGCCGATATCCTCACTGGCCAGTATTAACAGGCGGTGGGCAATGAATTTCACGTCTTCGCCACCTTCTATCATCCTGGCAAGCCAGTACACCGCTGCGTTAGGGTCACTGCCACGGATGGATTTTATAAAGGCTGAAATGATATCATAATGCTGGTCACCGCTTTTATCATAAATGGCTATGCGCTGTTGAGCTATTTCCATCACTGTATCGTCTGTTATAACCACGTTATCGCCCATGGCTTCACACACAAGTTCCAACAGGTTGAAGAGTTTCCTCGCATCACCGCCGGAGATATTGATGAGTGCGGCAGTTTCTCTTAACTCGATGCTTTTTGTCCTTAATATTTCATCAGTGGCAATGGCATGCTTCAGCAATGCCACCAATTCTTCTTCATCCAGTGGTTTCAATATATATACCAGACAACGGCTCAGCAAAGCGCTGTTGACTTCAAAGGATGGATTCTCCGTAGTGGCCCCGATCAGGATGATGATCCCTTTTTCCACTGCACCCAGCAATGCGTCCTGCTGCCCCTTGTTAAAGCGATGAATCTCATCAATGAATAAGATCACATTCCGTTGTGTTTTGGCTGCTTCTATAACTTCCCTCACTTCTTTTACCCCGCTGCTGATGGCGCTCAATGTATAAAAGGGAACCTTTAATGTTTGTGCAATAATATTGGCGATGGTTGTCTTGCCCACACCCGGCGGCCCCCAGAGGATCATGCTGGGCACTTTACCATTTTCAATGGCGGTCCGCAATATACTTCCCTTGCCGGTAAGGTGCTGCTGGCCAGCCAGTTCATCCAAAGTATTGGGACGTAAGCGTTCTGCCAGCGGTATTTGGCTTTTAGTCATGTGTCAAGTTAGGAAATAATTGCGGAAGGGAGACAGGTTCAGGGCATAGATATTATAATTGTTACTTAAAAGTTTCTATTACAATTCAATTAAAATGAGTGATAAGTCTTTAATACGTTTAAAGCCTTTATCAGCAGTAACTAATGCAAACCCATTTTCGATTGCCGTAGCAGCAATAATCGCATCCGGAACGGGAATTTTATTTTTACTTTTAATTGAAATGGTCTTTTGTTTTATTTTGTTCGTCAAGGGCACAACACTACAAAACTCAATAGCTGTTTCCCTTATTTTTGTTTCATTTTCAGAAAGACCCTTTACACCTAAAATTTCAATTTCAGTGATTACAGATATGTATGGTTCAGTATCAAAATAAGGCCTGACTTCAGCCAGGCCTTTCAATGCATAAATCAAAATGTTGGTATCTAACAACAAATTATTTCCATTCATTGCGTATCTTCTTTTGATAAGTCATGCCATCTTCAATATGAGGTAATTTTCCAAAAAAAGAACTCAGTGCTTTCGGTGTCAGTTTTTTACCCTGCCTTCCTTTCAGCATTCTTATTATCTTATCTTCCGGTGTATTTTTTGGGATCTCTATTATCATTGATTTGTTTTTATACAATAAAGTTAAAAAAATTATTTCAAATCCAGTTTTATCTGCAGTTCCTCCTACTGATTGGCATCGATAGTAGAAGGAGCATCTGTTACCAAAGAGATATTAGTTGTGACAACCACCCTTACATTTTTCCTGATATAATTCAGTTGGTCACAATAAACAGACACTATTTTTCTTTTTTTTGATACCAGCAGTTCTTTCTTCGTGGCATCATCGTTGCGTCGCAATCACTTCATCTTTCGAATATACAGGAGCTGATTAAACTCCGTCAGATTATTATTCTTTCGCCTACCGGTT
>JBDTWP010000262.1:0-9903 GCA_040006615.1 Ferruginibacter sp.
TATCTCAGTGAGCCGTTGTTTGGTGTTTTCACCAACAACCGAAGCTACCCTACCTCGGTCTTCCCCCTCAACCATTATAATTCAACAATCTCAGTGCACCGTTGTTTGGTGTTTTCACCAACAACCGAAGCGACCCTACCTTGGTCTTCCCCCCCTCAATCATTATAATTCAACTATCTCAGTGAGCCGTTGTTGGGTGTTTTCACCAACAATCAAAGCGACCCTACCTTGATCTTCCACCCTCAACTAATATAATTCAACTATCTCAGTGAGCCGTTGTTTGGTGTTTTCACCAACAACCGAAGCGACCCTACCTTGGTCTTCCACCCTTCAATTATCATATATCAACTATCTCGGTTCACCGGTATACCCTGGTACGGAAATCTGGAATGTAAATATGAATACAGGCTACAGATGCGTCCAAACTTCCCCCCGCAACCAATATAATTCAACAATCTCAGTGCACCGGTATACCTTGGTACGGAAATCTGGAATGTACAAATGAATACAGGCTAGGAAAAAATTATCAATTATCAATTATCAATTATCAATTAAAATCCTTTGGTGTTTTCTCCAACAACCGAAGCTACCCTTACCAGTTCTTTTTCATAGAGTTTTCTTGCAGACTCTGATTATAAAGAACAAGGCTACTCAATTGAGTAGCCTTGCTCCTTATATTATCTCCAGCCCAGGTTCCTGCCTCCACAAACCGGGGCCCAATTAGAACTATATTTAAAATTAACAAAGGCTACACGGAGAGTAGCGTTTGCTAATTTAATTATACCTTAACTGCACCCCATACTGTTACCGCAATTCAAACATTTGTAACATGTGCCGCTGCGCACGGTGATATGTCCACAGGTATTGCAGGCCGGGGCATCGCTCTGCATGCTTCTGGCGGCGGCGTTTACTGCATCCATTCCATTGAATTGTTCAGCCACGCTCAAATTATTCTTTACACTTTTTGCTGATTGCACATTGCCTGCGGGGGATGAGGTTCCGATCACCCTTACTTCACTTAATTCATGCACCCTGTTACCAATCGTGGGTGTTGACTGATCCCATGGTTTATTTCCAAGATTTTCAACTTCCGGTTTATCCAATACATGTACTAAATCATTCCTGCCTAAATATTCATAGGCCATTGAACGGAAAATGAAATCAATAATGGAAGTAGTGCTTTTTATATTAGGATGCTCCACCATGCCGGATGGCTCAAATCGGGTGAATACAAATTTTTCAACAAACTCCTCCAAAGGAACCCCGTACTGCAACCCGATAGAAATTGCAATGGCAAAGCAGTTCAGCATACTACGTACGGTAGCGCCTTCCTTTGCCATATCGATGAATATTTCACCCACGGTACCATCGCCGTATTCACCGGTACGCAGGAACAGGGCCTGCCCGTTGATCTTTGCCTTTTGTGTAAAGCCCCGGCGCTTTGCGGGTAGCTTTTTTCGTTCTACGATCTTTGCAAGACGTCCTTTCAAAATTGTATCAGGACTGTTTTGCATGCGCTTACTTACTTCATCCAATAATTCATCCACAGTCAATTTGCTCATGTCGACGATATTAGAGGAAGAATTATTTATATCAACAATAGTTGCTTCGTTAACACCCGCTTCTTCAGCTTTCTTCTTTTTATCTGATTTATTGCTCAACGGCTGGGACAATTTAGAACCATCACGGTAAAGGGCATTCGCTTTTAGTCCAAGTTCCCAGCTCATGCGATAGCAATCAGCAATTTCTTCTACGGTTGCTTCGTTTGGAAGGTTGATCGTTTTACTGATAGCGCCACTTAAAAATGGCTGGGCTGCCCCCATCATGCGGATATGGCCGTGCGCATGAATAAAGCGTTCCCCCTTCTGGCCACATTTATTAGCGCAATCAAACACTGGTAAATGTTCGGTTCTTAAATACGGTGCGCCTTCCACAGTCATGGTACCACATATATATACATTGGCTGCGTCAATTTCATCATCCGTAAAACCAAGAGCTTCGAGTAAGCTCCAGCTGAAATCAAAGTATTGACCTGGCGTAAATCCCAATCGTTGTAATGTAATTTCTCCGAATGTGTACACATTAAATACAAACCCAATTTCAAATGTACTTCCCAAAGCAGCTTCTGCTCTGGCAAGTTCATCCTGGGTAAAGCCCTTTGCCATTAACGATTGTGTATTGATAAACGGTGAGCCTTCCAATGTTGCGTGCCCTTTTGCATAATTCACTATCTCCTCCAGTTCTTTTTCACTATACTTTAAATTACGTAAAGCCGCCGGAACACTTTGATTAATGATCTTAAAATAACCACCTCCACTTAACTTTTTAAATTTCACCAATGCGAAATCAGGCTCTACGCCGGTGGTATCGCAATCCATTACCAGGCCAATAGTTCCTGTTGGTGCGATCACGGTCGTTTGTGCATTTCTGTAGCCATTTTTTTCTCCTAATTGTACTGCATCGTCCCAGGCCCTGATAGCAGCAGTCAGTAAATAATCAGGGCAATACTTCGCATTGATACCCTGTGGTTTGATTTCTATACCTTCATATGCTTCCTGTGCATCATAAGCCGCAGCACGGTGGTTACGCATTACACGGAGCATATGGGTTTTATTTTCTTCATATTTGATGAAAGCACCTAAGAAACCAGCCATCTCCGCAGAAGTCTTATAAGCAACTCCCGTCATGATCGCGGTGATTGCTCCTGCTATCGCTCTTGCTGCTTCACTGTCGTAAGGAATTCCACTTACCATAAGCATACTGCCCAGGTTGGCGTATCCGAGACCCAGGGTCCTGTAATCGTAAGAAAGTTGTGCTACCTCCTTTGATGGGAACTGTGCCATTAGTACAGAGATTTCCAATACTGCTGTCCACAAACGGCAGGTATATTCAAACCCTTTTACATCAAAGCTGTTGTCACTTTCTTCAAAGAAACGGCGAAGGTTTACGGAAGCCAGGTTACAAGCGGTATTGTCCAGAAACATATACTCACTGCAGGGATTAGATGCCCTGATCGGGCCACCTTCCGGGCAGGTATGCCATTCGTTGATCGTTGTATCGTATTGTGTTCCCGGGTCAGCACATTTCCATGCTGCATGCGTAATTTGTCTCCACAATTCAGCGGCCTTTACTTTTTTCATTACCCTGCCATCACTTCTTCCTTTCAGTTCCCAATCACCTCCTTCATCTAATACTTTAAAGAAAGCGTTAGGGATCCGAACAGAATTGTTGCTGTTTTGCCCGCTAACGGTTCGGTAGGCTTCTCCTTCATAATCACTTGGGTAACCGGCGGCAATTAAGGCCGCCACTTTATCCTCTTCTTCGACTTTCCAGTTTACAAATTTTTCAATTTCAGGATGATCCAGATCCAAACAAACCATTTTAGCCGCACGACGGGTAGTACCACCGCTCTTAATGGCTCCTGCAGCCCTGTCACCAATTTTAAGGAAACTCATCAAACCACTGGAGGTACCACCACCACTTAATTTTTCTCCTTCACCTCGTATACTGCTGAAGTTGGTACCCACACCACTACCATACTTGAATATTCTTGCTTCTCTAACCCAAAGGTCCATAATGCCTCCTTCATTTACGAGGTCATCCTCAACACTCAAAATAAAGCAGGCATGCGGCTGGGGCCGCTCATAAGCTGAGGTTGACTTTTTTAGCTGCCCGTCAACGGCATCTACATAATAGTGACCCTGTGGCTTCCCGGTAATACCATACACTTCGTTTAGCCCGGTATTAAACCATTGCGGGCTATTAGGTACACAGGCCTGGTTTAAAATAGAATATACCAGTTCATCATAAAATACCTGGGCATCATTTTCAGATGCGAAATAATTATACCGTTCACCCCATACCTTCCAGCAAAGCGCCATACGATGTGCCACCTGCTTGATGGTTGTTTCTCTCCCACTTGTACCATCTGCCTGTGGTATGCCAGCTTTACGAAAATATTTTTGTGCCAGAATATCTGTAGCTATCTGGCTCCACTGTTTCGGAACTTCCACATTGTCCATTTGAAATACCACTTCGCCGGAAGGGTTCTTAATTACTGAAGTACGATAATCATACTCGAACATATCATAAGGAGATACGCCCTCTTTTGTAAACTGCCGGCTGAACTTAAGGCCATTAGCTGCATTTTTCTGTGTTGGCATACAATAAGATAGATTAAATTTAATGGGATAGGTTAAGTAATCGTTAAGGATTAACGGACAACGAAAATATTCATACTAAATGAGTAATCAGACTTTTAAATATTAACAGGTGTGGACAAATATGGTGGATAATTTTTAAGAAGCAACAGTATAGCGCTTCTAGACACTTATCCCCATTTTTTTATAAAAATATTCCTTTGAAATCAATAAAAAATCATTAAATCCCAAACCGCCGGATATTATTTAATTCCGAAGAGAAATTGTCCCCGCAAATCAGGAGCACATCCCCTATTTCACTCCTGGTCAGTAAGGGAACGTTTACTATTTTCAGCATAATTCTCCATTTAGTTGATTTAAAGCAACATTTCTAAAAAAATGCCCTGTCAAGTCCACCTAATTCAAAAAATATGCCGTTCGTACAAGCGGCAAAAGGATATTAATGTAAATAGGGTATTAAGCCTAACAACTTCATTGGCCAATCATCCCTCAAGATAACCAGGCGTCAAAAAAAACTGCGCAGACATTTTTGGTACTTACCTTTATTTGATGAAAGCTGTAATACAAAGAGTATCAAAAGCCGGTGTAACAATTGACAATAAACTGAAATCCGAAATTGAAAATGGATTATTGGTTTTTGCAGGTATTGAAGATGCCGATAACGATGATGATATTGACTGGCTTAGCAACAAAATAGTAAACCTCCGCATTTTTGATGATCAAAATAAAATACCGAATATTTCAGTGAAAGACACAGGAGGAGATATACTATTAGTGAGCCAGTTTACCTTGCACGCCAGTACAAGGAAGGGAAACCGCCCTTCATATATTCGTGCGAGTAAAGCTGAAATAGCAATACCAGTCTATGAAAGGCTGATTGTACAATTGGAGAAGTACCTGGGCAAAAAGATATATACCGGGGAATTTGGCGCCGATATGGAAGTATCCTTAGTTAATGATGGGCCGGTGACCATAATTATTGATACTAAAACAAAAGATTAAATTAATCTAACTATGACTATTCAACAAGCGCAGGAGGACGTTGACCAATGGATAAAAACCGTTGGTGTAAAATATTTTAGCGAACTGACCAATTTAGGAATATTGATGGAAGAAGTTGGCGAACTATCAAGATTGCTGGTAAGAACTTATGGGGAACAGTCATTTAAAGAAACTGATAAAGGAAAAGAGTTGGGAGATGAAATGGCTGATGTGCTTTGGGTGTTGATCTGCCTGGCTAACCAAACTGGTATTGATTTAACGGCCGCGTTGGAGAAAAATTTTGAGAAGAAGAATTTAAGAGATGGTGAAAGGCATCAGCAAAATGACAAGTTGAAATAAGCAGCTACCCCGGCATCACTCCCCAGCCGGCATCGAAGATCAGTCAGCTATATCCCATATCTACCTTAACTTTGCCTCCAATTATGGCAAACGAAGCAAACAATTTCCCCGAGCTGATTGCTCACTGTAAGGAATACGGCTACATTTTTCAATCATCAGAAATTTATGATGGGCTGTCTGCGGTATACGACTATGGCCAGAACGGTGCACAGCTCAAAAAGAATATACGCGATTATTGGTGGAAGAGCATGACGCAGTTAAATGACAATATTGTAGGTATTGATGCCGCAATTTTTATGCATCCGACTACCTGGAAAGCGAGCGGCCATGTTGATAATTTCAGCGACCCCATGATCGATAACAAAGACAGCAATAAAAGATACCGGGTTGATCATTTGATAGAAGGATTTGCTGAAGACCTGATGATAAAAGGTGAAACAGCAAAGGCAAACGACCTGCTTGATAAAATGGACAGATTGTTGGTGGCAACAGATTATATCGCATTAAAAAAACTGATTGAAGACAATAATATAAAATGCGCCATCAGCAAAACATGCAACTGGACCGAAGTTAGAGAATTTAATTTGATGTTCAGCACGCAGATCGGTAGTGTGTCAGAAGAAAGCGATACAATTTACCTGCGTCCCGAAACGGCACAGGGCATTTTTGTAAATTTTTTAAATGTGCAAAAGACCGGCAGGATGAAGATTCCCTTTGGGATTGCGCAAACCGGCAAGGCATTCAGAAATGAAATTGTTGCAAGACAGTTCATCTTCAGAATGAGGGAATTTGAACAGATGGAAATGCAGTTCTTTATACGACCGGGTACACAAATGGAATGGTACAATTACTGGAAAGAAGAGAGAATTAAATGGCTTCAGAGCCTGGGCATACCTGCGGAAAAATTACGCTTCCACGATCATGTTAAACTGGCTCATTATGCAGATGCCGCTTTGGATATAGAATTTGAATTTCCCTTTGGCTGGAAAGAACTGGAAGGTATTCACAGCCGCACTGATTTTGATCTAACGCAGCACCAAACCTATAGCAAAAAGAAAATACAATATTTCGACAACGACCTGAAAGAAGATGGGAAGCCTTATGGCAATTACATCCCATACGTAGTGGAAACCTCGGTGGGATTAGACAGATTATTTCTAACCATTATCAGCCTGGCTTATGCCTACGAAGAATGGACAAAGGAGGATGGTACTAAGGATAGCAGAGTAGTATTACGTATACCAGCAAAAATTGCGCCTACCAAACTGGCGATTTTACCCTTGCTGAAAAAAGATGGCCTGCCTGAAATAGCCCGGGAACTGATGAATGAATGCAAGGGAAGCTTTATGTGTTTTTATGAAGAAAAGGATGCAATTGGTAAACGTTACCGCCGGATGGACGCTATCGGTACACCCTTCTGCGTGACAATTGATCACCAGACAAAAGAAGACAATACCGTTACGATCCGCTACAGGGATACAATGCTGCAGGAAAGGATCGCCCTCCATGAAATAAGAAAACTTGTCCTGGAAAAAATTGCATAATTAACTAACCCGGTAATTCAATCTTTGCCAGTTTTATTCCATTCGTAGTAGGGAATTTCATCATGGCTGGTTGTTTCCTTCTGCTGCCAATAAGCCTGCGTTACTATATGTCCGCCCGGTGCATGCAACATTCTTCCAAAAATCGCGTTGATGGGATTAAAAGTATAATCTGATACGCCAACTGTAAACGTCTCAGGTGCAGGAAGTGGAATAGGTGCCGGAGATGAAAGTACAACTCCATCCGCTGCTTTCACAACCGGAGCAGGCGCTACTTTTTGAGGCGGTGACGGAACTACCACCACTTCGAATTTATTATACTCCAGTAGGTTTTTTAAAAACTCCACTCTCCCGGGTTTTACGTTCTTTTCCACGATGCCACATTTTACGCCGTTCAGTTCTTCAAATTCGTGATTTTTGTTGATAGCCATATATAAAGAATATAAAAATTAAATAATAAAGGGTCAATATTTTAATTATGCCCATTCGATAGTAGATTTTTATAGGATACAATTTTTACCCAATACAAAATCCAACAAGCCAGGGATAGTATTGATTCCTGTTCATAGGCGCTTACCCCGAAAGTTCCGTAATATAATCATATACCCAACTCAGTAGTCCTACCAGCACAATGCCTGCTCCACATATGATCAGTCCAAGTTTGGAAGATGGATGTAAATTGATCTTTTCAATGGGTTGTTCATTTTTATCCATGAACACCGCCCGGATCACCAGAAGGTAATAGTATAAAGAAACAATCAGGTTCAACGCCGCTACTGTGATAAAAAAGTAATTTCCTTTCGATGCTCCTGCCGTAATCAAAAATAATTTACCGAAAAATCCGGCAGTGGGAGGAATACCCGCCAATGAAAATAATGCGAGGGCAAGTATCCAGCTTATGAACGGATTCGTCTGGTACAGTCCTTTATAATCCTCGATACGTTCTTTGCCTGTTTGTTGGGATATAACGCCAGCTACCCCAAATGCAGCAAGGTTGGAAAATGTATAGATCAACACGAAGTATACCACAGCTGCTACTCCGGCTATTGAATTACTGCTCAACCCCACCAATATAAATCCTACCTGTGCAATGGATGAGTAGGCAAGGAAACGCTTTATATTTTGCTGCCTTAACGCAAACAGGTTACCAATGATCATTGTGGCAATGGATAATAACATCACCATATTGTACCACAGGTCATGCATCGGGCCAAAAACTTTATACAATGCGGTGAGCAGAATAAATGCGATGGATCCCTTTGAAATGACTGATAAAAAAGAACTGACGGCGATGGGCGAACCTTCATAAACATCTGCCGTCCACAAATGAAAAGGAACGATTGACAACTTAAAAGCAAAGGCAGCAAATAAAAACACAAAGGCCAGGATCTGCAAAGGGCTTCCATCCAGCATCGCAGGCATTTCCGCGAAACTGATGGTACCGGTAGTGCCATACATCAACGAAATTCCAAACAATAAAATACCGGAAGAGAATGCGGAAGACAAAATCATTTTCATAGATGCTTCCGACGATAGTTTTTTTTCCAGGTCAAAATTAGCCATCGCTGCCACAGGAATAGTTGAAAGCTCAAGTGACAAAAAAAACATAAGCAGGCTACCGCTTGAGATCATAAAAAACATCCCCAGTAAGGCCGATAACAGGAGCATAAAAAACTCCGGCATATGTTCACTTTTCTCTAACCAATCTGCAAATAATAGGGAAATAAGATATACACCAAGGCTCAAAATACTTTTCTGAAAAGTTATCAGGGCATTCGTGTTGTAAAGACCTCCAAAAAGACTACCTGCTTCATTGAAGAAAAATCCGGCAAGAAAATTAACCAGCAATAAAAATTGCACCAGGGTTAAAAGTCGCTCATTTGTCATCCCCTTACCTACTTTTATAAATAAAAGGAGGAAGAGGATGAATGTGATCACCAGTTCAGGTTTCATTAATATCAAAAATTCGTTCACCATACAATTTATAATATAGAATGATAGCCCCAACCCCCTTCCCGAAATAATCCGGATGTTCCAAAAGGGGGCAGCAGGGTTGAATGATTATAATTACCGGCTTCTTACACAACGCCCTTACAACGACCTGCTTCATGGTTTTATAATCAGCATCATTTCCCTCCCACTTTATTCATTATTATTTCAGCAGCCGGACCGACCAGGTCATTCAACCAGAATGGAGCCACACCAATTGCAATGATTCCCGCAATCAGGATCACTGCAGCTAATTTTTCATTCCATTTTGCATCTCCTAAATTACTATAGCCCTCCTTTATAGGTCCCATTGCTACCTGCCCGATGGCTCTCAGGATATACACTGCCGTAACTACAATCGACATACAGGCTGCAATAGTTGCGACGCGATGAAACAGGTCAGGATGCTGCCAGGAGCCCATGAGTATGGTCATTTCGGCAACAAAACCACTCAATCCAGGCAATCCCAATGAACACAATCCAACAAGGAATAATGCCGTTGTGATAAAAGGCATTGCTTTCATCAACCCGCCCATTTCATTTACCTGCCTGGTATGTGTTCGTTCATAGATCATCCCGATCACTGCGAAAAACAGTGCCGTCATTAAACCATGCGATACCATCTGCATAACCGCGCCCGTCATGGCCGTCTTTGTCAACATACCGATTCCCAGTAAAACAAATCCACAATGACTAACCGATGAATATGCGTTAATATATTTCAGATCCCGCTGCATCATTGTAGCGAAGGCACCATACAAAATAGCAATAGCAGACAGAACGATAATAATGTTAGCATATTCCTTTGCTCCCTCAGGCATAATATACGTAGCAACCCTAAGGCAACCATACCCTCCCAGCTTCATAGAGAT
>JBDTWP010000263.1:0-9872 GCA_040006615.1 Ferruginibacter sp.
GCCCCCAGTGCTATAAGGTATTGTTTTTTACGCCAGGGAATTATTGCACGGGCCATTTCTGTGGAAGGAATCAACGGATTACCCCACCTTCTACGGACATACATAATCAACCGGTTCATTACCTGGTTGCTTTGAGGCAGGTATACCGTAAGAAATGTAAATGGTTGATTTATACCTGCGTGCAGGGTCATTATCTCCCAATTAAAAAAATGTCCCAGATTTACCTGCACCGGTTTGCCGGTCCTGTATAACTTTTGAAAAATCTCAAAATTGCCTGTAACGCGTTTGTTCATCACCTTTTTACTGATAGAAAGCAATTTTATTGTTTCGATCCAGTTATCGCAAAAATTGCGATAAAACCTTACTGCAATTTTTTTTCTTTCTTCAAGCGTTTTTCCCGGCAATGCATTCGCAAGGTTATCCATTACGACTTGTTTGCGATACCTGAAAATGTAGTATATTATTAAACAAGCCAAATCTGACACCAGGTATAGCACCTTGGCCGGAAGTAAAGAAATGAGATAAAGAATTCCGAATACTATATAATACATTTGAGAAAATTCTAAAGTGTGGGCTATTTTTTCACCGGCAAAGATACAGGTTTAAGGGGTTGTTAATGGGAGAAGGGCAGTCAGTCTAATAGTTTCTCACCGGGGATTACAACGCAATATTTTGCGGCCTTGCATTTTTAGCCGGATAGTCTGTATTAAAATGAAGGCCCCTGCTTTCGTGCCTGAATTCAGCACACTTTACAATTAAATAAGCAACAGTAATCATATTTCTCAGTTCACAAAGCTGGGGAGATACAGCCGTTTTTTCATACAATGCCTCGGTTTCTTCATATAACAGATCCAGTCGCTTCATAGCCCTGTATAATCGTTCATTATTCCTTACAATGCCCACATAGTCGCTCATGAGCAATTTCATCTCTTTTAAGCTTTGAGTAATCAGGATCATTTCTTTTGGAGCATTTGTACCTTCCGATTTCCAGCTGGGCACTTCCGTTGGGTCCACCTTCTTATCATTACTACCGGGAAATAAGGAGGTTTTTTCGGTCTCATTCATAGTTTCCAGGGCATGCTTATAAGCCCTGTGTGCAAAGACCATTGCTTCCAGCAACGAATTACTTGCCAGTCGATTGGCTCCGTGCAAACCGGTGGATGCACATTCACCTGCAGCATATAGATTTTTGATGGAGGTTCTTGCCCATTCATCTGTTTTAATACCTCCACAACTATAATGCGCAGCAGGTGCCACAGGAATCATCTGCATGGCTATATCAATTCCGATGCTCATGCATTTCTCATAAATATTGGGAAAATGCTCAGTAAACTTTTCTTTATTAAAATGTCTGCAATCCAAAAAGACATGTTCAGTACCATTAATCTTCATTTCATTATCAATTGCCCTTGCAACGATATCCCGTGGTGCAAGGTCTTTGCGTTGGTCATAACGTTCCATGAATGCCTCTCCATTATGATTTCGTAAAATACCCCCATCACCCCGTACTGCTTCTGTAATTAAAAAACTATGCCCGCGTACGCCTGGCTCATACAATGCTGTAGGATGAAATTGAATAAACTCCATGTTTTCAATTCTTCCTTTTGCCCTGTACACCATTGCAACACCATCACCTGTAGCGATTGCGGGGTTGGTGGTGGTACGGTAAACCTGGCCATTGCCTCCTGTTGCCAATAATGTAACATTGGATAATATCGTTTCAATCCTGTTGCTTTTCAGATTCAATACATATACACCATAACACTCAATATCGGGCGTAGATTTGGTTATTAAAAAGCCAAGATGATGCTGTGTAATAATATCCAAAACAAAACAATGGCTGAGTAACTGTATATTGGTTTTTAGACTGATTGCATCCAGCAAAGTCCTTTCCATTTCTTTACCTGTTACATCTTTGTGGTGAAGAATGCGAAATTCACTATGGCCGCCTTCCCTTCCCAAGGCGTAATCGCCATCATTATCTTTATCGAACCTCGCGCCCCAATCAATAATTTCCTTTATTCTTTCTACGCCTTCCCTTACTACAATTTCCACCACTTCTTTTTTACACAATCCGTCACCAGCAATTAAAGTGTCTTCAATATGTTTATTAAAACTGTCCTTATCAAAATCCATTACACCTGCGATACCACCCTGTGCGTACTTGGTATTCGTCTCGTCACTTTGTGTTTTAGTTAAAATAGTAATAGTTTTGCCCGGACAATCTCCTGCTACTTTCAAAGCATAGGTTAGTCCTGCTATACCGCTGCCAATTATGAGAAAATCTGTTTGCATAATTTTTGCCATTAGCTGAACACCAAAATTAACAGATAAAAAATAAAACAGCGTTTCATTGTTAATTTATTAAAAATTCCCCCTTTAGGGTATTGCATACTGAAAATTTAAGTAGTAGGTTTACACCCTATTTAAATATTTTACTGACCCCCAATACCCCAACTCAGCAAACCTAAGACTTTAGAAGAGCCCTATCCTTTTAGTTTACACCTGTTAAAAAATCGAAACATATTTCGAATAGTATTGATATGCATTAAACAAACGTTTTTTAACTATTAAAACATACGATTATGGCAAATGAAAATGATGCAACAATTCCCTGTTGCCCTGAGTTGGTCAAAGATGATCATTGCGATCTGATCAATTTCAGCAGAGTTCTTACTTACCCTGCCGGCTTTGCAGGTGATAACCGGCGGCGAGTAAATGTAGAGGTAATTCTTCACTTCAAATTTTCCCGATGTACCCTTGGCCTCACCCTGGGAGATCCTGCGTACAGCACTACGCTTTTG
Source organism: Ferruginibacter sp. (assembly GCA_040006615.1). Taxonomy (GTDB): domain Bacteria; phylum Bacteroidota; class Bacteroidia; order Chitinophagales; family Chitinophagaceae; genus Ferruginibacter. The sequence goes on from JBDTWP010000263.1 coordinate 2,805, forward strand.
CCCGGCGAAAAAGTACGATTAGCCACTACTGACAGAAGAAGCCGTTTTAGCTTTGACAGCGAGACCAAACTGAGTTATAGAAGTGAGCAAATTTCAGAAGAACAATATTTTATGACAGCCACTCAAAAATACCTGGCAGATGCATCTGCAGCCCAATCCGGGCATGCTGAAAGTTCTTCTGAAGGTCATTGGGATTTTCATGGAGACGCTCATGGGAGTATAAATCCTTTTGGCTTAAGCGCCAGCGCTAGTACCAATGCAAGTGGAAATCACAACAGTTCTTCCGTTGCGGATTATTTAAACCAGCAAAAAAGCCATGTACAAAGCTCAGCTTCCCAGGCAGTAAGCGCTACCCGTAAAGCCCATTCAGTTTCCATCGGGGAAGTAAGCAGCCGTACACATGTTCAGGGCGAGTCAGAAGATCATTTTGAAGCTTCTTCCCGGGAGTTTACCAATTACAACAAATGTCATGCGGTAACATACATGTTTTACCGCCTTAATAAAAAGCAAAAAATAACTTTTGAGTTGGTATCCATAGAAAGAAGGGTACTTGATGACAATGCACCTGTGGGCGGCATACTTCAACCTGCTGCCGACCGTGTACCAATAGCATTAGTTCCCCAGGATATACCTGCAACCGCTACTTTAAAAAGGACAACGGTTGCCGCAGGCCTGGCATCCGGTTCAAGTCTTGATACTTCATCGCTCTTAAATGCCAAGCAGGATTTAACGAGGCCTGTATTTGCCTCCAATCAAAATTTTGGTATTCCTTTAGATGACGAAACCAGGAAAACGGCATTGAAGGAAGTTGATGATCAACTGATGGCAAAAAACCTAATTGACCAGGCTGGCAATCCATCAAAAGAAACCAAACTTTCTATCGATTTTGAGATGGAATTTTCCTTACCTACGCCCGGCATTATTGTAAAGGGATGTTTGGATGATTGTGACGTATGTGAACCATTATTGAAAGAAAGGATGCAACTGGAAAATGACCTTTTGCGCAAGCAAATTGAATTACTTGAAAAATCCCGGGAATACAGATGCTGCCCCGTTGAAGCAGTTGAAACTGAAGATTAATTGCCAACAAGAAAAATGTGCTCAAAAGAGCTATGAAAATATTACTATAACAATAATTTTTAATCTTTTAAAAAAGCCATTATGGAAAAAATAATAATCCCGGTTAGTTTTGAACAACCGCCAAAAGAGGAAACATTGCTTATTGGATTTCTTTTCGACTGCTATGGAAGATTTTTACAACACCAATTTGTACGGAAAGATCTGCTTGAATTTAACTTTACAGATGTCAAGGATTCTCCCGCAAGACAAACTGATGCCAGGCAACTCAGGTTATTCATTGCACCAGCATCGGATGAGAAAATTCAAAAGGTTACGAGCATTGAAGAACTTGAGAATTTCAAGCCTTATGAACCCATTTTAAAGGCAGACGCACAGGGCAATTTCAATACACTACCTATCCCTTCTATTGTTTCGCAATTCTGGCTTTTTTGCAAATGCCGTGTAACCGGCAAAATATCCAAGTGGTTTAATGTGGGAAATAACTGGGAAGACCGGGCCATATGCAGGGCGAAAGTTCATATATGCGATATTGATGCCATCCGCTACTGGATTTACCGGGTCCCTGATTTTATAATTGCGAAAATTCCTGAAGTGATCCTGCAACCAAAGGAACTAATAAAGTTTCCCATCCCCGTTCCTGATCCTCCGCCATTTTTAAGAAATGAAGCAGTAACACCCGCAAGGGAATCAATAAATATTTTCAAAACCACCTCGGTTGAAAATAAACAAATGGATTTTGCTGCTAAACTGCCGGAACTGAATATTAGCATCAGGCAAAATTTTGCATCTGGTAACCTAGATCTTATACGGGAAACCATCATTGAAAACTTTACTATCCTTCATCCATGGTTCTGCTTATGGCCATGGTGGTGGCCTTATTTTTACCGCTGCCAGGAATTAGCTGTTGTATATACAGATGCCAACGGGCGGTTTGATACGGATGTATCTTATATGTGCTTCAGGGATAAACCTGATATCTATATCTGGGTAGAATATATGATCAACGGGGCATGGGAAATTGTCTACCATCCACCTATTCCATGTAATATCCGTTGGAATTATGCGTGTGGCACACCAATCAATATTCACATAACAGACCCACGAGTACCGGGAAATTGTTGTTGCGATTGCAGCCTTCCCGGCGAATTGGTCTGGATCAGGTCAGTAGGATCCACCAGTGTGTCGCATATCAACCAGTTAAGTGTATTGCAATCACCACCTGCCCAGTCCGTACCATATGACAGGATCGGGCTCACAGATGCTGCGGCAGTATATGATCCATGGTTCTTACCAACTGCAACAGGAGATTTTAAGCGACCATTTGGAGGCAGCCCTTCACTCTATATGGGTTTTGGAAGCAGCCTTCCGAATGCAGGTATTTATTATTATCGCTGGAGTTACCAACAGGTAAAAAATGCCCAGCTTGCGAATGTGGCAGATGGCTACAAAGCGTTAGAACCCCTGAACGGAGTAGTGAACAAGGGATATCAATTTGAATACATTGATTCAAATGGTGATACTCAGTCTGCTCCCAATAGTGTAAAGCTTGGGCCGTTTACCGTTGGCACCAATGATAATTTGTATATAATTCCACCTGAGCGTCCCAACATGGCACCCTTTAATGTTCCCGAAACGAGTCCTGACTGGCATGAACCAACTGACAGCATGTACACGATCGGTTTCAACTCTGCTTTATTGAAAAGAGGGACTGTTCCGGGTGGCGATGGCTTGTATGAATTTAAACTTGAATTGTTTGACCAGGCGGGAAACTTATTAACTAATGTCCCAAAAAACACATTTAAAGTACCGGACTATAATAACGCTGGTTTTAGCTTAAATGCCCCCGATATTCTTTTGGAAAATCCAACTGTGGCCACTGCCAGTGCTTACAATATGCTGATGCGGATTGATAATTCGCAATGCCAGGCGGATATATTCACAGTGAATGTAAATGGCACTCCTGCATCTCTTGATTGTTGTGGCTTTGCAAGCTATAAGCCTGGTGGTGTAGAGGCTGATCTTGAGCTTTCATTTCTTGCAACGCATGATAATAATTTCGCCGTATTTGCTTTTGATGTCGTAAAAGGTACCTGTGGCAGAGTGCCAATTGCAAATGCAAACGGTATGGTGATAGACAGTGCTTTCGGATATGTGTTAAGTGCAGGTGTCTATGATAAGCATTTTACACCATCCCAATTGCTTGGGGAATGTTATAACAATGGGAACGGAAAAGCCGCTTTTGCAGAAACACTTTCTGTTGCAGCTATGGCAACTGATGGATCTTACCGTTTGTACAGCAAGGACGATGGAAGGGTGGCGGCATTTGCATTAGAGCCTTGATAGGTTGATGGTTGAAGGTAGATGGTTTGCGGTTGTTGGTTTGGGTTTTAAGCAAAACGATAAAAAGGAATAATACAAAATAGATGAGCGTAATCTTGTTTATAATGATGGCCCTGGCCTGTTGGCGGATCACTCATTTATTTGCAAAGGAGGATGGACCGTTTAATCTTATATACCACTTGAGAAAAAAAGCAGGTGCAGGCTTCTTCGGGAGCCTGCTGGACTGCTTTTATTGTGTGAGCGTATGGGTAGCTTTACCTTTTGGAATATATTCTGGAGTTAACTGGTGGGAAAAATTATTATGCTGGTGGGCATTATCCGGCGCAGCCTGCTTAATGGAACAGGCAACAACTTTCAAAAACAACAAGAATCCGGACATACCGGATTATAAGGAAGACTGAAAAGAATGTGTTAATTTGAAAATGCCTTAATCAAACAGCCTTTAAAAATAGGGAAATGATTCAATTCCCGGATAGGCTCATTTTCCAAATAAGTAACTACTTGTTTGCTGTTTTTGAGTTCCCGGCAGCAGGAGCAAATGACCCTGCCCAATAAAAATATGGAAAAAATCAGGGTCCGTATTGTAAAGAATGCGGAAGATTTTGTATTTTGAAGTGAAACTTCACCAGTTAATATTTGGCCAACATTTTTCGGGTACCCAAAACTTAAATAATTATTCAGATTACTTCTAAAAAAATTAAACCATGTGTAATTGTGGAAAAAAAAGAGAAGAATATCCGGCAAGGCAATCATACAGTTTGAGTGGAAGTAAAAATATTGAGCCTCAACAAAATAAGATGTGGGGAGATGTGCACTTTGAATACACTGGATTATCAGCATTAACGGTTACTGGAAATATAAGCGGGAAAATTTACCGTTTTACCCGGCCTGGAAATGTACAGATCGTTGATTACAGGGATGCTTCCGGGATGATAGCGGTACCAGTCTTAAGAAAGGTTAATAAGAAATAAATACCTTTGGGCTGTGTAAAAATATAAATTTCGTTATCAGTCTTATGGCTGGAGAGGTGCAACCGTACCAGCCGGCTGTAGGAACTGTGAACAGGGGCAATTTTTATAATATTTGAAATCCTGTTAATGAAGAAATTAAAAAAGTTCTCAGATTAAGAGGCATCTTCCCATGCTTCACTCTCTTTCAATAAATTGATCAGTTCATCTACTGCGATGGAACTTTCAATATTTCTTTTCACCACTTCCTTCCCCCGGTACAGGGTGATTTTTCCAACACCACTACCAACATATCCAAAATCCGCGTCTGCCATTTCGCCGGGACCATTTACGATACAACCCATGATCGCGATCTTAACACCTTTCAAATGATTGGTTACGCTCCTGATTTTTGCAGTGGTTTCCTGCAGATCAAACAGGGTACGGCCACAACTGGGGCAACTGATATATTCGGTTTTGGAAATCCTGGTACGGGTGGCCTGCAGAATGGAGAAGCTGGTATTGTTGATAAATTGTTCGACCGAGTCATTGGCGATATAATTTCTTCCACTAACTGCAATATGTGTTACATCATTGTAGGCTTTTGATGACATACCCAAACAGATACCATCTCCCATTCCTTCTAATAATAAAGCGCCTGTTTCCGTCGCATAATGAATAAGGTGTTCATCAGCAGTTGACCAATTGCTGTCGGTAATAAATACGACCGGGTTTTTTATGGCGCGGTTTGCCAGTTCCACCATCATCCGCCTTACAGCATGCATGGCAAATACATTCATTGAACTAAGGCAAAGAACTACCCTGGGATCATTTGCCAGTTCATCTAAATAAGTAAAATCATTAATTGTTGTGTTATCGCTAAAACAATCAATCATAACAAAGTTAAGTTGATCCGATATTGACCCGGCAGCAACAAAGCCGCTGTCTTCAAATATGGGGAAATAGGAGATTTTATCATCCGCCAATTGCCAGGTAGCAGGATATACTATCACCTTCACTGTACCGGGCAGAGCAAAATCAAGTACCTGATTGCCCGCAAAAATATAATCTGCCGCCATCTCACTGATTGTCCATTTATCAACAGCTGCATCATAGGTGTATCCCACCATCTGGAGATGCAAAGGTGTAATTTTGTCAATTTTACTTAGATCGGCAATAACCACCGGTACCTGTTTATTGCCAATATTACTTACCGCAATGGATTCTCGTCGTTTATATTCAAAAGGAGAATAAGGCAGTGTTCCAATCAAAGGAATTATCCGACTTTCAGTATTTCGATATCTTTCTTCAGAATACCGTTTCACCAGGTCTCTGCACACAGGGATCTCCAATTCAGGATCTTCCGTGAGACTTACCCGTATGGTATCTCCAATTCCGTCTTCCAGTAAAGTGCCGATCCCAATTGCAGATTTTATTCTTCCATCTTCGCCGTCGCCAGCTTCAGTGACGCCTAAGTGTAAAGGATAACACTCACCAAATTCATCCACCATGTGATTGATCAATAGCCGGTATGCCTGCACCATCACCAGGGGGTTGCTACTTTTCATGCTCAACATGATATTATGGTAATCCTCACTGCGGGCAATACGTAAAAACTCCATCGCGCTTTCAACCATGCCCATGGCTGTATCGCCATAACGGCTCATGATCCGGTCGCTTAAGGATCCATGATTGGTACCAATGCGCATGGCAGTACCATACTGTATACAGATCTTTACCAAGGGGGTGAACCGATCCCTGATCCTCTCAATCTCTTCGGCATACTCAGCATCCGTATAATCTATTTGTTCAAATTTCTTCTTGTCTACATAATTTCCCGGGTTCACTCTAACTTTTTCCACAATGGTTGCGGCTATTTCAGCCGCATTGGGTGTAAAATGAATATCTGCAACCAGCGGCACATAATATCCCCGCCGGTTCAATTCATTTTTTATATTCAAAAGATTTTCCGCTTCCCTTTTGGATGGGGCGGTTATACGAACCAATTCTGCGCCAGCTTCTATACAACGAATAGTTTGCTCCACAGTGGCATTAGTATCCATCGTATCGGTAGTTGTCATCGTTTGCACCCTTACAGGATGGTTATTGCCTAATAATAAATTACCAATTTTTACTTCCCGGGTCTTAAGCCGCCTGTATTCCGTCATTGATTCACAATAAAATTGCATAAATTTAAAATTACTACAAAATTAACAACAAAAAAGCAGGGTTTCATTCAAAATGTCGCCTGGAGGGTTTTTAAGAGTTAAAGATATCTTAGGCGCTGTAGGTCAAAAAGCTTACAACATTTAGTCACTTTTTTAATTCCAATTACAAGACATATTTTGTGAATAGAATTAGGTAGATTGTAAAAACATATTTATTTGGACCAGGTTGGTACATAAAGTGAATAGGTAAGGGCGAAAAAAACTGATAACAAATTGTCTTTTCTGAATGGAAGATTCCTGATTCTCAAATATATTTATTTGAACCACATAGGTACATAGGCCACATAGGATAAGGGTGAAAAAACTGATAACTATTGTCTTTTCGCAATGGAAGATTCCTGATTCTCAAATATATTTATTTGAACCACATCGGTATATAGGCCACATCGGGTTCTGAATGGAAGATGACAGATTCTTAAAATATATTTATTTGAACCACATAGGTACATAGGCCACATAGGATAAGGGTGAAA
>JBDTWP010000264.1:0-9824 GCA_040006615.1 Ferruginibacter sp.
CCGGCAGACCAACGATAATGACGATAATTATGATCCACCCGTTGAGCAAGTGGTTTCAGGTATCGGTCAATGTCCAGACGAATTTCATGTGCGGCTTCAAACACGCCCATCAAACTAAGGTTGGCTAAAAAACCTGCATCGATACCCAGGTTATCCGGGATGATAGTCTCGCCTGTTGAAGAGTTGGACATATATTTTTTTCATTTTCAGCGTTAGTTGAACACGAAAGGCCGTCACATAAAAAACAAGTAGCACCTTGTAGAAACCTATGGAGGTGGTTCGGCCGGGTGACGTCGTTTAATTTTGGGTTGCATTAATTGGCATCCCCGCATACTTGTTATTGGCATTCACCACAAATCTTCCCTGGTTGCCGTTGGAAAATACCCTCGGAGTTTTGAATTTGGCAACACCCGTACCATTAATAGTAAAGCTGCTTAGCGTTAAGGATCCATTTAGCGGAGTTAATTTTACCGTCTTATTCTGACCCTGATCAGAGATCTCTATTGTACCATATTGGTAACCGTTTGACCAAAAATATTTTCCGGGTCTTGCATTAAAATTCATGCTCTTCCTTACGGCTGAATAATTAAATCCCGTGTAAGCAAGTATACCTCCCCATGCAGCCATAGCACGGGCATACCGGTGACCATATTCACCTTCATTAAAGGGATTTCGTTTGTATCCGTCAAACCGGTCCCGTATTGACTTGAACACCTGCAATCCTGCGTCAATTTGCCCCTCATAGATCATCCCAATGCCTGCACTATATTCAAAGCCCGTCATGATTTCCGTATAATATGGAAATGGAAAGTCCAGCAATTCCCCTTTAGGATAACTCGCCATGATCAATCCGGATTCCTTGCCCAGGCCAAAGCTCCTGAAAGTATTAAAATGTTCGTTAAAATTGGTAACACGATTATACTTCATGATGCTTTTCAAGGTAGCCTGAACATGGGCCTTGTCAAGAATATATCCTAGTCCGGCGGTATGGGCAAGATACTGTCCAACCAACTGATCCACAAGACAGCCCTTTCCAAGCTGAGCCATTTTGCTGGTGCCTTCCGGAATTTGGTGTTCGTAATATTCGCCATTGAAAATGTTTCCGTCAATCCAAAGCCTACCCTTCACATATAAGTCATGACATTCTTTTGCGAAGGCATTGTCCTTCAAATGAATCGCCATCTCTTCTGTTGCCCTCAAAGCTCCTAAATACCACGCAGCCATTTGTGGGTTGGGGCCCATGTAATTAATATCCATCGTGTTGTGCTGACTCCCCTCCATCACGCCATCCTTATCCTTATCCCAAATCCCAGTCCAGGCAAAACTCATCGCCCTCCTGATGCTGGGCCACATGGAACTTAACTTCTGATCATCCCCCGAAAGCTGCCATTCGCGGTACATTTTGATCAGTGTACCCATTTGACCGTCTGCTGCCCATCGCTTAAATGATTGGGCTTCTTCTTTCAAAGGAAGGCCTACCCTGAAACTCATCGCACCTTCATTATTAGTAGCATACTTAAATTCCACTTCCCGAAATTTTGTGGCAAGGTTTCCGAAGAGAAAAGGAACAGTTGATTCGTAATTCCAAACATGTGTGCAGGATCCAAAACCCCAGCCAGGTGATTTTTCAGCACCTATTTTCGTACCGGCTACACTACCTGTTCCTTCCCACCCAAACGGGAGGCCATCTTCCGTTCGAAACACTGTCTGGCAGCGGAGATTTGTGAGATTGAATAAGGCAGCCTCCTTTATAACTTCCGGCACATCACTTTGCACAAAGGACTTTACGAATCTTACAGTTTCAGATTCAAGACTTCTAAGTTCAGGAGCGGTCTTTTCAGCCACATTCCAGGCATTGATGTATTGAGTCGTGTAATAGTTACCAACAAACTTTTTTGCACTTTGCTGCACAAGGCCATTGTCCCAGCCTTCCCATCCCCGACGATTTGGAAAATGCCATGTAAGTAAAAATTCTACCGACTTTGTTTCGCCTGGTTTCAATTTAATTTTAACAGCCAGTGTCGCAGGAGGTGTTTGTATCCTGTCCTTTTGCACTGCGACCACATCACCATAATTTCCATTTTCTTCTGGCGTAAAGTCTGGCTGGTCCGTCACCTCACCATCGGCAATAAAGTCATCCCAAAACTCCCGGAAAGTCCAATTCCATCCCAACTTGGCCCAGGAAGTCCGGTACGTGACCTTTTCATCTGAGGTAGTGGATAAGGCCATTGTGCCCCAGTTGATATCGGTCGTATCTTTCCTGGTTGAATACATGTATATACCCTGGATAGAACCTGTCTTTCTGAATTCATTTTTATTTTCAACCGGCGTTCCGCTCCATCCATCTACGCCAATGAAGTTTGGAATCATTCCGCACACAGAAGCGTCGATGGGTTTATCGGAAGTATTGGTAATAACATATCGCAAAACTGAGATGGGAATGCCACTTTTATCTTCATTCCCGACAATCAATGGGTTGAATGCCTCCAACCGTACCTTTAGCGGAACCTGGTGATGTTTGAAAGTAATCTGAGCCAGGGGATAGGCTGCTGAAAAAGATGTTTGCTCAAATCTTGGAAAGCCCGCATTGAGTTCATCTGAACCCCAGTCTCCATAATAGTTCTTTACGGAAACCGGCCCTTCCAATAATCTTACCTTAGCTGGCTGTCCTTGTTTCCTATAATAAATTGCAAAAAAGGGTGCATTCGCTATTGTGGGTTGTACAAGCTTAAAGGCTGGAACCCAACCAATCGCACCCCGATTCATCAATTCCCAATCGCGAAGCCCTCCGCTTCCAGCCACCGAGACGCCCCCCGTTCCAATGCCACCCAACGGCATTGCAACTTCATTTATATATTTTCCATTATAGGTTTTTATGATCGGCCAATTATTATTAAGGTCCTGGGCCATAGACTGGTTCCAGTAAAAAATCAGACCCAGGAGAATTGTTCGTCTTGTCATCATTTTAGATTATTAATTTATAACTGTTCAGTCCATCATCCTTATTTATACTGCGCAAGGGGTAAATCAGTGATTTTTTATTTGAGCTGCTTCGAAAAACATTTTAGCTGAAATAAAGGATAATTGCGTTGCAATTATTTACCAATTCACGCCGTGGCCTGTTCCTGGCAATTGCAGATTCAACTTTTTACCCCTTGTAAAGTATAACATATCAACTCTTTCACTTCTCCCTATGCTTCTTTTCTACCCTGGGTGTTAATTCCTGATTAATAACATTCCAAAAGAAGCTATCCTGGAAATGCGGGGTTTGATAAGGTCATCATTATAATTTTATGTGAACAATTTATCTAATGACACCAATAATATTTTTAATCCAGTGTTCGGTTAGATATATTGCTTGTTTTAAATGCCAGTTGAAATGAAATTTAATGAAGTAAGAATATGGCTTCGCCTGCCTCAGTCACAAATAGACTAAGCCTATTGAAAAAAAACAGGTGATGATTATTCCTGTACACAATATGCCGGATACACCAAACAAAAAAGGCAAAAAGTGAGGTCAATTCACAAAGCCGTATAGCATTAACAAATCTTTTTTTACTTACCCTTTTGATCAACATCTATCCTTTAATTATCATAATTGACCTAAAACTTACTAACCAACTAATTTTATAAGCCCTTAGTCTCAGAGCGTGTTGGTTTGCAAAATCAAATTAAAATAAGAATAGGCAGTTTGGGATACCAGCCATTTTGAAATGCCTTTTACCAGGTAAATTGTAATGACCCATTACTCCCTATATGTATAACCGATGCGGCAACAATTAAATAAATAGCTGAAATACTACCCAATGATTACATGATTTTATAATTTCTTTAAAGAGTCAATTTCTGAAGAATCATTCTGTTGTCCGGATAAATTAGCACAGGAAGCCTTTCCAATTCTTTTGATTGCAACAATACTGCGGGCCCATTATTCAGAACAAAAACGTAGTTTTTATTTTCAAGCCCCACCATGTGCAGTTCAACCGTGAAAGACTGATCATAAGCCACCTTCAAACCTGAAAAAAGAGATTTTAATACCAGCCTGATTGTATCCCCCTTTACCGTGTGGTGCAAAACTGAAACACCATCAATGCCAAGCGCAATATTGTTTTTGATATCGAAGTAAGCACCCCCCAGTTGATCGATCATGTGCGCTGCTGCTGCCAACCCACCAACTTCACACCAGCTCGGCCCCGAACGCAATGGCATCTGGGGAAACCCTTCGTGGTCTATATTTTCAGGCCCCAGTCCCAATGGAAAATTGGGATATTTATAAATGTCATTTTCAATATGACGCGGGTGATTTATCAGGGTAAGAGAAGCACGGGTTGCAGCCACACCACGCTCCAGCAAATCCTGTCTTTTCGACAAAAGACCAATCCTGACCAGGCCATTTGCAAAGCGATTACTTCTTTGGTCCAACCACTCTGCATCGCTGTTCTGTGAGGAGTATCCGCCAAACGGATATGCAGTGATAATATAATGAGGAGCCCAAACAGCCTGATAGAAAATTGAGTAATCAGCCATGGCCTCCGCTGACTTCAGGTATGTGTCATTTTGGGTAACTTTATAAAGAGATGCAAATCCTTCCATTGCCCAGGATACGGACATGTTGTTGGCTGGAAACTGCCCGGTGCGTTCATCGAAGAAAGTTTCCGCCTTTACCGCACAAGAATAGAATGTTTCAAAATCATACCACTTCTGCTTTGGCAGCACTTCTTCTGTCAGGAACTTTGCCATCTTCTCTGCTGCATCCAGGTACTTCTTTTCCCGGGTGACCTTGTATAGCTCACTCAACACCCATATATGAGCTCCGCCATCTGCATTCCATTTCATACTGGGCAATGGTTTTAAATCGTGATTAAACCAGGCCGGAACACACCCATTTTCCTGAATATTCCGAACCAAAAAGTCACCATAGCGCCGAACAAAAGGTACGATACCAGGCTGGTCTTCACAAGTGCTACGGTATTGCATTAGAAAACCTGCTGTAACACTGGCAGCAGCACACTGAAAAGCACCATTTTTCCAATCCCAATAATGCTCTACGCTGTCTGCCTTATAATTTTCCATTGGCGGATTCCACATACTACCTATCCACTTTTTATTCTTTACATCGTATAATGACGGAAATATTCCCTCCCGCTGTGGAGAGGACAATGTGAAATTGATGATACGCCTTGCTTTGTCAATTAATGTAGTGTCATTCATCCGCTTGCCCCAGAAGTAAATGCCTGTTGCGTCACCTGCATTATTCCACCATGCTGTGTTATACAACAGGTCATACCATTGAGGTGCAGTGATTCTCTGGGCACCCATGGGAACACCCTTTTCTTCCCATTGCTGCCAGGATGATAATTCCGGCTGACCCTTTCGATGCCTGATACTAATATCCGCTCTTCTTGGTTCTTTAGTTCGCATTGCCGCACCATTTATCACATCATATCCCTGATAGGCAAATGAGGCTGGGTAACAAACCTTTGCATATTCCAGAAAAGGCATTGCCTGGGGTTTTGACATTTGGAAATATTCATGCCCATATTTTTCCCACAAAAACGAGGAGATTCTTTGGTAACCACGGTTTTTCTCAACATTGGATTTTATAAATAAGTCAAATCCGTAATTCAGCTTATTGGAGGATAAATCCCTGACCTGCATCCCATGGCTATTTTCGTGCCGCCAGTAAACATGCTGCTCGGTCCAATAATCAATGAGCCCATAAGCAACCAGCGGAAACCTGGTAACCCCTGAATTCAAATTAAGGTCAAGTGCAGTGGGCAATGAAATTTTTGTTGTATCAAAAGGCACCGCAAAAATCCGCGGGTGCTTCTGGGGACGGGCCCCCTTTGCAAATATTATGTTTTCGTTAATCATGTTAAGGTCCGGAACAAGCGACAGCATAAACCCATCTTTCTCCACAATGGCCGCAGGGGCAAAAAATTTCCTGTCTCCCACCAGGTCGTCATCGGATCGCTTAACAGTAGGTACAAATGTATAGTCAGGTTTTCCTGTTATAGAAAAGGTAAATGAAGACAACAAATATTCAAGTTTTGGTTCCTTCACCAAATTTCCATTAACCTCAACATGAAAATAATCCTGGCCGGTACAAAGCTCAATAGTTTGCTCTACCCTGTTACCTTTTAATTCGCCACTCAGCAATATCTTTACCGAATCATTTCCTTTTTCAATAATTTTTGCTGCATTGAATCCCTCGTTTGCCATCAGTCGGTAAGACTCTGCGACATCCGGCCCTTTTTTATATAACGGCATTACTTTCGGACTTACTTCGCCTGTCCCATCAAAAGACTCAGCCACCAATTTCCAGGCGTCATTATACTTCGTAAAATACTTTTGCTTTAAAACGGAGGAGTCAAATATCAGCGTCAACTTTACAATGCCATTCTCAACTTCAATCCCTTGTGCATTTTCATTTACTTTGACACCGCCCGCTTCGTGAGGAGACTCATGGCAACCCAAAAGTGTTGAGCTTGAAATAAGAAAAAATAGAATCACCCGCTTGTAAAAAGGAAATGTAATCTGCTTCATGTGTATATATTTATTTTTTGTTGGGCGCATGGAAAATGCTGTTTATTCATTTAGGTTGTTGTCATTCTTTGACATGGCCCATTTCATTTTAAGAAAAGTAAATTCAATGGGAATAACGATTTCACTAAATAAAATACCAGGAATAAGAAACTCAACATATTTGACTAATTGCTGAATGCAGTATTCTAAAATGTTAACTATCTTAAACTATTTAAGTCTGCCACGGAAAGCTGAAGGACTAAAACATCAGGTCCCTTTTATTTTTTGCCTGATATGGAAAATATTCTGCGTTTGGCTAATTTTTTCATTTCTAATTAAAGCAATGGCTGGAGAAGACGATATTTTTCACGATCATTTTTTATTTTGGAAAAAATTTTGAGCTTATTCCTTATTGGATAAAACAAAAATAATTTCATTAAATCCAATGGAAAGCCTGCCCGTAATTACAGTATACCTATGCGGGTATAACATTCAGCCACTCAACATTTTTTTGAAAAAAATTATTGAATAACCTTTAATATTAAACAGATTTTTTCTAAATAAAAGACAAGAATTTAAGGTTACCATACCTGGCAATTAATTCTAACAAGGTATGGTAACCCCGGGATCCAATTACTTTAAGACATTGGTTTAAGGCTTAAGGGTAACCAGCGTTTTGTTTGACAATACCATTGGTAACCTGAACAACGGTAACGGGTATTGCGTGAAGTAAATCATGTGCATCAATCCTGTTTGGCATTCCATAGCGTATAAAATTATTATTCATTAATTCGATAGCCTTAGTATCCCCCAATCTTAATATATCATGCCACCGGTTTAATTCAAAAGACAATTCGTACCTACGCTCTTTATAGACTTTGTCAATAAAAGTACCTGGTGAAGCCTGTGATATATCAGGTAATCCTGCCCGGTCTCTAACTAAATTAATATAATCATATGATTGAGATGACTCGCCAAGAGCTTCTGCCAATAAAAGCAATACATCGGCATAACGTAGTACGGGAAAGTTGGTATTTCCCTGAAACCCGGTTGACATATTTGGATCAAGATATTTGACGCTATAAATTTTTCCAATAGGATCTGTTTTGGTAAGTCCCACCATTCTTAAATCCCCTGGTTCAAAATCACTCAGGAACGATTGTGCAGGAAGGTCATAATTTTGACCCGCTCCAACCCCGCCCCAATTTGGAGTTGCCATATTATTACCATAAGTACTTCCTGCAAAATTTGCCAGGTGTTGAATCTCAAATAGAGACTCCTTATTATTGTGATTATCCGGCGCAAATACATCTTTATAATCTGGCAAGAGAGCATAAAGACCAGAAGAAACTACTTCATTTAACGCTGCTGCCGCCTCAGCCTTTTTACCTTCCTGAAGGTAAACTTTTCCTAATAACCCCTTTGCAGCACCCCAGGTTGCTCTTCCTATGTCTGATCCGGTATAAATTTTTGGCAGATTTGAAGCTGCGTCAATCAAATCAGCCTCAATTTGTTTATAAGTATCTGCAATACTGCTTCTTGGTACATTAATTTTATCGCTTTCAAAAGATATGGTCTCATTCAAAACTAACGGAACTCCACCATAATCCTGATTTAAAAGAAAATAAATTTGTGCCCGAATAAATTTTGCCTCTGATACAATTCGACTTTTCAAAACATCATCCATTGTAATTTTGGTGGCCCTGTCTATAACAGTATTGGCGGCATTTATAGCATAATAGCTGTCAATCCAGTTCCAACGATACCACTCACTTCCACCATCAACGTGAAAAAGATCCATAACGTCATCGTTCGTGTTACCATTTGCATAATCATCTGACCTAACATCTTCCAATTGTAATAAAGGTGGCAAACCGGATGTCTTACCAGTATATATACCGCGTTGGGCCGCATAGGCAGCACTTAGCGCTTGTAATAAATCTGATTCCGTGTTATAAAAAGCGTCCGAGTTAAGTTGGGAAGGTGGCGGTATTTCCAAAAAATCTTTTTTACAGGATGTAATAGATAAAATGGCAGCTATTAATAAAGTGATATTTAAATTTTTCATGTTTTTTATTTTAAAAATTAACATTTAGCCCAAATGCAAATGACCTGGGCAGTGGAACAGAAGGGATAGAATTTAGCCCTATAAATCTTCCATCTCCAGTTGTAGCATTGGCCGACCCCTGCCTGGTTGTGTTTGGGTTTCCGCCTAAAAAAGTTGTAAAGGTGGCAAGATTATCTGCAGTTAAATATGCACGTAAACTCTTAACAGGTGTTTTAGCGTATAGGCTTAAAGGTATATTATAACCCAATGTAACATTTCTAATTCTTGTATAGTCTGTACTTTGCTGATAATAATTATTAGGTGTCCCTGCTCCGAAATAACCTGCTCGTGGCGTTTTGCCATCCCCGGGATTGGTTTCAGATATATATCGGCCATCATAATAAAAACTATGGGAATTAATACCGGTACCTCCTCCTATACCACCTAACTGATAGAATAAATCATAAAGACTTGCTCCTTGTTGCCCTAAAATTAAAATACTCAAATCAAAATTTTTGTAGGATATAGAGCTTGTAATTCCATAGATGAGTTTTGGATTATTATTACCCAGCAGGACTCCATCTGCCTGGTTAAAACCATCAACAATACCGTCATGATTAACATCTTCAAATTTGTAATCTCCAGCTTTTGACGCCCCAAACAAAGGTATATGGGAGTCAATATCCTTTTGGCTTAATATCCCAATAGCATGTAACCCCCTTCCTTCTTCCAATTTCCCACCTACTTTTGTTACCAAAGTCCCATAAAAGCCAATAAGTGGCGACCCATCAAGACCAAGTTGAAGTACCTCCTGATTCATTGTTGCAAGGTTGCCCCCAATATTCCATTTAAAAGCGCCATCTAAAATTTTAAAATTTGCTGTTAATTCAATTCCACTAGTCTTCATTTTACCTATATTTTGAAGCACAGACGGGTAGCCACTGGTGGATGTTACGTTCACATTGAGTAAAAGACTTTGTGTTACCTTATTAAAATAATCGAATGTTATATTTAACCTGTTTTTGAATAAAGAAAAATCGGCACCAAAATCTTTTTGATCCGCAATTTCCCAGGTTAGATCTGGATTTGATGCTGTAAGGGTGGTAAGACCTATATTATTTGAACCGCCTCCTAATCCAAAAGGCTGATTTACGGTCCCCAATAGGCCAATTGATGCAAAATCAGCAATTTGATTATTACCTGTTCTTCCATAACTTGCCCGCAACTTAGCATTATTAACAAAAGACAGGCC
>JBDTWP010000265.1:0-9818 GCA_040006615.1 Ferruginibacter sp.
CATAGCCGCGGGCCAGTTGGGCAGATCTTTACCATTAGGGTTTCCGTTCTTAATAAAGTTTGCAAAATAATTCTGCATGGTTGCTGAAACTTTATAATCGTCATCCGTCCAGGCATATTCTTTTACAAGATTTAAATTACCCATGCAATATTCAATCTCGCAGGCATGCGGGGCTCCGGTAGGTGCAGGCATCTTAATTGCATTTTGATCCTTTTTTACCGTGCCACCAGCCAAACCCGCAGAGAGGTTATTATCTGCCAGTGGCGGCCTAAGTTTAGAATACAAATACCTGTAAACAGGCTGCTTGCTGTTATTTCTATGCAGGTCAAACCACTTCCAGGTGCTGTAAGCAATAAACCTGTCAGATGCCAAAGCAGTGGCTGAACTTTCTATTTCTTTCACTGATCCGTGACGGTATAATTTCAATACCTCTTCATAATCTTTAGGGTATGTTTCTTTCACCTTTTTTAAATAATTCTCTTCTGTGTAAGGCTGCCCCTGCATAAATGCCATGCCGGGAATTTCTGCAGAGTTCCAACCTAATAATAAAGGCACCATTGACTGTTCTCCCGCCTTAAAAATTTCAGGGATTGATTTGGTGTAAAAGTAACCGTCGATCACGGTAGGGAATCCAAACCTTTTTGAGTCACTATAGAGCTCGTATATTTCCTGCGTGCTCTTTGCTCTTAATTCCGCCAGTGTTGGCGCTCCCGCATTCTTTGAAAATTCAAGCCCTGTTTTTTCTGCCTCCGCTAATGGCACCGGTGCCAGGGTTGGATTAATAGCTGCACCACTCTCACCGATAGCCCCGGCAAAAAGTCCTTTTGACAAAGGAGAAGCCATTTGCGCACTTACGGAAATAGACCCTGCAGATTCACCCGCTATAGTCACTTTTGCCGGATCTCCACCGAATGCCGCAATGTTTTTCTGTACCCACTTTAATGCCAGTTGCTGATCAAGTAACCCATAATTGCCGGAACCTTTATAGGGTGATTCAGCGCTAAGATCCGGGTGTGCAAAGAATCCAAAAATATTTAACCGGTAGTTTACCGTAACCGCAACAATTCCTTTCTTCGCCATACTTGCGCCGTCATATCTTGGTTCAGACGCATCACCTGCCACAAAACCGCCACCATAGAAGTACAACAATACAGGGAGGCCTTTTGTATTATGTTTTGCCGGCGTCCAGACATTCAGGTACAGGCAATCTTCGCTTAAGCCTTCGGATCTTGAATCCATATCTCCGAATACAATACCCTGCACCGGGCGCGGACCGAACTTTTTCGTTTGAAGCACTCCCTGCCAGTTTTCCGGAACTTGTGGCGCTTTCCATCTGAGATCCCCAATGGGTGGTTTGGCAAAGGGTACTCCAAAGTATAGCTGCAAACCCGCTCTGGTATCGTAATTGCCTTCGATAATACCATTCTCAATTTTTGTTTGAACCGGAAAACCGTAATTGGATTGGGCAGATGCAGTAAAGAACATCAAAACAGCCGCCAGTAACAGGTTGTATTTTTTCATGTGTAAAATGATTGAATTTTAAATGTCTGTTTCAGAGGCAATAATAAAGAACTTTTTTTATTGTAGGAGAGTTATTTTTCTTTTGTGGCAACATCCGTTAGGGGGCCTTTGGCAGGAAGGGGGAGGATAACAAATACCAGAAAGCTGCCAGGCTAAGGACTCCTGTTTGTTGCTTATTTGTTTCCCCTGCTTAATCAATAAATGGAGCACTCCTCATTAAGAACCCGTTTGCCAGTATAAAATGAACTTTTGAATTTATTTGGTCACATCAAACCTCACAGGTTTTTAAAACCTGTGAGGTTTGGAAAAATAAAGCTGTATTTCGAATCAGCGTATAATCATCATCGTTATTCAATGCGTTAATCGGGATTTTTTACGGGCGAACTTCCTGCCGCCGGCGGGTTCAATGCGGTTTCATCATCAGGCACATCCCGGTAATCCAAAAAATTATAGTTGATCGTTGCATTGGTATTTATGGTACCTGTGGAACTTATTAATACGGCACCGGTACGTCCGCCGCCTTTTGTGATGTCATCTGTTACGCCCCATCTGCGGGCATCGTAAAAGGAGATGCCTCTGAAAATAAGGGCCACACGCCTTTCTCTGCGCAACTCCTCCAATGCCTGCGCTTTTGTAAGACCTGTGCCGCTAACTGCAGCAATACCTGCCCCCTGGTACTGCCTTATTTTGTCAACACCCGTATGGCCGGCATCTGTATTATTGATGTTGATAATCGCTTCCGCCTTCATCAGTTCATTTTCTTCGAAAGTGTCTGCAATGAATAGTTCATATTCGCCGGGAGTGGAATTGGTGAGCGTAATCACACCAGGCATTCCATTTCCCCCATCCAGCAACTCGTGCTGGTTACTAAAAGTAAATCCACCGACCTGGTTTAAATAAGAAGCCGTAAGGGTTTTAAAATTATTGGCAAGCCGCTTATCATTGACTTTGTATTCCTGAATAAAGCGCTCACTCATTTTAAAAGTAGAACCTGATGGATCGCCTGTTGATAATATTGCTGCTGAACCGGCGCCAGCGGAGAAAAACCCATTAGCGCCGACTGTTCTTCCGGTAAATACAAAATCATTTTCCTGGATACCCTCGTTGGCGAGTGCCTGTATTGAACCCCAGTCAGCGGCCGACATATCTTTTGTTCTTTTGTTAACCAGCAAATTCCTCGCCTTCATTGTATTAATGTTGCGCACCCACATTTGCGCGGTAAGTACACCTCCTTTTCCTGCCTGGCAAAAACTGGGAACCAGCCTGGTCATTATATTGATATAATCGGTTCCTGAAACGGTGCCTGGTATTTCCTTTGCTTTGTCAAGATTCTTGTTTGACTCTTCGATTATTTTATCATGCATCTGGTACAAGGGGACCTTAATTACTTCCAAACCTATATCTGAAATGATTCCCGAATAATATAAGGAACCAATTCTTGAATAAACATATCCCTTCCACCAGTATGAACAGGCCAAGCTCCAGGCCATCATATAATATCATCGGCTTTGTGCCATTCTGTACCGTGTTAATCCCACACAGTAAAATATTTGTTTTGGCCCCGGGGTGCCATCTACACTTGAAATTTGTGCGCCGGGTATTTTTCCCACCAATGCCTGGTCAATAGAAGCGGTGGGTGCTGCGGGCAATTTATCAGCCGAAATGGATTCCACGGAAATGCCTAATTTCTTCCTCGTGGAGCCTACACCGGTACCTGTTACAATTACTTCACTCAGGTTTTTTGATTCTGCTTCCAGGGAAATACGGACATTTTTTGAAGCTGTTTTTTCTTTTTGTAAATAGGCTACAGCGCTGATTACTAATCTGGCACTCTGTTTTACGGTAATGGTAAACACCCCCTCCTCATTGGCGAAGAAACCGTCCCTTGTTCCCTTTTCCAACACTGAAGCATTGGCAATCGGAGCAACGTGTAGATCAGTAACCTTTCCGGTAACCTCCATTGAATGGGCAAAACTGGCAAATGCTACTGCAACAAACAATAAAAGGAAAATTAGTTGGATCCGCAACTACTTATTATTCATAAGCCCACCTCAACTATACGGTTATCCTGGAAGCGTGGACAATGAAATTGAATATTTATGATCTTTATGGGAAGCTGCGGGCATTTTTATAAACAAGGAAATCCTGATAATGAAAAATTTTATTGGTTAAATAAAAAATTCGCTATAGAGAGATATAATATTTATTATCTTCAGGTAACCAAAAATCTTTCTTATGAATAAAGCAGCTTTTGATAAATACCTGGAAGACCGGTATTTAAAACAAATGGAATTTTACAGCGCGGCTTCGGCAAAAAATCAAAAAAGATACAAACAGTTCCAGTGGGTATTAATTATCCTGTCTGCATTAACTCCTGTCCTTGCGGCCTTGAATGGCATTAGAATGGATTCAACGGCTACTGCCCCGGCTATAAATCTGAATATCCTGGTGGTAATAGTTTCAGGCATTGTAGCCATTTTAACTACGGGGTTGAAAACATTCAATTACCAGGAATTATGGATCAATTACCGTTCTACCTATGAAAAATTAAAACCGGAGATTCATTACTACAACTTCAATATCGGCCCATATAGTGCAACTGATATTGATAAAGAATCGCTTTTTGTTACGCGTGTAGAAGCCATGCTTGACACGGAGCATACTCAATGGCCGCCGGCGAAGAAATTGCAGGAAAATCAGCCTATAGTAGTAGACGCTGATCCTGCCACCTCTACTCAAAAAATAACGCCAACAAAAACTGATGAGTCTGCAGAAGTTCCGGACAGCCTTAACAGAATTGGCAGCGCGGTGGGGAAACCAAAAGCTAATGATTCTACAGAAGTACCCTGACAAATAGAAAGGGTGAAGAGTTGACCAATTAATACTTATGCATAAATATGAAGGAAAAAGAAGACGGTAAATAAAAACTTAAATGGTTTGCCGGTACAAAAGCCTTGACAAACTCGTCATTCGCTCAGCTTCTCAACAATTTTATTCGTATGCTTATTTTTCAAAATCAGCTTCTTTACTCCATAATGCGTCATTTCTTCTTTTATTAAATAATGATCCGCATTATATTCTACCAGGTGACTGTCTTTACCAACACCTTCCCTTCCTCTCCATATATCGAGCTTTACGGGTTCCCATAATTTAGTTTTGGCAGAAAGATAAGCCGCATCAAGAACTGCATTTACTACAAACCCATCATAAAAAGTCTCTTTAGGCTCTTTACCGTCTTCCATAGACCTAAACATATCGGTAAACATATGGTTGTAACCAAGGTCATTCTTTTCATCGCCTACCGGGAATAACCAGCCGGCATTGCTTTCTGATTTTTCAGCTACATAGTCTGCGCTTTTGCCGGTAGTGAACATTTCTAAGCCGGTACGTAAAAAATTATTTATCCAGATGGTTCCTTCTGTTCCCATCACCTCATCACGCAGATCCATGCCTCCGCGAAATGTCCAGCTTACTTCAAACTGGCCGATAGCGCCATTTTCATATTTCACCAATCCAATGGCATGATCTTCGGCATCGATTGGCTTAACCTGCGTATCAGCCCAGCACATTACTTCCACTGGCTTAATATCTTTTCCAATAAAACTGCGGGCGATCTCCACGCAATGACATCCAAGGTCAAGTATGCAGCCTCCCCCGGATTGCTCCATATCCCAAAACCAATCACTGTGTGGGCCCGGATGAGTTTCCCTGCTTTTGGCCCAGAGTATTCTCCCGAGGGCGCCATTCTTAACAGCCTCAATTGATTTTAAGAATTTAGGTGTATATACAAGGTCTTCAAGATAGCCATTGAAAATTCCCGCTTCTTCAACCGCCAGCAACATGCGTTTGGCTTCTTCACCATTGCGTCCCAATGGCTTGGTGGTGATGACCGCTTTTTTGTGTTTGCAACAAAGCAATACGGCTGCCTCGTGTAAATTATTAGGAAGTGCAATACAAACTATATCAACACCCGGCTGTGCGATGGAGTCTTCCATGACTACAGTCCAGTGTTCGCAGCCGTAATCCTGTGCAAATTTTTTAGCGCTCTCTTCCCGACGGGAATAGATGCTGACAATTTTATCTTTACTTCTTTGTCCCTGTATCGATTCAGCATAAAAACGTCCGATAAAACCTGAACCCAGCATTGCAATCCGTTTCATAAATTCATGATTTGGTTTCTTGATTAATGTATTCAAATTATCGAATCAATAAACGTATAAGTAGATAAACATCAGTTTTCCTATGGGATATGCCCGCCAGGATATGGATACGCCTTATAAACTGTTCAAAAATGGAATGTCGGAATTACGGTTCCCGCCACTGTCGTTGCGATTCCTTATAGCAGACCCATACCCGGAAGAAAATCCCATTAATAATTATTTGATCTTTAATCAGGAGGAATATATTTTGGGCACTGTATTATACCGGCACATCAGCCATATCCGGTATATCTACCGCTTTGTATTCCCCTGCGTCTAATTTTTTCTTTGTTGCTTCAAAGGCATCCAGCGTAGTATCTATATCCTCATCACTATGCGCCGCAGTGGGTATTATTCTGTATATAATGTCGCCTTTCGGTATTACCGGGTATACTACGATAGAACAGAAAATGTGGTAGTTTTCCCGCAGGTCCATCACCATTTGCGTGGCTTCCGGCACATCTCCTTTCATATAGATTGGAGTAACCGGTGAATTGGTATTTCCAATATCAAAACCTCTTTCTTTTAAACCGTTTTGCAGGCGGCCCACATTCCGCCACAATTTTTCTCTAAGTTCAGGCATGGTGGTTACCATTTGCATTCGCTTCAGCATTCCCTCTACGATCATTAGTGGAAGGCTTTTGGCAAATATCTGGGAACGGGTATTGTACCGCAAAAATTTAAGTACTGCTTTTGGCCCGCTGATAAATGCACCAATGCTTCCCATGCTTTTTACAAATGTGCTGAAGTAAAGATCCACACCGGCCTGGCAACCCTGCGCTTCATCTGCGCCGGCGCCTGTAGGTCCCATATAGCCAAAACCGTGCGCATCATCAATCAATAGCCTGAACTCATATTTCTCCTTTGCGGCTACGATCTCCTTTAAAATGCCCTGTTCACCGTCCATGCCAAATACGCCCTCGGTAATTACTAAAATACCCCCGCCTGATTTTTCCACAATTTTCTCTGCACGCTGGATCTGTTTTTCAAAATCTTCTATATTATTGTGTTTAAATGCATAGGTATGACCCATGTGCAAGCGAATCCCATCCACGATACAGGCATGCGCCTGTGCATCATATACAATTACATCACGGCGGTTTACCAATGCGTCTATACAGCTCATGATACCCTGGTAACCGAAGTTTAATAACATGGTATCCTCCCTGCTTATAAATTGACTGATCACCTTTTCGAGCGCTTCGTGCATGGCGGTATTCCCGCTCATCATCCTTGCGCCCATGGGGTTGCCCATCCCGTATTTGGTCGCAGCTTCCGTATCTACTTTTCTCACTTCAGGGTGATTCACAAGCCCTAAATAATTATTCAGGCTCCATACGATCATTTCTTTACCGCGGAATTGCATTCGCGGCCCCAGTTCACCTTCCAGTTTGGGAAATGTAAAATAACCATGTGCCCTGTCCATGTGCTGACCGATTGGGCCGCCATCATTTACTAATTTTTCAAAAACGTCTGCCATAGTTGAAATTGTTGTTTGCTGTTTGTTGTTTCATTCATCGTATTAAATCGCAACGGTCGCCTTCCCTTGAAGCCAGCGGGCTCGTCATTATTATTTAATACCAAGGGAATCCTTCCTAGAAATATTATTAATTAATCATCCTATATTTAAATGTGGCAAAATTAATGCATTGGAAGCAAAATGCATAACATTCAGTTTTAAAGGTTTCTTTTCAGGTTAATCAATTCCGGGGGGTGCAACAAAAGCAGTGTTCACCCATTGCCTGGAACTGGTATCATAAATTGCCCCAGCTTTAACCCGGGGAAAAATACACATATTCATTTTTGGTTTTAGCCAAACCAATCAGTTAAATGCTTAAAATGTAATTGTAACAGATGATTAATAACATATTGCATCTGGCTATCTTTGTAAAAAAAGTTTCCATGCTTAGAAAGTGTTTTGTAATAACTCATAGTCTTGTCCTTATAGCTTTTTGTTCTGCAGGTCAGGCCCCTAATAATAAAGTCCCTGGTCCAAAATCAGGTGAGACGAAATCCGGTTTTCAACTGAAACCTAAATTAGTCATTGGGATAGTAATTGATCAAATGCGCTGGGATTATCTCTATCGTTTTATTGATTTATATAGTGCTAATGGGTTTAAACGCATGCTGAACCAGGGATTTAGTTGCGACAATACGCTGATACCGTACATGCCGACTATTACGGCACCCGGTCACACTTGCGTGTACACGGGTAGTGTGCCGGCAATACATGGTATCGTGGGAAATGGCTGGTTTGACAGATCCCTGAATAGGAGTGTGTATTGTACCGGGGATTCCACCGTGAAAGCAGTAGGAACTGCCTCAGGCGCAGGTAAAATGAGTCCCGGAAATATGTGGACGACCACTATCACCGATGAGCTGAGATTGAGTAATAATTTTAAGAGCAAGGTAATTGGAATTGCATTAAAAGACAGAGCTGCCATATTGCCCGCCGGTCATAGCGCCAATGCAGCTTACTGGTATGATAATGGTAAATGGATCACAAGCAGCTATTACATGAATGAATTGCCGGTATGGGTAAACCAGGTGAATGCAAAAGATCTGCCTGCCGTTTATATGAGCAAGGATTGGAATACAATATTGCCCATTGGTAAATATGATCTGAGTACTGAGGATGACAAACCTTATGAGGGCGGTATAAGTGGGGAGAAAACAGTAACCTTTCCTCACAAGACATCTTTGATCAATGCTGAGAAATACGAAGCGTTTAAATATACGCCCTATGCCTCCACTTATACCTTTGACTTCGCAAAAGCAGCAATTGAAAATGAAAAACTGGGCGGAGGATCTGCTACCGATTTCCTTACTATCAGTATTTCGTCTACCGATTATGCGGGGCATAGTTTTGGGCCTAACTCCATTGAGGTTGAAGACACTTACCTGCGTTTGGATAAGGACATCGGGGATTTTCTGCAATATTTGGACGCTGTATTGGGAAAAGGGAATTACCTTACTTTTCTAACCGCGGATCATGGTGTGGCGCATGTGCCGGCTTTTTTGGCGGAACATAAAATACCCGGCGGCACAGTTAATGATGATAATACCATCATGGAACTGAACCAGGCGATAGCTGAAAAATTCGGAATAAAGGATGCAGTTTTGTCCGTACAGAACTACCAGGTATATTTAAATACCGACGAAATAGACAGGCAGAAAAAAGAGCTAAAGGGTATCACAAAAACCGCGATCACCCTCCTGGAGCAAAAACCATATATTATAAATGCGGTTGAGACCGATGCGCTCGCATCATCAACCTTACCAGAGCCCCTGAAGAAGATGCTCATCAATGGATACAATCCCAAACGCAGTGGTGACATAGTGTTTACATTTAAGCCGGGGTATTTCGATGGTGGCAGTAAAGGAACAACGCATGGCTTATGGAACCCCTATGATGCGCATATACCTTTATTATTTTTTGGTTGGAACGTGAAACAGGGTAAGACTAACAGGGAGACCTACATGACGGATATTGCGGCTACGATAGCAGCAATGTTGCAAATACAAATGCCGAATGGCTGTGTGGGAAAGGTGATTGAAGAAGTGATGCCCGGCTTCGCCCCCGGGGGCTTATAAGCAATAGGCAATTGGCAATAGGCAATAGGCAATAGGCAATAGGCAATTGAATCCAAACAAAAAGTCGGATTTATTTAATTTCCAGTTATTATTTTTGCGAGTTAACAAAAGATCATGTTTCCTGAAATAAGTACGGGGC
The DNA here is from genome assembly GCA_040006615.1 of Ferruginibacter sp. Lineage (GTDB taxonomy): Bacteria > Bacteroidota > Bacteroidia > Chitinophagales > Chitinophagaceae > Ferruginibacter. Next base: position 9,454 of record JBDTWP010000265.1, read on the forward strand.
AATTTCTTTTAAGGAAAATTATTGCTGCTGATCAATCAAAAATATTTGAGGGGTTGTCCCATCCTGCCATTATTAAATATTATGGCGTTTCTTATACGTCAATGGAATCCACCGGGGCTCAAATGGATTTTTATAATGGACTTCTAAAAAATGAAAGCGGTATCTGGTGGGCCATTTGTTATGAAAATAACCCCGCTGAATTAATTGGCGCCTGTGGGTTTAATGACTGGCATAAGGATCATAAACATCTTGAGATCGGGTATTGGTTGATGCCGGGTAAACAAGGGAACGGCATAATGAGCAAATGTATTCCTCTCATTATTCAGTATGCATTTGACATCCTCGAAGTACATCGCATTGTGGCA
>JBDTWP010000266.1:0-9768 GCA_040006615.1 Ferruginibacter sp.
CACTACATTTAATATTCATCCATTATTTCCATTAATTAATTAATCCAGGTTGATTAAGAAAATAATCAGTTTACCAGCATTTGTATTTCAATAATACATAGCTGTTTAACATTGGCATATTAGCACAGTAGCATATTTCCTCATTTTCACATTTTCACATTAGCACATTAGCACATTAGCAAATTAGCTAATTAGCAAATTTGCTTCATTCCGTTCTCAAACTCTTCACCGGGTTCGCTATCGCGGCCTTTATAGCCTGGAAGCTGACTGTCACCAAAGCGATCAATAATGCAACAACAGCAGCCACTACAAAAACCCACCAGCTAATATTAATCCGGAAAGCAAAGTCCTGCAACCATTTATTCATTCCAAACCATGCTACCGGAAACGCAAACACGGAGGCGATACACACTAATTTCAAAAAATCACCAGAAAGCATTGCAACAAGGTTTGCAACTGATGCGCCCAATACCTTACGTAAGCCGATTTCTTTGGTTCTTTGCTCGGCCATATAGGTAGCCAGTCCAAACAGGCCCAGTCCTGCTATCAGGATTGTTAGGATGGCAAAGGATAAAAAGATTTTACCCACCCTTTGTTCCGCACGGTACATCTGGTCAAAAGCATCATCCAGAAACTCGTAACTAAAGGGCATACCCGGTGCCATGGCCTTATACCTTGATTCAATAGTTTTTATCAGTGGCGTTATATCGTCAGTCTTCACTTTAAAAGCAGTGACCCACCTGCTTTTGCCCAGGCGAAAACACAATGGTGAGATCGTATGATGAAGAGATTCGAAATTAAAATTTTTTACTACACCAATCACAGTATAGGCAATGGTTTCACTGGAATTATTATCACGGGGAGTGTATATTTTTTTCCCGATGGGATCTTTATAACCCAAAATTTTGGCGGTGGATTCATTAATGATCACCGCTGTAGAATCGGTACCATAGTCCCTTGAAAAATCCCTGCCCATACTAAGTTCCATGCCCATGGTGCGGAGATAATCCTGATCAATAACCCAGGATTGCATATTAAATCCATTTCTGGCATTCATGACAGCTTCTGATGAATAGGTATTATCACTTCGTGAAGAATTAGACACCGGCAGATAACCGGCGAATGTGGAACTGATCACACCTGTCATTTTAGCTATTTCATTTTTAAACGCATCGGCATTGTTACCCAGGGCGCCGGTTCCATTCACCACCAATACCTGATCTTTATTGAAACCAATTTTTTTAGTCTGTATATAATTAAGCTGGTTAAAAACAATGATGGTACCAATGATCAAAATAATTGAGGTCCAAAACTGAAATACTACCAGGCCACTGCGCAGGTAACTTTTTTTAAACCCGGCATTTATTTTCCCCTTCAATACTTTAACAGGTTGAAAAGAAGACAAGTAGAATGCCGGATAACTTCCGGCCAAAGCGCCTACAACGAATGGCAGCAAAATAAGCAGGCATAATACCTGATAAGAAAATAAACCGCCCAGCGACAGAGACTTGGCAGATACATCATTAAAATAAGGAAGCACGAGCCGAACCATCACCAGGGCTAATATCAGGGCTATAAAAACCATCACGGTTGATTCCGTAAGGAATTGCCAGATCAATGAACTTTTTTCAGTACCCAATACTTTGCGGATACCTACTTCCCTGGCCCTGCTGGCAGAACGCGCGGTAGATAAATTCATAAAGTTGATACAGGCAATCAATAGAATAAATAACGCCACAGCGGCAAAAATATAAACATATTGCATGTTGCCGTTTACACCCAATTCAGGAAACCTGTTTGATTTTAAATGAATATCTGTTAACGGCATTAAACTATATTCCAAACGGTTGCCGCTTTTTTTGAAATCGTCCATGCTGCTTATCTGCATAAACTCCCTGGCCTGTGGAAATATATATTTATCAATAACCTGGGTAAAATTTTTTTCAAAAGCTTTATAAGACGTTCCTTCCCTTAACAGGATATAAGTTTGGAAATTCTGGCTCAGGTAATTTCCGAAACCATATTCCACATTATCCATCGAAAAAATAAAATCAAAATTGAAATGCGAATTCAATGGTATATCCTTTATAACTGCTGTTATTTTGTAAAGTTTATTTTTGCTTTCATCGGTTTCAATCGTTTTACCAACAACATGCGTGTTACCAAAATATTTTTTTGCAGTAGTTTCAGTGATTACGACGGTATTGGGTTCATTCAATGCATTTTTCGTATCCCCCTCTACCGCCGGTAAAGTAAACACATCAAATAAAGTAGAATCCGCATTCACCACTCTTTGCTCATTGATAAAGTCATTCCCTTTTTTTATCAGTTTAGAGCCGTTTGAATTATAAAAACGAACGAACTGCTCTACCTGGGGATAATCTTTTTTTAAGGTCGCACCCATGGGGTCACTACATACAGCCAGCTTAAGATCCGTGCCACCCAAGCGAATATCAGTATCAATCCGGTAGATCCTGCCGGCCTTTTCATTGTACCGGTCATAACTCAACTCATCGGTTACATACAATGTGATCAGTAAAAAACAACCGAGGCCGATCGCCAACCCAGCGATATTAATAAAGGAAAAAGTTTTATTTCTCAATAAATTCCGCCAGGTGATTTTGAAATAGTTTTTTAGCATTGTAAGAGAGTTAATATTTCAAGGTTGATGATTCATGGTTGATGATTCATGGTTGATGATTCATGATTTATATATTCTTCATTGCTTATTGTTAATTATATCACTCATTACTCATTATTCATTACTCATTATTTATTGCACATTTTCACATTAGCACATTCTTTCATTTTCACATTTTCGCATTAGCACATTAGCACATTAGCACATTCTTTCATTTTCACATTTTCAAATTTTCACATTTTCACATTTTCACATTTACCTCACTCCGTTCTCAAACTATTCACCGGGTTTGCAAGCGCTGCTTTAACCGCCTGGAAGCCTATTGTAAAAAATGCGATCAACAAGGCAAAACATCCGGCCAGGACAAACATCCACCATTGAATACTGATCCTGTTTGCAAAACTCTGCAACCAGCTATCCATGGCAAACCAGGCCACAGGAAATGCTATTATGCAGGCAATCATAATAAGCCTGCTAAAATCCTTTGCCAGCAGGAGTACGATCTGCGAAACCTGTGCTCCCAATACTTTGCGGATACCGATTTCCTTTACCCGTTGTTTTGCGAATAAAGAAATAAGCCCAAACATACCCATGCAGGATATGATGATGGTAAGTAACGCAACAAAATTGGTGGTCTTCAATATGCCATCTATCAATGCATATTGCCTGCTCACAAGGTCTGTCATGAGATCCTGCTTAAAAGGGCGCCTTGATGGCATCGCATTGAAATCAGCCTGCAATTGTTGAAGCACCCCTTTGATATGACTTCTTTCGGCACGAATACTGAGGTAATTATTACCCATTAACCCCTGTTTGCCACCATACCAATGTAACAGGGGTTCAATTCCTTTTTGCATATCCTGGTGATGAAAATCTTCCATCACACCTATAACAGTGTACATATCATCCCCGCCCTTTTCTCTCAGTTGTTTGCCCGCAGCTGTTGCCCATCCTAACGCTTTCATGGCAGTCCGGTTGATCATAACTGACTTCTTTTCTGTAGCGGTCAAAGCATCGCTAAAATTCCTTCCTTCAATCAGGGGTATTTCAAAAGTTGTAACGAATCCTGCATCAGCGCTTGTATGCCTTAGTGTTACTTCCTTGTTGGTGGCAGGGTCGATATAATTATTAAAGTTGTCCCAGTAGGCCGTGGGAATGACCGAATTTGTGGAAACTGATTTGATAAAAGGTTTGGTCCTAAGATCATTTAATATGGTTTCAAAATGGGCCCTTGCCACATCCGTGTTTTTAAATGCCAGGTCAAGGCTTACCACTGCAATATCATCTTTATTAAAACCAGGTGAAGCATTCTTCATGAAATCGATCTGCCTGTTCAAAATAATGGTGATACAAATAAATATTATAGCCAGCGTAAACTGAAAAGCGATAAAAATATTGCGGATGCGATGATTGCCGCCCGCTTTAATGATCTTACCCTTTACACCATCTGAAACCCTGACTGATAAAAGCTTTAGGGCGGGCAAAGTTCCTGCCGCTATAGTTAGGATGATACCGATAACGATAAATACCAATACAAACAGGTAATCCTTACCCGGCGATAAGGACACTTCACCGAATCGGCTCCCATACATAGTGTTTAGCTGGGGCAATAAAATATTAATGAATATTAAACCTCCGAGAATTAAAGACAAAAAAACGATTAAGGCGTTTTCAAGGCAAAACTGTTTGATAATATTGGCTTTACCACTTCCCATGATCTGGCGAACTGCTACTTCCCTGCTGCGGGTGTACATAATAGCAGTATTCAGATTCAGCAGGTTGACAAGGACAATTAGTAAAATAAATATGGCTGTACCAACAGAACCTTTAATGATTATATTAATGACAGGGCCAGCTTCATTGCGCATGTTGGTAAACGGCACCGCTTTTACCTTATCGGTTTTCCTGGTGGGAGCATAGTTGAGCGCAACCAACTTAGCGATTTTTGAATCAAGGGCGTTGATACTTTTGCCGGGCAGGAGTTTTATAAAATTTAATGCGAAACCATTGTACCAGTTTGCATTGCTTACGAAATTCGGATTGCTTTTTAAAAGGGCAGTAGTTAAAAATATTTCAGCATGAACAGTGCTATTGGCTGGAATTGTTTCCAGTACACCGGTAACGGTTAGCTGCACGGTATCATCAGCAAAAACTGTCTGCCCGACCGGATCAGTTTTCCCGAATAACTGAATTGCCACCTTGTCTGAAATCACAACGGAAAATTTATCGTTCAGGGCCCTGGACGCATTGCCATATTTCAGGGGAAAACTAAATACCCGGAAAAAACCAGTATCGACGTACATGGTATTTTCCTGTAATTCCTTTTCACCATATTTTAGCCAGGGGTTGCTCCAGTGCTGTGCATGGGTTCCCGCTTCCACTTCCGGACAGGTTTTCAATATCTCATCAAGCAACGGGTACGTGGTCTGGGTAAATTCATTTCCATCTGCGCCGGTAGTTTTTAAATAATACATCCTGTCTTTATCGCGGTGCATATCATCCGTGGTGGAATAGAGGTATACCCCCGCCAGCAATGCCATCACACTTGCCAGGCCGGCAGACAAACCAATAATGTTTACCATGCTAAACAATCGATTCTTCCACAATTGGCGAAATGCGGATTTCAAATTGATTGGGATCACGATAACTATTTTTATTTGATTTGGATAATCTGTTTAAAACGCCAGCTATGTGAATGACTGTTACACCAGGATATTCTCGGTCACCGTTTGTCCATCCAGCATACGGATTATACGGTGGCTGTACCGGGCGTCATGTTCACTATGCGTTACCATTATCACGGTAGTGCCCTGCTCATTCAAGTCGGTCAATAATTGCATTACCTCATTACCATTCGTGCTATCGAGATTTCCGGTGGGCTCATCCGCTAATATTAGTTTTGGTTTATTTACAACGGCCCTGGCAACGGCTACGCGTTGCTGTTGTCCACCACTCAGCTGCTGGGGATAGTGATTCCTACGATGCATGATCTGCATTTTATCCAGTACTTCTTCCACTCTTTTTTTGCGGTCGGCTGGCTTTACACCGGTATAGATCAGGGGTAGTTCCACATTCTCAAATACGGTCAATTCATCGATGAGGTTGAAACTCTGGAACACGAAGCCAATATTGCGCTTGCGCAGATCAGCTCTTTTACGTTCATTAAATTTAGCGACTTCAATACCATTGAATAAAAAGCTGCCTTCATCCTGGTCGTCGAGCAAACCCAATATATTCAGTAAGGTACTTTTGCCACAGCCCGAAGGGCCCATGATGGCGACAAACTCTCCTTCCTTAATGTCGATGGACAGGTTGTTGAGTGCTACTGTTTCTACTTCTTCAGTACGATAAATTTTTTCAAGATTTTGAATGTGTATCATATTTATATTTCTGGTTGATGAATAAATGAACTGGATTTTATTGCAACAGGATAAAACGGCTGATCGGGGAAAGCGGTACTTCGTTATCCGCTACAGGTGCAACAGGTGTGTCCTCGCTTTTTCCCCGAACCACGGGGGTTTGTTTGCACGTTAAATCGATGGCATACCCCTTACTTTTATGTAAACAGGCATGATTATTTTTTAACAAATTATTCGCGTTATTGATACCTGCGTTCTCTCTTGATGAGGTTAATACACTCATCGTTAAGAAAACTAATGAAAGATTTATTATTATGTGTTTCATAAAAGAAATTTTTATTTCATAATATTATTTTGGGCCCTATTTTTATCAACCTATCAACCTGTAATCTAATCAACTATATCATGCTCCACGCTTCAAAAGTCTGTCACCCGGATTAGGGTGACTTTAACACCAACTCCTGAATATTTCCATAATTCTCATAACTGCTTGTAATCACTTTATCACCTGCTTTTAAGCCCTGCAACACTTCATAATAATCAGGGTTCTGGTTGCCTACCTGGATATCTACCTTGTAAGCCATATTTCCGTTCTCACTTACTTTAAATATCCAGTTACCGCCGGTTTGCTGGTAAAATCCTCCTTTATTCACCAGTAAAGCGCTTCTTTCATCACTCAATGTGAGGTGGATTTGCAGCGTTTGTCCCCTCCTGAGGCCCGCTGGTATGCTGTCGTCAAATTCCATATCCACCTGGAACCTGCCACCAACTACCTGTGTAAATACTTTCTTGATGGTGAGTTTATAATCTTTTCCCGCCAGCGGGCAATTACCTTTAAGGCCAATAAATACCCTGGAAATATAATGTTCATCCACATTTACCCTTGCTTTAAAACCGCTCATCACATCAATCTGGCCAAGGCGTTCCCCTTTATTTTTATTTTGCCCGATCTCAGCGTCAAGGGATGTCAGTTGCCCGTCAACCGGTGCCCTTACAATTAAATCACCTACTTTTTTACGCATCAATGCCAATGTATTTTGCATGCGCTCGTAGGATTCTTTCGCTTGCGCTACCTGCAGTTTCATCGAACTTCCATCCTGTTTCAATATGTCTTCCGACATCTTTCTCCTCGTTACCTGGTAGTTGTATAAATTCAGGCTTGATTCATATTCCTGTTTTCCAATCACTTTTTGATCGTATAATTTCTTATTTACTTTATACACTCTTTCAGCTTCTTTTAATGCATTGTCCACATCAGCCATTTGAGTCTGCCGGTTCATAGAATTTTGTTCCGCAATATTTTTTGTATTCTGCATTTGTGTCAATACATTGAACACGGCGGTTTCCTGGTTGGCCAGGCTTAGTTCCAGGTCAGTATTACTCAATCTTAATATCGGTTCATTCTTTTTCATGATGCTGCCGTCATCCACGAATTTCTGTTCCACCCTGCCCCCCTCGATCGCATCCAGGTAAATGGTGGTAACCGGCAATACCACCCCATCCACGGGAATAAATTCCTGGAACGGCCCCTGTTTAACTTCGTTAATGGTAATTCTATCGGTTACTACATTCAATTTGGATTTGCCTGAAGAGAAATATACACTGGCACTCAACAACGCTACCAGCGCCACCGTACCACCAATGATCATGATCCGCTTGCTGTTCCAAAACTTTTTTTCTATTGCCCTGTCCATTTTTTTCTTTTGTATTTATACTGTTCAATTGAATAATGCCTGCCCCTTACTTACCATTCATCCCCCATTGCCCATTGCCCATTGCTCATTTCTCATCCCTTCTTTACACAAACCCATGCCAAAACATAAACCTTTGCATTTCAATGCATTGCGGATGAAAGGCCCTTACTACTGTACGCTATCGATACAACAAGTGTCCGCTTTTGATACAGTTTTTTCCGCACGGTAGATAAGTTCTTTTGAGGCGTTTCATTAAACCGGTTTCCCAATTGCCGCCGATGTCTTAAAATAGAAATCTGCGTTGTACCATACTCCTGCGCTGGCGTTGAATATTCCACAGATCGGCGGCAGTGAAAGCTTTTTGGCCTGGCAGTTTAAAACCAGCCGCTAAAGTTTCCTTTACTTCCATTGTAAGATTTGCCAGTGCATCCTTGCCAAATTTTACGAACAACATGTTAGATTGCTTTTTCATAATTTTATTTTTTGAGAATTAATAATTTTGATTGTAATCATTATAAATATCTCCTTTGGATCCTTGCCTTTCCCTGGCGTTGGATGTTCCATAATTCAGCAGCGGTAAATTTTTTCGGGCGAAACTCTACAAGGCCGAAAGCTATTGTTTCTTTAATTCCCATTGCGAGATTTGTTATGTCTTCTTTATTCATTGAAGAAAACAAAACGAAGGATTGCTTTTTCATGATTTTAATATTTTTTGTTTGAAGAATTTTTATTGTTTATTTTGAAAAGAACTTTTCTGCTACATCTTCATTCAAAGGCGTGCCAAATCATAGAAGCTTTATTTTCAGCTACTTATAAAATGGACAATAAAAGGACTGTCCGCTTTCGATACAACTATTATCCGGTTTTGATACAGTATTTAGAAGGTTTCTCATTTGTACAGGGGTTCAGGCAGATCAGCCGGCAATTACTAAAAGCCGGCCGGCCAAAAATGACTTATGAAAGTTGATTATCCCGCTAAGATTGATTTCATTTCCCTGTACAAAAACAGTTTTGATTGTTTGAATAAAAATTAATTATTTTTATTTCCCATTTTTGAATCGTCCTTTTGAAACATTCGATATACTTTGCCTGTAATTCATCATGGCCAGTTAAAAAATAAATAATGAACTTAAAAAACGCCAGCATACTTGTAATTGATGATGATACAGACGTACTCACCGCTGTAAAACTATTGTTGAAAACCGAAGCGAAAGAAGTGGTAACTGAAAAAAAACCGGAGAATATCCGGCATTTACTCGCTTCCATGAAATTTGACATTGTGCTGCTGGACATGAATTTCAACAGTAGTATCAACACCGGCAACGAAGGTATTTACTGGCTGAAAAAGATAAAGGCCCTGAATGAAAATATGGCCGTAGTTATGATCACGGCTTATGGAGACATTGACCTGGCGGTACGTTCTCTAAAAGAAGGTGCCTCGGATTTTATGGTGAAGCCATGGCACAACGAAAAATTAATAGCCACGATTACGGATATTTTACAAAAGAAAAATTCAGGTAAATCTGCCCCCTCGCTAAAAGTTGCCAATGATTCCGTGATTGGCAATCAGTTGTTAGGCACAAGCGAAGTAATGGAGGAGATATTTTATAAAATAGAGAAAATCGCTCCCACGGATGCCAATGTACTCATACTGGGGGAAAACGGTACAGGTAAGGAACTCGTAGCGCAGGCCATTTATCAAAAATCATTAAGGGCAAAAAATGCATTTGTAAAAGTGGACGTAGGCGCATTAACGGAATCCTTGTTCGAAAGCGAACTCTTTGGCCATAAGAAGGGAGCGTTTACGGATGCCCGTGAGGATCGGATGGGTCGGTTTGAAGCTGCAAACTATGGTACGCTATTCCTCGATGAAATAGGAAATATATCGCTTCAACAGCAAGCGAAACTACTAACGGTATTGCAGAGCCGTAATATACAGAGGCTGGGCACGAATGAAATCACTCCCATTGATATCCGGCTGATATGCGCCACCAATCTGCCACTTGCAGAACTGGCCAACGAAAATAAATTCAGGAAAGACCTTGTCTACCGCATCAATACGGTGGAAATAACC
>JBDTWP010000267.1:0-9767 GCA_040006615.1 Ferruginibacter sp.
GTTCTACCACTTTCAATTGCCTGAAACGACGCTCAAATTCTTCCAATAAATATTTACTATCATCAAATGAATTGTCGTTTACAACTATTATTTCATGGGAAGTTGGGTACACCTGTACAAGTGATCCGGGAAGGTTCCTGGCCAGGTTTGCAGCTTCATCCCTTGCACAAATGATTACGGAAACTGGATGTGTATGCGTGCTCGTTTTTCTGGCAGCTTTAAAAAAGGCCAACCGGGCAAAGAAAAAAAGGTAATAAAAGATTTGAACCATAGCGAAGAGACAAAAAAAAATAAAAATGATTCCATGCCAATGCAGTAAAAGGTTAGTTAGGTTCATGAGTGCAAAAATAGGGGTTCCTTAAGGTTTATAACAAAGGCGCTTTGAAAGGCATTTTAGGAGAAATTAATCCTGGGGAAGATTATTAATGGATAATTATTAATTGATAATTGAGAAATACTCAAATGTTTCTAAACCTCCCTAAGGTAGAATTTTGGATCTAAATACGAAGCCGCGACTCCTGAATAACATTAATTGAAAGTGATCTAATCCCTAATTCTTACTCATGGCAGATCTATGACAGATATATGTCTTTCCCATATCATTCCCACATTATTACCACAACATTCCACAATATTGTGTATTAATATGGCAATGATGTATGTTGAATGTTGGTTTATTATAAAGCAGCCACCTGCCTGGTATGCTGCTGGTATATGGATATGCCAGGTGGAAGATTATATAGTGTTATTTATTCAGATTATTCGAATAAGTCCCTCAACCGGCAGGATTGGGGGAGTTAGCTAAATATACAATATTTTTGCTTCCCCCAGAACTCTTAGCTTGGGATCTTTTATGGCATCTCTCCTATTTGAATTACAACAAACCGATTCCCTTACAAAGGCAAGAACCGGAAAGATTACGACTGGCCATGGTGAAATACTGACGCCTGTTTTTATGCCGGTCGGCACGGCGGGAAGCGTAAAAACCGTTACACAGCAACAATTAATCAATGATATAAAGGCACAGGTAATTTTGGGTAATACCTATCATTTGTTTTTACGGCCCGGCCTGGAAACTTTGGAAGCAGCCGGGGGATTACACCAATTCATGGGATGGAATCGGCCGGTATTGACTGATAGTGGCGGTTACCAGGTATTTTCACTGGCTAATAACCGTAAAATAAATGAGGATGGTGTGATCTTTCAATCGCATATTGATGGCAGTAAACATTTGTTTACTCCCGAAAGGGTAATGGATATTCAGCGTATTATCGGGGGCGACATCGTCATGGCCTTTGACGAATGTCCTCCTTATCCCGGTGATTATGATTATGCCCATAAAAGCATGGAATTGACGCATCGCTGGCTTGGCAGGTGTTTTAAGCGCTTTAATGAAACAGCTGGTAAATATGGGTATACGCAAAGTCTTTTCCCGATAGTACAGGGTGGTACCTATAAAGAACTACGTACCGCTTCGGCGGAATTCATTGCCTCCATCAATGCGGATGGTAATGCCATCGGCGGATTAAGTGTAGGTGAGCCTTTGGAAATGATGTATGAATTTACCGCGCATTGCTGCGATATTCTCCCGGTTAATAAGCCACGTTATTTAATGGGAGTAGGAACTCCCTGGAATATTTTAGAGTGTATTGCCTTAGGAATTGATATGTTTGATTGTGTAATGCCCACGCGGAACGGCCGCAATGCAATGCTTTTTACTACCAGCGGGGTGGTGAATATCGACAATAAAAAATGGGAACGCGATTTTTCTCCAATTGATGAAGGTTTTGAATGTGAAGTGAGTAACTATTACAGCAAAGCCTATCTGCGACATCTAATAAAGTCTAAGGAAATGCTGGGACTTACAATTGCCAGTGTGCATAACCTCGCGTTCTATATATGGCTGGTAACAGCAGCAAGAAATCATATCATTGGCGGCGATTTTAATGAATGGAAATCCGAAATGGTAATCCGTTTTCAGCAGCGGTTATAGAAACTTTTATTCATTCCTTCATCATTGCTATTTTCACATGAAGTTGCTAATACAATATTAACCACCGGAAAATAATGTTATATACTTTATTTCCTTTACAGACTTTATATACTTTTTTTTATCTTTAATTTGTACTTAAATTAAGCCACTATGAAGAGGATGCATTTTTACCTGCCGGCCATTTTTCTTATGCCGGTATTTATTTTAGCTCAGGCCACGCAGCCGGGAAATTTACCAAAAGATGCACCCGTAGACGTTACCATTGCTGATGCCAAGTCAGGCGAAATGCTCAATCATGAGATCGTAATTTTCAGAGGTCAGCTGAATAACAGGGAGTACCAGGGATTAAGCGATTCCGCAGGTAAATTTTCCCTGCGCCTGCCTGCGGGCGATAAATATGAGATATTCATTTTGGGATTTAAGGATTCCACCAGTTATAATGTGCTGGATATACCCGCATTAAAAGAAAATCAATTTTACAAAAAGGGATTTAAAGTGGATATACAGTTTGAAGCGCCTAAATCATTTGTGCTGGAAAACTGTACTTTTGAGTCGGGCAAAGCAACCTTAAAGGCGGAAGCATACGCTGTATTGGATGAATTAGTTGAATACCTGAACAGAAAAGACGATGAAAAAATCGAAATTGGAGGGCATACGGACAACATAGGTAAGGCGGACGCAAATATGATCTTATCTACTAACAGGGCAAATACAGTCAGAGCCTATTTATTAACAAAGGGTATTGCCCCTGAAAGAGTTAGTTCAAGGGGATATGGACTCACTGTACCCATCGCTGAAAATGATTCTGAAGAAGGGAGACAGGTGAACAGAAGGACAGAGGTGAAAATATTAGATTAACAGTTCTATTTCCATCGCGGTGGAGTAAACGAAGTGGGGTGACCGGGTATTGTGCTTAAAAATGAAGATTAACAATTTAGATTACACCTGTCCCGCACTGGTTTCGGGGGTGAGGCGCCACCGCAATTTCTCCCGCTCCCTGTTTTAGGTTAGTTTTGTGCGGATAAAATCAAATGAAGATAATCGACCGCTACATACTGAAGAAATACCTGACCACTTTTTTCTTTTGTTTGATATTGTTTACCGTAATAGTGGTGGTGATAGACGTCAGTGAAAAAACGGATGATTTTGTAAAATCCAAATTGCCAGTAAGCAGGATCATAACAGATTATTATTTCGGACTTGTTCCCCGTATTGACGCCATGCTGTTCCCCTTATTTGTATTTATTGCGGTTATATTTTTTACTGCTAAAATGGCGGAGCGATCAGAAGTGATCGCTATATTAAGCAGTGGTGTCAGTTTCAGGCGTTTTCTTCTTCCTTATTGGGTCGGGAGTATTTTTTTGGCCGGGCTACTCTGGCTGGTCTACCAGTTTGTATTACCAAGGGCGAATGCAATCTGGGGCATTTTTGAAGCAAAGTATGTAGATTACTATTCGCCCACAGATATGAGGTCTTTTCCACAAAATTATTATTTCAGGTTGGATTCAAATTCTTATGCGGGTATAAAATACTATGATACGACTGGTAAAACCGGCGTCAATTTTTTTATTCAAAAATTTGAAAATAACCAGTTGAAGTATAACCTGCGCGCCGAAAATATAGCCTGGGATACTGCTACAAAAAAGTGGAGAATGAATAGCGTCATGGAACGCTTTTTTACAAAAGACAAAGAATCTGTAAAGCACTATTCCACGCTTTCAATGAACTACAATTTTAAACCGGTTGATTTGAGAAAGGATGAATATTTAAAGGATCGATTACCCACTCCTGAGTTGAAGGAATTGATAAGGAAGGAAGAAATAAGGGGGTCAGAGGGGATCAATTCCCTGTTGGTGGAAAGATATAACCGGGATGCTATACCTGTTTCGGTGATCATATTATCAATGATCGGGGCCACCCTGGCATCCCGCAGAGTAAGAGGAGGCAGCGGGTTTCATTTGGCTGTCGGGGTTGTACTGAGTGTGTTATATATCCTGTTTGGCCGTTTTTCGCTGGTATTTGCTACAAAGGGAAATTTTACACCTTTCCTTGCCGCCTGGGTTCCCAATATTATGTTTGGGTTGTTTGCGTATTATTTTTACCGAAGGGCGGCGAGGTGAGGAATGGTTAATGGGCAATGGCAATGGGTAATAGGCAATAGGCAATAGGAAATAGGCAATAGGTAACGTCCAACGGATTAATTGTCAAACTTGCTGTATCCGTCAACATATTTCAGGCATACACAAACCTTCAACTTTCGACTTTCAACCTTCTTTTACCCCTTTGCAATCTTATTATAGCTCACTGCAATTCCCTTAATCAGGGAAGAACTGAATCCCTGGTGTTCCATTTCATTCAGTCCTACAATGGTACAGCCTTTCGGCGTGGTTACTTTGTCAATCTCCTGTTCGGGGTGAGTACCTTTTTGCAATAACAAATCAGCGGCACCTTTTACTGTTTGGGCCGCGATTAAATTGGCGGTAGCGGAATCAAAACCTATCTCTATCCCGCCTTGTATATTGGCCCGTATATATCGCATTGCGAAGGCGGTTCCACAGGCGCCTAATACGGTAGCCGCATCCATTAGTTTTTCATCAATCATCGTCACCTTACCCAGGGTGGCAAATAACTCCTTTACAAAACCAACTTCGGTATCTGCCGCGTTGGAATAACTGATGCAGGTCATGCTTTCCTGTATGGCGATAGCGGTATTGGGCATAGCCCGGAAAACAGGGAGTTTCTTTTTGATCGTTGTTTCAATTTCTTCCATCAGCACACCCGTAACCACGGACACCAGGATATGTTTTGAAGTCAGCTCTTTCTTAAAGCCATTCAGTACATCAATTACCTGGAATGGTTTAACAGCTATTATCACCAGTTCACTGCTTCGGACAGCCGCTGCATTGTCCGATATTACATTTACTCCCCTATCTGAAAGGTATTTGATAGCAGCAATATTCCTTTTGGTTACCGTGATATCAGCGGCCCTGCAAAATTTACTTTTTATTAATCCTTCAGCAATAGCTGTACCCAGGTTTCCTCCTCCTATGATGGCGATTTTTTTATTCATTTGTTAATATAGTTGTTGCAATCAAAAAAAGATATGTATTATTTCAATGAAAACAAAGCACCATCAGGATGTTTGGGGTTATACTCCAGTTTGTTTTCTGATGGGATAACTACTAAGTCCATTCCTTCTAAAGGTATTGCGCCAAGTAAAGGCTCTGTACCGTCCGGTAAAACAAATGCATCAGTATAACAGGTTCGGTCGCCAAACCTCACCTTAATACCGCCCACCATCTCTACCTGTTTTATATTCCCATCTGCCAGAGAAACATTCATCATGATACCATTTTTCAGTCCTAACTTTTTTTTGATATCTTCGTTAATTGCCATCCTTATTGCGCCAGTATCAATCATGAATTCACCACTCCACCGCCTTATTGCATCAAGCGGCAATAAACCCTCTTCATTTTTGTATTCATCATACTGGTTGGTCAGTTCTATTGTAGCATAAATAAGTCCCATACCGGAAAATTGTTTTTTTAAAGTTACGGATTTGAAGTGCTATTGGTAAGACAATTTTTCTTCTATATAATTGCACATACTATAGTGCAGTCAAAGCCTGTTCTGATTCATGCCCGGCCAGATGATTGCCGATCGCATGATCGTATTTGTATTTCCATTCAGTAATAGTATCCCAGTTTTCATCATCAATACTAACAGGTCCATCTGTAACAGTTCCAAGCATTTCAAATGGAAAATTTAAGGTCTTTAAAGTCGCTTCAAGGTTTGCTGCCTCTTTCTTATCCACCGATACAATAACCCGGCTCTGTGCTTCGCCAAATAGCCAGGCATCCTTGCGGACTGTTTTACTGGTGGCTATATGGTAGCCCAGGTTCCGGTTAAAGCCACTCTCAGAAATGGTGACAAATAACCCGCCTTCGCTAACATCATGTGCGGAAGCGATTATGTCTTTATCAATCAGCTCTTTTATCACCCGGTGCAAAGCAAATTCTTCTTCCAAATCAAAATGCGGAGCCGGGCTAAATTCTATTCCGTGAATTTTGTGCAGGTATTCTGATGAGTTGATATTGCTCCTGCTTTGTCCAATCAGATAAATAAGGTCCCCCGACTTTTTAAAATCCAATGTCATTTTCTTGTCTACATTATCGAGTAAACCCACCATGCCAATCGTGGGAGTAGGGTATACCGGTCCATCCGGCGACTGGTTATAGAAACTTACATTACCACCGGTAACAGGCGTATCAAATTTAATACAGGCTTCCCCCATGCCTTTGATGGCATTCACAAACTGGTAATAGACTTCGGGGTTGTAGGGATTGCCAAAGTTCAGGCAATTGGTAACGCCCAATGGCTGGCCGCCGCTACATACGATATTCCTTGCAGCTTCGGCCACAGCGATCATCGCTCCTTTGTAAGGATCTGCAAACACATACCTGCTGTTGCAATCCGTTGTAAGCGCGAGTCCTTTGGTAGTTGGCTTGGCAATTACAATTGCCGCATCACTTGGTTCGTTGGTGCTGGCAGTACCTGCGCCTACCGTGCTGTCATATTGAATATACGCCCAACGCTTACTCGCAATATTAGGTAATTGAATTAATTCCTCCGCTACTGATTTCAAATTCAAGGGCAATTCAATTAAATCTTCCTTAAATGCCGCAACCTTATTGAGGTATTCCGGCCTGGTATAGTCTCTTTCGTATTGGGGCGCACCACCTCCCAATACCAATTCAACAGCCGGAAGTGTCGCTTCCAATACCCCGTACAAATAGAATTCCAACAGACCGCCTTCTGTTACCGCACCAATTTCACTACAGGGAAGATCCCATTTTTCGAATACTTTCTTTACATCCGCCTCCCTTCCCTTTTCTACCACCATCAGCATTCTTTCCTGGCTTTCGCTCAACAATAATTCCCAGGCTTTCATATTTTGTTGTCGCATAGGAACGAGGTCAAGGTCGATCCTCATGCCGGAATTCCCTTTGGCACTCATCTCCGAGGTAGAGCAAATAATTCCGGCTGCGCCCATATCCTGCATTCCTATGATGGCACCTGTCTTTATTACTTCAAGACAAGCTTCCAATAATTTTTTTTCCTGGAACGGATCACCTACCTGTACGGCAGGAAGATCCTCCGCACTATCAGCGGTAATATTGGCCGACGCGAATGACGCACCCCCAATACCGTCCTTTCCGGTCGCGCTTCCTACAAAGAAAACGGGGTTACCGATTCCTTCCGCGGTAGCGGAAATTGTTTCACCATTTTTTAAAATGCCCACACTCATGGCGTTAACCAATGGGTTGGTATGATAGCAATTTTCAAAATAGATTTCACCTCCTACGGTCGGCACACCAAAGCAGTTACCGTAATGTCCGATTCCGTGAACCACCCCGGCTAATAGATGCTGGGTTTTGGTCTCAGTTAAATTTCCAAAACGCAATGAGTTTAGTGACGCGATCGGTCTTGCACCCATTGTAAAAATATCCCTGTGTATGCCGCCCACTCCGGTGGCTGATCCCTGGAAAGGTTCAATTGCGCTGGGATGGTTATGGCTTTCGATTTTAAATACCACACCATATCCATCGCCAATATCCATCAGTCCGGCATTTTCCTCGCCGGCTTTCACCAGCATTTTCTTTCCATCCCTTGGTAAAGTTTTCAGCCATTTAATGGAGTTTTTGTAACTGCAATGCTCGCTCCACATTGCACTAAAGCAACAGAGTTCAGTAAAGTTGGGGATCCGTCCCAATTTTTGCCTGATTAATTCAAATTCTTCAGCAGTTAACCTCAATTGTTCTGCGGTGGTAACGTTTACTTCCATAATTGTAAAGGAAAGTGCGAAAGTACAACCTGTATTTCTTTTTTTACTGCCATGGGAATATTTATTATTTTTTATAGCAATTTTTGGAAATTTAAAATGGATTCAGTTTCAATTTCCAGATTTTGACTGTATAGATGTGCCCACTTTTTACAAATTATAAGTTAATTTAATATTTGTTATTTGATGGAAATTGGTTGAAAAAATGGAAAGTTTTTTAGAAATTCATGAAATATTGGAAAAATATATCGTATTTTGTGCAACTAAACCTAAAAAGAGATGCAATCATTACGTTTTAAAGCAATTCACAATTTGAGATCAAACCCTGGATTAACAGTTAAAAGTTCATCAAGAATTACCGCAATTTTTGGCGAAAATGTGTTTACGCTTAAGACTGCGCGCCAGTTTTTAAGTGACGAGGCCTACAAAAGTTTGGTATCTTCTATTCGGGGAGGAAAAAAAATAGACCGCAACATGGGTAACCAGATTGCAAATGGTTTGAAGGCCTGGGCCGAAACCAAAGGTGTCACTCATTACACCCATTGGTTTCAACCTTTAACCGAGCAGTCTGCTGAAAAGCATGATTCATTCTTTACTTTGAAAGGTGATGGTACAGCAATCGAAGAGTTTGAAGGTGCAGCCTTAATACAACAGGAACCTGATGCATCATCTTTTCCGTCAGGGGGATTGAGAGCAACTTTCGAGGCCCGCGGTTACACTGCCTGGGATCCATCATCTCCTATTTTCATAATGGAAATCGGCAACGGGAAAACTTTATGTGTACCTACAATCTTTGTTTCTTATACCGGCGAATCACTGGATGCAAAGACTCCTTTATTAAAGGCCCTGGTTGCGCTGGATAAGGCGGCTGTTGAGGTAGCCCAGTATTTTGATAAAAACGTGACAAAAGTTACTGCGACCCTTGGTTGGGAGCAGGAATATTTTGTAATTGACGCCGCTATGGCCAATGCCCGGCCTGATATAGTAATGACAGGTCGTACGGTATTTGGTCATGCGCCTGCAAAGGGACAGCAACTGGAAGATCATTATTTTGGAGCCATACCGGAAAGAATATATGCTTTTATGAGAGATTATGAGCAGGAAGCTTATAAACTGGCTATTCCTTTACGAACCCGTCATAACGAGGTAGCGCCTTCACAATTTGAATGTGCACCCATCTATGAAGAAGCAAACCTTGCGGTAGATCACAATACCTTATTAATGGATGTGATGACAAGGGTGGCCAAGCGTCATGGATTGATGGTATTGTTACACGAAAAGCCATTTGCGGGTATCAATGGTAGTGGCAAACACAACAACTGGAGTATTGCAACAGACACAGGTATTAATTTACTGGCACCGGGTAAAACACCCAAGACCAACCTGATGTTTTTAACTTTCTTTGTGAACACCATCAAGGCGGTTCATGATTATGCAGCTTTATTAAGAGCATCCATTGCAAGTGCGGGTAACGACCACCGCCTTGGCGCCAACGAAGCTCCTCCGGCAATCATTTCTATATTTATAGGCAAATACCTTACAGAGGTATTGAACCAGGTAGAAACACGGGTGGGCGGTAAATTTGATGAACAGGATGAAGCGATGCTGAAACTTGATATTCATAAGACTATTCCGGAACTGATGTTGGACAATACTGACAGAAACCGGACTTCGCCATTTGCATTTACCGGGAACAAATTTGAATTCCGGGCCGTGGGTTCCGCCGCCAACTGTGCAATCAACATGACAGTATTAAATGCGATCATCGCCCAAACATTAAAACAATTTAAAAAGGATGTGGATGCATTCATAGAAAGTGGCGACAAAAAGGAAATTGCTATCATGCATGTCATTCAAAGATACATTGTAGAAAGTAAATCCGTATTATTTGAAGGAGATGGCTACAGCGAAGAATGGACTGCAGAAGCAGAA
>JBDTWP010000268.1:0-9742 GCA_040006615.1 Ferruginibacter sp.
ACCCCGGCTGGCGCTTATTTCATTTCAATATTTTGCCGCGATGGTATTGATCGTTTCAACCGCTACCCTGCGCAGGCAGCTGAATTTTATGCGTTCTGTTGATCTCGGTATCGGAATTGACCAGACGCTTGTTTTTAAAACACCGGCCAAAACAGAAAATTACGATACCAAATTAGAAACGCTTGTACAAAACATGAAAACAGTTAGCGGTGTACATGTCATCACCACTTCCAGTTCAATACCCGGCAGGTCTGATGCATTTGTTATGTCCAATGAGCGTGATAGTGATGCATCAAAAGCCACGAGGCTTTGCGATATGCTGCGTATAGATCCCGATTTTATTCCGGCTTATCAACTCACAATATTGAAAGGCAGAAATTTTTCCCGCGATAATCCTGCCGATAAACAAAACGCGGTAATATTAACGCAGCATTCGCTTCAGTTATTTGGTTTTAAGAATGAGGAAGATGCGCTGAACGGAGCTATCAACCTCGAAGGACAAGGCAACAGAAAATTCACTGTGATCGCCGTCATCAAAGACTTTCACCTGCTCTCGCCAAAAGAAGGATTGAGGCCAATCGTATTAATCATGTTCAACCCCTGGTCTGCAATCGACATGAACTTTGTATCAATTAAATTGGGTGGAGCCAACTCTGGCAACATCATTTCGGCAACCGAAAAACAGTTCAAAAATATTTTTCCCGGATCATCTTTCGATTCATTCTTTCTCGACGATTATTTTAATGCGCAGTACCGTGGGGATCTTAAATATGGTGCTATTATTACTGTCTTCACCTGGCTCGCACTCATCATTGTTTGTCTTGGCATCTTCGGCTTGTCGAGTTTTATGCTTATCAAACGCGCCAGGGAAATTGCTATTCGTAAAGTTATCGGCGCAGGGATGCTGCAAATATTGCAATTATTGAACCTGGAATTTATACAATGCATAGGGATCGCATTTTTGCTTGCCATACCTATAGGTTGGTGGGCCATTCATTCATGGTTACAGAATTTTGAGAACCGTACAACAATAAGTTGGTGGGTATTCTTATTAGCCCTGGCCACAACGATCATTATCACATTAGCGACAGTAAGTGTCCTCGCAATCAAAACAATCCTTTCCAATCCTACAGAAAATTTGAGAACGGAGTAATTACAAATAGGATAATGTACTAATTAGCTAATGTGCTGATGAAGAATGTGAAAATGTGAAAATGGGAAAATGGGAAAATGAAAGAATGTGCTAATGAAGAATGTGAAAATGTGAAAATGTGAAAATGTGAAAATGAAAGAATGTGCTAATGTGCTAATTCGATAATGTGCTAATGAAGAATGTGAAAATGAGGGAATGTACTAAGCCGCTGGCGCAGGAATCCTGTCCTGTGTCTCCTTGTCACTAATACACGGAATTTAATTTATACTTCACAGGGGTAAAAAGGTGAATATGCAATTGCCTGTTCTCCTAATTAATTGTAATCCATTTTCAATTGGTATTGTAGGATCAGGCCGCGTCCTGTTCGCGTATTTATTTGTAATCCATTTTTAATTGGAATTGTAGGATCAGGCCGCGGCCTGATCGTTTATTTATTTGTAATCCATTTTAATTGGTACTGTAGGAACAGGCCGCGGCCTGTTCGCATATTTAATTGTAATCCATTTTCAATTTGTATTGTAGGAACAGGCCGCGTCCTGTACACGTATTTATTTGTAATCCATTTTCAATTTGTATTGTAGGATCAGGCCGCGGCCTTATCTTGTAAATAATTGCGATGCAATTATCCTCTATTTCAGCTGAAATGTTTTTCGAAGCAGCGCAAATAAAAAATCACTGATTTACCCCTTGCGCAGTATAATATCTATAAATGCTTAATCCCATCCCTCGTGCGATAATATCCATCCATAACAATCGCCCAATCGCCCAATATCTCCATATCCCCCTTACCCCTGCTTTCCGAAATTCCAGGATATACTTTGCAGGGGATCATCTGGATCCACAACCGGCTTAACCGGTTCGGGATACTGAAATTTCACAATCTTTCCATCCCGGATTAATACAACATCCAGCAGTTCCCCTGCCTGGTAGTCTTTGTTTTTGATCATCCCACCAAAGGAATTCCGGAAATAAATCCCCGCACAGGTTATCAACACTTTTCCTTCCGTGTTGTCCAGGGGGAAATCTATGGAGCCACCTTCAAAATTCTTACCATCAAATGATAAAACAATATCATCTGCCCAAAGGGTATAACCGCATTTAGCTGGGAAATCAAAAACACCACAGCCTATTTGCACCACAATTGTGGTAGCCGATTCGGGGGCTTTAAATGAATGCCTGACTTCAAATTCGGAAATGGAAAAATTTATCTTATCCGGTGCCTCTATCCTTGTTTTGGGAATAAAATACATGAGATTGGATAAACTGCTATCCCGGTTCAGCTCAAAACCTCTTAATAGATCAAGGTCGCCATCTGTAACCTGGCGTTCTCCTTTAATGGCTACCGGACCCGTGTTGATAACTTTAAAAAATTTGGTATTCAGCCTGTTGCCAAGCCCATTATCGGTCATATTCTTGATAATTCTGCCAAACACAGTCCTCACCAGGCGGCCGGCATTACTGGCTCTACCGAATTCCGTACCGCTCTTTATGCTTTCCTCCGATATTTTAACCTTTTCTGAAGCGCTCCGGGCACACTGCTGACCGTTGCGTTTGTAATAAATAACATTACCAAGTTTGCCGGATAAATTGAAAATATCTCTTGTAATTGCCATATAAAAATTGTATTTTAGAGTAAGTAATAATTAGTCTTCGTATTACTAAAAATACATATTATTTATGGAATTATTAAAAAAACAGGGTAAATTCTCAAAAAAAATGTCCACATCTTATCCACTATTTATCCACTATTAGCCCACATCTTCTGCACCTCTTCTGCACCTCTTCGCCACATTAAGTCCATATCTTCCCCTTAGTTCTCCCTGGTCTCCGCCTAGTCTTCCCCGGGGTTCCGCCTAATTTTCTCATAGTTCTACCAAACCTCACTCATCACCGGTAGATCCTCATTTCAATTAACCAGATCGGCCGATAAAATTGTATAAGTGCGTTCAGGTTTTCTAACGCTGTAATCCAACTGTCTTCAGCAGACCTACATTTTCCGGTCTGCCTGTTACGGGCTCAAAAAAGTTCAAAAATAGCCATACAATCGAAATAACATGAAGGCTGATGATATAAAAAACAAATGCTGGTAACCGAAAACCGAAAACCGAAAACCGAAAACCCAAAACCCAAAACCCAAAACCCAAAACCCAAAACCCAAAACCCAAAACCGTAAACCGTAAACATATTAACAAAAGCGAACACCCGTTGTATCAATAACGAACACATATTAATTGTTGACATATATTAATTATTGATTATTAATAATATGTATCAGGGCATCTTTATTGTTGTTTTTCCAGGGGCCCCGTTTTTACTTCCGTATTGAATTCAAAAAAGCCTGCAAAACACGGTCATGATAAGAAATTATTTAAAAATAGCCTTCCGCAATCTTTGGGGAAATAAAGCATTCTCCGCCATCAATATTTTTGGCCTCGCCATCGGTATTGCTTCCTGTCTTATCATTATGCTTTTTGTACAGAATGAACTGGGATTTGACCGTTTTAATAAGAAAGCAGATCGGATCGTACGTGTCAGTTTCCGGGGTTCTGCGGCCGGAGAAACATTTAACGAAGCATCAGTAATGCCTCCTGTTGCGCAAACGATGAAATCAGATTTTCCTGAAGTTCGGGAAGCCACCCGTATACGCGATTACGGCAAACCAAGGCTACTTTACGGGGCTAAGTCTTTTAAAGAAGATGCCTTTGCATTTGTTGATTCAAATTTTTTCCAGGTGTTTACACTTCCAATTATTGAAGGTGATGCTAAGACAGCACTGTTAGAACCCAATTCAATAGTTATCACGAAAGCGCTTGCTCACAAATATTTTGGCAATGAAGCTCCCATCGGTAAGATCATTAGCTTCAGGGATGGAAGGAACCCACCCTGCAAAGTAACCGGTGTAATTGATAAGGTACCTGTCAATTCTCATTTTCATTTTGAGATCTTCGCTTCGATGTCGGGTTTGCCGGAATCGAAAGAACCTACATGGATGAGTTCTAATTTTTATACTTACCTCGTGCTGGCAGACGGTTACGATTACAGAAATCTGGAATCTAAACTGCCACAGATGGTTGAAAAGTATATTGGCCCTCAACTGTTCAAGGCCATGAATGTAACATTGACTGATTTTAGGAAAAAAGGTAATAATCTCAGCTTTCATTTACAACCATTAACAGATATTCACCTTCGTTCAGATATTCCCAATGGTCTAAGCCCTGCAGGCGATATAAGATATGTTTATATTTTTGGCGCGATCGCTTTATTCATGCTGATCATCGCCTGTATTAATTTTATGAATCTCTCCACAGCCAGTGCGTCTAAGCGGGCCCGTGAGGTTGGTATCCGCAAAGTATTGGGTTCGATGAAAATGGAATTGATGCGACAATTCCTTCTTGAATCGATCCTCATTACAGCATTGGCGCTTTTGCTTGCAATCGGTTTTATATATATGGCTTTACCGGTTTTCAATAGAATGGCCGGGCAAAACCTGAACTTTCAATTTGCTGATCACCCATTGTTATTGCCTGGCTTATTATTATTTGTGTTGGTTGTAGGGATTTTGGCGGGGAGCTACCCGGCTTTTTACCTTTCTTCCTTTAAACCGGTAGCGGTACTCAAGGGAAAGTTTACATCGGGCAAAGGAACTGTTGGATTACGAAGTGGCCTGGTTGTTTTCCAATTCTTTATTTCAATAGTATTGATCGTTAGTACCCTTGTTGTATACAAACAGCTTTCCTATATTCAAAATAAAAAATTAGGATACGAAAAGGACGAGGTAATGGTATTGCCCGATACCTGGATGCTGGGTGAAAAAGCAAATATATTTCGCCAGTTACTTCTGAACGATTCGCGTGTTGTTAGCGTAAGCAACTCGGGCTATCTGCCTGCGGGGCCAAGCGATAATAACAACTTTTTTGTTCATGCCGGGGAAAATCCCAATCAAATGATAAAGACACTCAGGTATGATGTAGATGAAAAGTATATACCAACACTTGGTATTAAAATGCTTACCGGAAGAAATTTTTCTAATGAATTTAAAAGTGACTCTTCCGCGGTTATCTTGAATGAAACTGCCGCAAAAGTTTTTGGTTGGGGGGAAAATGCTCCGGGCCAAATTATTTCTACAACCTTGAAACAGGCCGAAATAATCAAATATCATGTGATTGGTGTTGTGAAGGATTTTCATTTCAAATCCCTGCATGAGCTTATATCACCGCTTGTAATGGTGCTTTCTCCTAATTCCGGAACATTGATCGTGAAATTGAAGACAAAAGATATTGCAGGCTTAATAGCTGTCCTAAAAAAACAATGGAGTGATTTTGGGATGGAAGAACCATTCTCTTACTCCTTCCTGGATGACCGTTTTAATAATACCTATGAAGCAGAAAAAAAGATCGGCCTGATCCTCGCCATTTTTGCCGGCCTCACCATCTTTGTTGCATGCCTTGGTTTGTTTGGCCTTGCAAGGTTTACAGCAGAGCAACGCACCAGGGAAATTGGCATCCGGAAAGTATTAGGCGCAAGTGTAACAGGGGTAGCTGCCCTTCTATCCAAAGAATTTTTAAAATTGGTATTGATTGCATTTGTGATCGCTTCACCCCTTGCCTGGTACACCATGAATAAATGGCTGCAGGATTTCGCTTATCGCATTGATATAAGCTGGTCGGTATTCGCAATAGCAGCATTGCTGGCTATACTGATAACGATCGTTACCGTAAGCTTCCAGGCAATAAAGGCGGCGATTGTAAACCCTGTGAAAAGTTTAAGAACAGAATAAAAATTATAGCTATGATACTGAATAACATCCCGTTCATATTACGCAGGTTTTCCCGTCAAAAACTTACTACCTCTTTACATATTGTAGGACTTTCGGTAGGCATAACAGTATGCCTGCTTATCGGGCTTTTTATTAAATATGAATTGAGTTTTGATGACTATGAAAGCAAAGCTGACAGAACCTGGCGCATAAACCAGGTCTGGGTAGACTTTGGTAAAAAAGAATTTCATTATTCAACTCCATTCCCTTTGGCAGAGCAGGTGCGAAAGGATATTCCCGGCCTGGAAAATATAACAAAGGTGCATCACCCGTTTCAGTCCATTATTGAGATCAACCCAACCAAACGGTTCAAACAGGACAAGGTAATGATGACCGATCCCGAATTCCTGGATGTGTTTGACGTAAAAGTAATAGAAGGTAATGCATACGATGCTTTGCGCAAACCCTACCAGGCGATATTGACAGTGACTACTGCAAAAAAATTCTTTGGCAACGAGGACCCCCTTGGTAAAATATTTACTTACAATGATAGTTTCAAAATTACAGTAGGTGCTTTGATAAAGGATTTTCCCGGCAATACACATTTGCCGGCTTCCATGCTGCTTTCATTTGCTGACAATGAAAAATACCTGATGACCGGCACTAAGCACTACGGTTCGGTATCTGGTGGCTCTACTTTTATTGTTTTGCCCGCTGGAACAAATCCTGGTAGTGGGCTTAAAGCATCGCTTAGGAATATCTATGACAGATTCCTCAATAATCAACCATGGATGGGAAAGGATTCACATGCTGAAATGGAACTGCAACCTCTGAGCGATGTGCATTTTAATTCCAAATATGCCGGTGGCGGAGAATGGGTGAAGGCCATTAATACCAACTGGCTGTGGTTTTTCGGGAGCGTTGGGTTGGCGGTATTGTTACTGGCTTGTATTAATTTCATTAACCTTTGCACAGCACAGGCCCTCGCCCGTGCAAAAGAGGTGGGCGTGCGCAAAGCAATCGGCGCGGGAAGATTTCAGTTGATTACACAATTTCTTAGCGAAGCCCTTTTATTGGTTTTGTTCTCTGCTATAATAGGTGTGACCATTACAAAACTTGCATTGCCTTATATTAATGATCTTACCGGTAAACAGATCAGTTTTATTCTTGGAAATTCTCCTTCCCTGCTTATTTCACTATTGGCCGGCATTTTCCTTACCGCTTTGATGGCCGGTATTTATCCTGCATGGATCATTACGAGATTCCGGCCTGTTGACACGCTGAAATCGGGTTCTGTAAATGCCAATCCGCAGTCGGCCTTACTGCGAAAAGGATTAGTGGTTGCGCAATTTAGTATATCAGTTTGTTTGCTGATCGTTTTACTCCTTATCGGCAAACAGATGAATTATATGCGGCACAAAAACCTCGGTTTTGATAAGGATAATATTGTCATGCTGGCACTTCCACCCGGCGACCACATGAAGGAAAAATCACTCCTGGGTAATGAACTGGCCTCCATTACAGGGGTCAGAGACTGGTCTTTTTCTACTAGTCCGCCAAGCGGTGGTGAAAACACCCATTGGGGAACATTGATGAGCGTTGTTGGCCGGGAAGACGCAAACCGTAAACAGGTAACTACCATTATGACCGATGATAAGTTTTGCTCACTCTATGGCTTGCAACTGAAGGCAGGCAGGTTTTTCAATATTGCCGATACCAATGCAGTTTCGGAATCATTGCCGGAAGGGCAACGTTTTCCTAAATCTGTAGTGAATGAGAAATTAGTGAGTGAATTAGGCTTTGAATCACCACAGGCCGCATTGGGAAAACGATTCTGGATAGGAATGAATGGGTGGACCGCGGAAATAACTGGCGTGGTGGCGGATTTTAATATAGGTTCATTACATGAAACTATTAAGCCAACGCTCATTACGCAATACCTGCCTTTTTGTGAAAAAATCGGTATTAAGATCGAAGCTGGTGCGGATATTCCTGCGACGATCAGTAAGATAAATACCAGCTACAAAAAGGTATTTCCCCAGGGAATATTCGAATTTAGTTTTCTGGACCAGCAATTAGATGCATTGTATAAAACGGAAGCCAGGCTGTATAGTCTTTTCAGGATATTCTCTGTGCTGGCCATGTTGATATCATGCCTGGGACTCTGGGGATTGATAACATTTGCCGCGCAGCAACGGGTAAAGGAAATAGGCATACGGAAAATATTAGGCGCTTCGGTAACCAATATTGTCTCCATGCTCACAAAAGATTTTATATTGCTGGTTATCATTGCCATTGCCATAGCATCTCCGCTGGCTTACTGGGGTGTAAAAAAATGGCTGGAAGATTTCGCATTCAGGATAGACATCGGCTGGACAGTATTTGCCATAGCCGGCGCCGGGGCCATATTGATCGCCCTGATCACGGTGAGTTTCCAGGCCATCAGGGCAGCTATCAATAACCCGGTGAATAGTTTGAGAACGGAATAAAGTTAATTAGCTAATGTGCTGATGTGCTAATGTGCTAATTTGAAAATGTGAAAATGTGAAAATGTGAAAATGTGAA
Source organism: Ferruginibacter sp. (assembly GCA_040006615.1). Classification (GTDB taxonomy): domain Bacteria; phylum Bacteroidota; class Bacteroidia; order Chitinophagales; family Chitinophagaceae; genus Ferruginibacter. The sequence goes on from JBDTWP010000268.1 coordinate 8,475, forward strand.
AATGAACAAACAAAAAGAAGGGTATAATTATTTAATGGGCGTTGTAGGAACAGGCCGCGGCCTGTTCCTACAACGCAAAGAAACCGGAAGACCGAAAACATAAAACCGAAAACCGAAAACCGAAAACCTCGATATGTTAAAAAATTATTTTAAAATAGCATGGCGCAACATTGCACGACACAAAGGTTATTCAGCCATTAATATACTTGGGCTTGCAATTGGTATTGCTGCATGCCTGCTAATTTTACAGTATGTGACATTTGAATTAAGTTATGAAAATTTTCATGCCAATAAAGACCGTATTTACCGGGTTCAGCAGGATAGGTATGATAATGGAAAACTGAGCACCCAATGGGCAGCAGGCGCGTATGCGGTTGGCAATTCATTTAAAGAGGCTATTCCTGAAATAGAAGATTATGTAAAACTCCTTCAAAGGGGGCAGGTCGTTACTGAAATAAATAACCAGCCGTTGAAAATAGACCAGGTATTTTTTGCAAGTGGTTCATTCTTTAAAATATTTACTTATCCGTTGTTGCATGGGAATATTAATACTGCTTTAACAGAACCTTTTACAGCCGCCATATCTGAAACAACAGCCAAAACAATCTTTGGAAATACCAATGTTGTTGGCAAACCCATTAAACTGAACCAAAAAAACGATTACACAATAAGCGCCGTTTACAAAGATGCTCCGGTAAATACACAACTAAGGCCTAATATTTTGTTGTCCTACGCAACATATATAAAACAAAATGGCCCTGATAATAACCCTGAAACAGTTTGGCTCGGTGACGGATGTCTAACTTATTTACTATTAAGAAGAGGTGCTGACCCGGCATTAGTTGAAAAGAAATTTATTCCGGTTGCTGAAAAGTTTGTTGGTGAGGATATGAAGAAATACAATGCATCAGTTACCTACCTGTTGCAGCCACTGAAAGATATTCATTTGTATTCTCACTACATCATGGAGCCGGGCCCCAACGGCGATGGTAAAACAGTTTACCTTCTTCTCGGCATTGCTTTCTTCATAATCATAATTGCATGGGTAAATTATATCAACCTCGCCACCGCCCGTGCTGTAAGCAGGGCAAGAGAAGTGGGCATTCGTAAGGCAATTGGTTCACAACGCAGGCAACTGGTAATGCAGTTCCTGTCTGAATCAGCCATGCTCAACGGTATAGCCTTGATATTAGCCCTGGTAATTGTTATTATTGCCATTCCTGGTTTTAATACACTATCAGGTCAGCATCTCTCTTTTTCCTTATTTA
>JBDTWP010000269.1:0-9742 GCA_040006615.1 Ferruginibacter sp.
GGAGTTGGTAGCGGTTTACCAGCAAGCAGGTAGGGAGCGTGTACGAAGGATGATATAGGAAATATACAGCCAGGTAGGGAGTATCTACGAAGGATGCAATATTTTTAGGATACAGGATTCCGGATACCGGATATGAAAATCACTCCATAACAGGCGTTAAAAGTTCCTTAAGAAATAGCACATAATATAACCGGCTTTAAGAGTAGATGACTTTGTAAAAATAAAAGCTTTGTGAAAACAACGAAATTGATTAACTTGATCCATCCTTCGGCTGTACAATTAAGTCGGCCCGGACAAAACATTCATTCATGGTTGATATAGCAACTTTTAAAACCCTGGCAATGTCTTTCCCGGAAACAGTGGAATTACCTCACTTTGAAAAAACATCATTCAGAATAAATAGTAAAATATTTGCCACCCTTGATATGGCTAATCAAATAGCTTGCCTGAAACTAACTGAAATTGAGCAATCAGTGTTCTGCGCCATTGATACAACAATGATCTACCCTGTAAATAATAAATGGGGAAAACAGGGATGGACCTTTATAGACCTTAAGAAAGTTAAAAAGACAATTCTGAAAGATGCCTTGTCCAAAGCCTATCTTGCAGTGACCCCTTCGAAAATAACAACTAAAAAAATAATTTAAATCAGTCAAAACTCTTTAATATGAAAAAAGCTGCAGGTACAAAAGAAGATCCATGGATTTTAAAAACACCACCTGGTTCATCTGAATTCACGATGTATAAAGACAATAGCAAAACACCACCCATATTAGTTTGTACGGTGGGCAAAACAATCCTGCATTACAACTACTGTTGCCTGGAAGACCTGCATCAAATGCTGAAAAATCATGGTGACTGGATGGAACTTGGCAGTGCGGATGAACAAAAACCGGCCAAAGAAGGAACCGTAGAGGCATGGGGGCGTGATCCCAAAAATCCAACAGGTGGCTGGTATGGCTTAAAGAAGGGATTCAGGGGCCGCTTCGGCATGTATATTCCGCCATTAATGGAAGTTTTAGGATTGGCTGAACTTGAACATAATCCTAAAAATAACCGGATGAGGGCATTGTAAAAATAATTTTTGTAAAATCTTTACGACCGCTTCCGGTAATTCATTATCGCCCAGCTATTAAAAACCACGGCCAGCCCCAGCACCGATAACAGGTGGTATTTTATATCCGCAAAACCACTTCCCTTTAGCACGATCATCCTGATCACTTCAATAAAATAAGCAACCGGGTTTATTTTGGTGATCCATTTGGCCCATTCAGGCATGCTGTCGATCGAAGTATACAATCCTCCGAGCAACATGAAGATCATCATTACAAAAAAGCCTACAAATGTTGCCTGGGTCTGCGTTTCAGAATAAGTGGATATCAGCAGGCCAACCCCGAGCAATGCCAGCAGGAAAACCATTGCGAATAAATAAATCAAACCGATATTTCCGATCGGCACGATCCGGTAGAAAAACCTTGATACCAACAGCCCGATAGTAAGTGTAACCAAACCCATGATCCAAAACGGTATCAGCTTCCCTAATATAAACGTGGATTTACTGATAGGAGAAACATTGATCTGTTCAATAGTGCCAATTTCCTTTTCATGAACAATATTTAAGGAGGAAAGAAAAGTCCCAATCATAGTAAGCAATGTAACCAGGATGCCGGGAACCATAAAGTCCTTATAATTCATGGTAGGATTGTACCAGTTGGAAGAAGCGATCTCAATGGCCGGGATTGCATTAAATGCAGGAAATGTCATCCACTGCATTTGTATCTCCCTGTTAAAATCGCGGATAATTCCTGCAGCATAGGCTCCGCCTAAATTTGCCCTGGTTCCGTTTACGGCATTTACCGCAAGGAGCATGCTGCTTTTATTTTCCTTTACAAGATCCTTCTCAAACCGGGGAGGGATCTCAATAATAAGATCGGCCTTATCTGATTCGATGGCCCTCATCGCTTTATTATAAGAAGGTGAATAATCTGTCAAAATAAAATAACCCGATGAAGTGATTTTCGATATGAATTTTTGTGAATAGGTTGAATGATCATGATCAACTATACTGAGCAATACATTCTTCACCTCATAGTTGGCTGCAAACGGAAAGATCAGCAGCTGTATAAACGGCATCACCAGCACCGAGCGCAGGATAGCGGGGTTACGAAACACCTGCCTGAACTCCTTTTCCAATAAAAATAATAACTGGTTCATGACAGCCGGATTTTAAATTTTGATAAACTGATGACCAGGAAAAACAATGCCATACCAAATAGTATCAGCGTTTCCTTCCATACCATTTTAAATCCCAACCCTTTTATCATTACATCTTTCACAATAATGAAAAACCATTTGGATGGCACCAGGTTCGACATGATCTGCAACGGCTTTGGCATACTTTCTATCGGAAACATAAATCCGCCCAGCAATAAGGTAGGCAACAACAAACCCATCAATGAGATCATCAGGGCGGTTTGCTGTGAATTGGTCACATTAGAGATCATTAATCCAAGTGAAACGGCCGTTGTGATAAACAGGAGGGCCTCAGCCAATAACAATAGCAGGCTTCCGTTGATGGGAACTTCCAGTAAGGTAACACTCACGATCAAAATAGTGGTAACATTTACCAATGATAAAAACATGTAGGGAATGGCCTTACTTAAAATAAACAGGTAAGGTTTTAATGGCGACACCAGCAATACTTCCATCGTGTTTATTTCTTTTTCACGAACAATGGCTACGGAAGTCATCATGGCGGAGATCAGTATCAGTATCATAGCCATCACACCGGGTACAAAATTATAAGCCCCTTTCAACTGCGGATTGTACAGCATACGCACCTGAGGGATGATCAGGTAGGGTGTGGGAGCCAGCCTGTTCAAATCCTCCTGGTATTCCCTGATAATATTAGTGGCATAATTGGTAACGGTGGTAGCGGTATTAGGGTCAGTGGCATCGGCGATCAGTTGCGCCTGCGCATGATTGCTGTGCAACAGGGATTCGCGGAAGCCGGGCGGAAAGACAACCGCCAGCCTGATCTTACCGGTTTTAAATGCTGCTTCAATGTCACTTTGCGTATTTATATTTTGCGAAATATTAAAATAACGGCTGGCATCCAATCGCCGCATGATTTCAGCGGTCGCCACATCTTTCGAGTTGTCCATTACAGCAATACTGGAATCCTTAATTTCATTGGTAAGGGCAAATCCAAATAAAATGATCTGCACGATGGGCATAAGGATAATGATCAGCAATGATTTCCTGTCACGAAAAATGTGGTAAAATTCTTTCTGTACGAATATGATAAATTGTTTCATCTGATTTTTTTGATACAAATGGCAAGGTCTCCACTCACCACCATTGCAATAAAAACATCCATTACTTTATCTCCTTACCATCCAGCAAAGCATAATTTCCGAACTCATTTACTCTTGCCCCAAACCCCTCCTTTGGAGGGGCAGGGGGCGGCTTCATGGGGAGGCCTTCCTACTCTCCTCTCTTCGCCCCCCTTGCCAGATGCAAAAACACTTCATCCATCGATTGGGCCGAATAAGTTTTTTTCAGGTTCCCCGGAGTATCGATTGCTTCAATTTTTCCATCCACCATAATGGATACCCGGTTACAATATTCCGCTTCGTCCATATAATGGGTTGTAACAAAAATAGTGATCCCCCTTTCGGCAGCCTGGTAAATCAGGTTCCAGAATTCACGTCGTGTTATCGGGTCAACTCCACCGGTAGGTTCATCCAAAAAAACAACCCTTGGTTCGTGGAAAATGGCCACTGAAAACGCCAGCTTTTGTTTCCAGCCGAGGGGCAGTGATTTTACCAATACACCGGCTTCCGTTAAAAGATTCAGTTGTTTTAACAGGGACTCCGTTTTTTCTTTGATCAATGGTCTGCTCATACCATAAATACCGGCATAGAACCGTATATTTTCTTTTACCGTAAGGTCTTCATACAATGAAAATTTCTGGCTCATATAGCCAATATTTTGTTTGATCCGCTCCGTTTGTTTGTATACATCAAAACCTGCTACAGTGGCCGATCCGGAAGAAGGTAACAATAAGCCGCAAAACATCCGGATGGCCGTTGTTTTTCCTGCGCCATTGGCTCCCAGGAACCCGAATATCTCTCCCTTTTTTACCTCAAACGAAATTTCGTTCGTGGCGATAAAATCACCAAAACGTTTTGTTAACTTATCAGCGGTTATAACAGGCTCATTCATGTTATTTTTTTTACCTATGCCCCATCAGTTCAATAAAACAATCCTCAATATTTGGCCGGGCAACCTGCAATTCAATTTCATGATGCGATAAATGAAGGAGGTAATTCATTATTTCATCCCTGCCATCATTGTCATTTTTCAATACAAGGTGATGGAATTCTCCAAAGGCATAACATTTTTCAGTATTGCTATACTGTTGCAGGTCATTGAGTAAACGATACATTTCGGCTGAACTCACTGACCACATCGTTTTAGTAAATTTTTTGATGATATTCCCGGGAGAATCAATGCTCATTATTTTACCGGACTGCATTAAAGCTACCCGGTCGCATAATCCTGCTTCATCCATATAGGGCGTGGAGACTAAAATGCTGATCCCCTGCTGTTTTAAGGCCTTCAGCATCTCCCAGAATTCCTTTCTGGACACCGCATCCACGCCGGTAGTGGGTTCATCCAGGAACAACACGGATGGGCGATGGATCAGCGCACAGCACAAGGCCAGCTTTTGCTTCATGCCGCCGGATAATTTACCGGCCCTCCGGTCTTTAAAAGGTTCAATCTGTACATAAATGTCTTTTATGAGTTGGTAATTAGCTTCAATACTGGTATTAAAAATGGTGGCGAAGAAGCGGAGATTTTCTTCAACCGACAGGTCCTGGTACAGAGAAAATTTCCCGGGCATGTACCCGATCCGGTTGCGTATGGCCTTATATTGTTTTACCACATCAAAACCATCAACCGTTGCATTACCACTATCAGCCAGCAACAAAGTGGTCAGTATCCTGAACAGGGAGGTTTTACCTGCACCATCAGGCCCGATAACACCAAACAGTTCGCCATTCGAAACATCCATCGAAATATCATCCAATGCAATTACAGGCTCTTTTTTGGAGCCATAATTTTTAACCAGGTGTTGTACTGTAACGGAACTCATATAATGTTAAAGGGGTGCGCCTGAAATAAAAAAGATATCAAAATCACAAATTAAAAATCACGAATTACAGATCAAAATACCACTTCCCCGTACATCCCTATCTTCAAATACCCGTCATTCTTTACATTGATCTTTGTTGCATATACCAGGTTGGCCCTTTCTTCTTTGGTTTGTATGGTTTTGGGAGTAAATTCCGCCTTATCCGAGATCCATGTAATGGTTCCCGCTAATTCACGGAATTTTCCTTTTCCATCGTCCACCAATACTGTTACCTGCTGGTTTAATTTCACCCGCGCCAATTGATCACTGGTTATATATGCCCGTAATTTCATTATTGATAAGTTGGCGATTTTATAAATGGCCTTGCCGGTAGCGGTATATTCGTTGGCGTTCGCGTACTTTGTAAGCACGGTACCATTGATGGGGTTCACGATCTTTGTCTTATTCAACTGATCCTGGATCTGCGCCACCTTTTTTTCCATTGGATTTTTTTCGCTCAATATACCCCTGTTCTGTATGGCCACCGACTGGCGCTGTGAATTTACCTGGCTTTGCAATACAGCCAATTGGCTTTTTGAAGCCGCAATCTGATCCAGCATTACATTTACCTGGCCTGTTATATCATCCAGTTGTTTTGCCGGCGACGCGTCAGCCGCAACAAGGTTCTTATAACGCTGTTGTTCCTTAGAAAGCGTTCTTAATTGCTCTTCCTGTACTTCAATCTGTTTAAGCTGCAATGTCATCTGCGATTGTAAGATGCTGATTTGCGGAGAAGGGTCATTTGTTTTCTGCTTCAACGCGTCAACCGAGGAAGAGGCTTGATCTCTTTGTAATTCAATAGCCGAAGGATCTATATTTCCCACCACCGAATCCTTTACCAGTATGGATCCTTCTTCCACATCCAGCCGCAGTATTTTTCCGTTTGCCTCCGCAGAAACAATAATTTCATCTGCTTCAAAAGTTCCGGTCGCGTCATGACTGGTATTGCTGGAGGTACAGTTTGAAAACAGGATGGCCGATAATGGAAAAAGAAACTTAATTACTGATTTCATGTCGTGATAGATTGTTTTTTTGTAATGATGGTTAGTCGCCTGTAATGATCTTATGATTGTACTGCGCCTGCAAAAGCGCGACTTCATGTAATTTTTGATTTAGCAATGCCTGGTTCTCCGCATTCAGTTCCCTGATATAATCATTTGTAGTGATAATGCCATTGGAAAGCCTGACAAAGGCATTCTCTTTTATACTAGTCCGCAATGAAATGACCGCTGAATCAGAAAGCAACAATTGCCGGTACTTTTCAATTTCATTCTTTTGCCGGATCAGTTGCTGCCGGTTATTGATCAGAAAATTCTCTTTTTGTTTTCCAATTACCTGTTCCCGAATCTTTAAAACAGCTTTATCTTTCTGCAGGGTTATACGGCTCATGACAGGAATATTCAATTTCACGCCCGTAATATAAAACCATTGCAATTCGTTTTTCAATTGGTTTAAACCCGGCTTACCATATCCGCCGTTTGCGAAAAAGGAAAAGGTTGGATTTGTTTGCGTTTTGATCAGTTTTGACTGCACCTGAAAACTCTGCTGCTGAAAATCAAACAGCTTTAATTCCGGGCGTGTGATTACCGTATCGGCAATATTTTGGGAAAAAACAGGTTTTACAAGCAGGGTATGTTCATCCATTTCGATGCCTGTAAGGACGGCTAAGATCTGTATCGCTTGTTTTTTCGCTGAATTGAATTCGATCATTTGCTGATCCGTTTTCAATAACTCAGCATTCAAAAGGTCTTCATTGCTCTTTGTAGCGACCCCATTGGCCACCAGCGCAGAAACTGTCTTTATACTGTTGTTCAGGTCCTGTTTTACGAGGTTCATCAATTGTATATTCTGATCCATCAGTAAGGCAGAAAAAAAATAACTGTTGATGGTTGACCTGAGTTGGTACAGGTCAACTTCCACTTTTTGGGCTTCCGCTTCAGTATTGATCCTTTGTAGTTTTTTTTGCCCGGCAATTACCCCGCCATCGTAAACCGGCTGCACAAGCTCAAGGGTGCTCTTATACTGGTCCTTGTCCAATTCTTCAATGGCAACATTCGGAATTTTGATGGGCAATGATGTTACTGCAGACTGGTAACTTGCCTGCGCATTGATATCAAGCCGGGGCAACCATTTGAGGTTTAAATTTTTTTCCGTCATATTACCGGCTGCAACTGTCAGTGCCTTTTGCTGGTACATGGGGGAATTGCTGGCTGCCAAACTATAACATTGCTCTATGGTGAGTGTAGTTAAATGCTGGGCAGGCAGCATCCGGCCTGCAATTATAAAAATAATCAAAAGAATCATTTTCCGGATCATAACAAATTGTATTTAATTAGATCTTGCAAGACCACCATTTCCCCGGTAATTCACCTGTTTCTCCTACAAAATGAATTCCACCGGGTATTAGAAACCCTAATTTTCAAATCATGAAATCTTAACAAAGCTGCTTCCTTTAGCTCATTATACTTCTCAAGGGAAGGATTCGTGACTTTTAATCTGCTTAGTTTCAAAAACAATACTCTCCACCGTTTTCTCTTAAGTGAAGGGGAAAACTGGCTAACTCCATTTTCAAATTTTCACATTCTTTCATTAGCACATTAGCACATTAGCATATTAGCACATTCTTCATTTTTCACATTTTCACATTTCATTAGCACATTTTCTTCATTTTCAAATTCTGATCGCATTAATAATAAACATAGCCAATTCCTTCTTCCGCCCCTGTATCATCACCTGGAAGTTCTTTTCATTCATCTGTAATACCTTCTTAAGCATTGGTTTGGCTACAAATGGAAAAATACAAAGTGACTGGATATTGATCAGTAATTGTTCCGCGCTAATTTTTTTAATCGTTCCCTTTTTAATTTCACTATTGATCTGCATTTGAAAACTTTCCAGCACATTGATGGCATGCATTTGCTTCAATCGCTTCACGATCCTTGACGGGTTGCGGCTCACTTCGTTTATGACAAATAATGGCATATCAGGAAACTCGTTCAGGCGTTCAATATCCAGGGCAACGATCTGCCCGATTTTTTCAAATAGAGGAATATCTGCAGTGATGACAGCAGCCAGGTTAGCAAATAATTTAGCAAATTCCTGTTCAAAGATCAATGTGAATAATTTTTCCTTCGAATCGAAATAGTAATGCACCAGGGCCTTGTTAATACCCGCTTCATCAGCAATATCCTGCATACGGGCGCCTGACAATCCTTTTTGGGTAAACGCTTTCCGTGCTGCCTGCAATATTCCCTCCTCCGCACTTTGATCTTTTTTCTTCATCCCTGTTGATTAACCATTTGGTTAATTTAATGCAAAGATAAAAATCATTTCTGGTTGTCCAAATTTTTTTTAACCAATTGGTTAATAATCACCAGCGGGGTTGATCAGCCTTTGTTAGAATTATCAATTATAATTCACAAGGAAAAACTTAGTGACTTTTTAATCAGACCTTATCCGGGCAGTTTTAATATTTTCAAATTAATTATAAATATAGTTCGGTAAGTTTTTTACAATTCGCTGGAAAAATAAGGGCTCCATAATTTTAAAAGTTACCAAAGCATTGATTTAAAAGAATTAATCTGGAATAATACAATGTTTTCCTAATATCACCCCTCTGGGGTTTGTCATTCCTATAATTTGATTCATTACTATATTAATGTCACCCCTCCGGGGTTTGTCATTCCTATAATTTGATTCATTACTATATTAATGTCACCCCTCCGGGGTTTGTCATTCCTATAATTGATTCATTGCTATATTAATTTCACCCCTCTGGGGTTTGTCATTCCTATAATTGATTCATTGCTATATTAATTTCACCCCTCTAGGGTTTATCACTACCGATAGATGATTCGTTACTATATTAATGTCCCCCTCCTGGGGTTTATCATTCCCGTTAGATGATTCGTTACTATATTAATTTCACCCCCCCAGGCGCAGGAAGGAGGCGCGGGCAATGCAGCTAAGCCTTCCTGTGCAAGGCTTTTACTACTATTTCATTTCTAAAGTGAATTGCGAAAGAATTGAACCCTCCCGGAACTGCAATGAGGCGTGGGCTCTTACCCCAGTCGCAGGAATGAGGCGTGGGTCTTTCAGTAAAGCCTTCCTGTGCCAGGTTGTTACTACTCTTGCATTTTTTGAGCCTCGGTTCCGCTCCACGAACCGAAAAATTTGTAGATCATCCTTTCGTTTCGTGGAGACACCATAGCCGTCACCTTAAGGAATCTGCCTGCAAATCTTCAGAGCCTTAGGCTCGACAAATATTATAACAACGGATTTTAATCCGTTGATAGACCAACGATTGAATTGAGAGCCATAGGCTCGGCCCATATTAAGGTTAATCAAAAATTCACCGTGCCTGAACTCATCTATTGGATATTGTAACAACGGATTAAAATCTGTTGCTACAAATTGGACCGAGGCTGGGCCTCTTGCACAGTGCATCCATATTCTATGGGCCGAACCTACGGTTCTCATTACTCCTGATTGACCTTTTCAACGGATTAAAATCCGTTGCTACAAAATGGACCGAGGCTACGC
>JBDTWP010000270.1:0-9718 GCA_040006615.1 Ferruginibacter sp.
TAACGGGACAAACTGAATTATCTGCATCCCTTTTCTACCTACATACTGTCCCTAAAGGGACAAACTGAACTATCGGCATCGCTTTTCTACCCACATACTGTCCCTAACGGGACAAGCTGAATTATCGGCATCCCTTTTCTACCCACATGCTGTCCTAACGGGACAAACCGAATAACGATCATTCTATTTCACCTTAAAATTCAAACGCTTTTACCGTAGGATCGTTAATAATGGCGTTGATGAAATTATTGTGATTTTTTTCTGACCCATGTACAAGCCATTCACCCGTTATTTCATTATCATATTTTGACTGCCTGCTGTTCTTATATTTTAAATGATGGTGCCTGAAAAGCTTTTCAAACCTCTGTAACGTTTCCTCTTCATACTTGCATACGATTTTATATTCCCTGATCTGATTCACATGTTCTATCAGCACTTCCCATTTGCTAAACAAGATCAGCACCAGCATGATCAGCAAACAGGAGATAACGGAAATTAATTCGTATCCGGCGCCAATTCCCATTCCTAATGCGGCAGTAACCCAGATCATGGCCGCCGTCGTAATACCATTCACCCTGCTGGTTCCCCTGAAAATGACGCCGGCACCCACAAAACCTATCCCCACTACTACATTCGAAGCTATCCGGTCGGGCGTGCCATTCGCCCCGATCAACTGAGAGAAGATTGTAAAAAGAGTAGCCCCCAGGCAGATCATAGTCAAAGTACGGAAACCCGCCGACTTGCTCCGGTATTCCCTTTCGGCGCCAATCACGCCGCCAATAATAATTGAAAGCAGCAATTTCCAGATTATTTCCCCCGGTAGAAACATGCGCTGTTTTTATAAAGTTAAAATAAATGTCAGGAAAAAAAGCCACTATTCCAGGCTTTAACATAAGCCTTATGATCCATCCTGACCTGCGCTTTATAATCAAGTGCATATTCCAGCACAGCTTTTTGCCAATCCCTGCTTCCTCCGAATTCGATCAGTTCATCGGCATTGGCAGCGCCTTGTCTTCCCGAACTTCTCAGGTGGGCAGACGCGGTAAGCAGTGCCAGGTCCTGTATTATATTGCCGGTTTCATTGTGATTGTCACGGATCGCCGTGAATGGGATCTTATCTTCTGTAGGTTGCATCTCCTTAAGCACGTAGGATTTGTTGTTAAAAATGGTTGAACAGAGTAGGGCGGGAGGAATGTTTTGCATGCGTTGCTGTATGGCTATGACCCTTTCTGCATCAGAATTCCAGCCCGGTTGATGCTTCCCGGCAAATGGCTGAAGTGAGGAAGGCGTGGCATGTTTCATATCAAGTAATAAATATTTTGCGCTATTTGCCTTCTTAAGCAGGAATAGGTACCGCCTGGTGCCAATGCTACCGGTACCGGCTATGCGGAATCCCGTATCCGATACCTGGTAATGGGGAAGGGTCGCTTTATTGTCCTTTATCCATTGGTTTAAGTGATCAGTAAGTTCCTGTTTTAATGTTTGCGCTACAGGAAAGAGTTTTATATTGTCAAACCTAAGTTTAAGCTTCCCCCCATGGGTAATTGTTCGTTTGCCGATCAATTCCTTTTGTTTGCGCCGGCTAACCTTATCAAGCAATGAACGGGTTATCCCCCGGGCTGTGAGTTGTTCAATATACAGGGCTTTACCATTATTGAGAATTGCTGAATATTGTTCTAAAAAAAGTTTTGCAACTGCGGTAGTTCCTTTTTGCGTGGATCCCGGCTTCTCCAAACCAATAAGAATACTGGCAACCATCCGAACTAGTTCCCAGGCTGCCGGGGCGCGTATCCCCTCATCGAAATCAGTAAGATCAAAATAAACAAGCCTGTTATCGCCTTTGTAACTGCCGAAGTTTTCGAGGTGCAGATCGCCACATATCCAGCATTCCGGGGAAGCCGGGATATTGCCGGATTTGTGCAGGTCTTCATAAAATAAATGGCAGGTGCCTCGGAAAAACCTGAATGGGTCCTCCGTCATCAGCTTATATTTTATCGCCGAATATTCGGGTATCCTGTTGCTGTTATACTGTTTGATGCGTTCTTCGACAGTTGCCAAAATAATAGTGTTTTCAGAAAGTTAATCCAATTTCCGCATTTAACCTGTTTTCAAAGATGACATCTTTTTAAAAGATGTCATCTTTGAAAACAGGTTAAATTTAAATATCTATACAACCGCCAACCTTCAATACATTCCAATGAATTAAAAAGCCCCATGCCTGGGTTGACAGACCTTTATAACAATCGTCGCCCGGAACGGGGCAAACAATTCATTGCCAGTCAAAAAATTGACGACTGAATCGCTAATTAGTCTCATCTGTTGTATATTTTATAATTACCGACCGTATCGCAAGTTCCGGCACATTCCATGAACCACTCTCCGGAACAACGATCATTTCATAGGAGGAACTGGAATTATCAACAATAGCTGGTGCCGGTAAAGTATAATTTTGAATATCGAGGCCCGCGCTTCCTGATGAATTTATAGTGGCTAAAAAATTATAACCACTGGTATATGCATTTACCAAAATAGCCGAAAGATTCTGTGTTGCCGATGCATCATAAAAATGTATTGTGATCTGGATGATCTTTGCGCCTTGCGGCAAATTAACAGGAGCAGCCAATCCATAAAATGTACCGTTGGTAATATATGCTCCGCCATTACCCAATCCGCTTATGGCCGTTTCCGACGTATTTCTTGGTCTGAAAGCTGCTTCATTCACGCTATAATATAAAATTTTTGGTGAAGCGTATTTAAATGAATTAGCTTCTATATTGCCGGCAACTACTAATTTTTCAGCAGGAGTACTTGTGCCAATTCCCACATTTCCATTTCCTTTGATTCTCATCCTTTCCGTAAAAGCTGTACTGGAACCATAGCCAAAGCCAATGTCATCAATATCTGTTTTGGTAAAGATTTGCAGCAAACTGTTTTGAATGCCCAGTCCATAATGCGTGGGCGTGCCATCCGCCCACAATGAAATCTTATCTCCAAGGCTGCTATTAAAGGTAAGAGGGAATTGGGGTGTTATATTATTGATCCCCAGGTTACCGCCAAAATATCCATTACCGTTGCTCCAGTTAGTAAAGAATGCCGGGTTACCCAATTGATTCCGGTATTCCAGTTGCCCGCTATTATAATACAGTCCTTCTGCCGAAGCAGAATGTTGAACCAGGTATTGATTCACCGGAACAAAAAGATAAGAATTGCTCCAGACGAATTTTCCCGAAAGGGAATCGTAAGAAAGGGAATTACTATTGCCACCCAGGCGCAGGTTTCCATTAATATCCAGTGTGGCCTGGGGAGCGGAGGTACCGATGCCCACATTTTGTGCACGAATTATGTTACTTATTACTAGAAAAAATAAAAAGCAAAGTACAATACAAACCTTTCTCATAAAATGAATTATTTGTGAAAGGTAAAAGTAGAATGAATTTTTATTGTTTGCAATACACCAAAGGGGGTATATCAATAGGTGCAACCCGGTATGCTATAGTTTTAAAATAAAGACAATCAAAAATTGAATTCCTCACTCCTTACTCATCACTAATCACTCACTGATTTACCACGCTAATAACTGTAGTCCGCTTATCCGGATTTATTATTTCCAGGTCGTATATTCCTTTTACAATTCCTTTGGAAAGCTTTATTTTTTCCGACGCACTGCCGCCCGCATGGTAGATGTCTTTAATTAACAGTAACTGTCCAAGGTGGTTAAGCAAACGGATCTTATATTTCCCCGGCGCCATATTGTTTAATTGCAGTCCTATCACTCCTCCTGTTGCGGGATTTGGATAAACCTCCATTCCTCCCTCAACACTTTCAATATTTACAGATACCACTTTGCTGTTAGCCCCGGTGCCATCCCGGTCTATGCTGCGGATACGGTAAAAATTATCTCCGGCAACCGCGTGTATGTCCAGCCAGTTATAAATGGCGGCGGCAGCACCAGCACCTGTCACAGACTGTGTATTTACCACGGTAAAATTTCTGCCATCGTAAGATTTTTGCACCTCATATTGCCGGATATTCAACTCGTTCTCTACATTCCATCTTACTGCTATATTATTGCCCTGTCGCCATGCTTTTACATCACTATAAGTAACGGGAAGAGGTAAAGACTGTTTAAACACCAGCCGGAAGCGACCTGAATTGATAGAAGCAGCATCCCCGTTGATAGTGAAATCAACAGTTGTACTTCCAACCAGGTCAATGGAAGTGGTGTTACCTGTGTATGAATCCTCCAGGAAAGCCAATAGGTTTGGCTCGCCGGGATATTTCCCCACAATTACCAACTGGTAATTTCTTTGTGTGGATTGAACCAGTTTTAAGAACAATGTGTCATCAGAAATTATAAGTGGCCTTCTTTCAATAGCAAGCGAAACATTATTTCTTAAAAAGCTAATTGTTTCATTGGTATTGGCAAACTTAGCCGCATCCTGCAAATTGACACAGGCGCAAAAAATATCATCAAATTCCGCGACTACGCCATCTGCCAATATAATTGAATTATCGGCTTCCACCAGGTTTAATGTTATTTCTATTGATTTTATCTGCCCGAACGGACGAAACCCTGCGTTGCTGCTCAGACTGCTTTTACTGCTTTCGAAAATGGTTAAACTTCCTGCGCCAGTCGAATCTGTCTGTACAAAGAATGCCTGGCCGGATTGTATATGTTGATTCAGCAAACTGCCAGGCACCGATTTGGAGAAAATTCCGTTTCCGTCAATGTCGTCAATCGCAACATAAGCTCCTAAACTGTTAAGGCTGGGATCCCAGGCATAGAATCTTTTTATTAAATGGGAGCGTTTAACATTGTTGAAATCTATCGGCGAAGCATAAGGATTCCCCATGATCGTATAATTATTGATTATGCCCGAGGATGCAAATATTTGCTTACCTGTTTGCAGTTTGCCAGCACTTTGCAGGGTAGTTGAATTGAAATAGCCCGCATTTAGATTATTGGGGTTCCTGTCACCTCTTACAAATACAAAATAGCCAACATTATCCGAATTCCCGGTACTATTGGAAAGATTCGTGCTTTTGGTGTCGTTAATATTCAGATATAGCTGGGTATTTGCGTCATAGGTTTTCATGGAAATAGTATTCAGTGAACTTGGATCCAATCCGTTAGCGATTCCCGGGTTAGGCCCGGTAACGAACATGCCCTTTCCAGGGACGTACGCACCACCGTTTTGCCATGAATTATAAATGGATCCTGTATTCCAAAGAGGTGATGTTAATAAACGCCATGCACGTTTGCCTGGTATGAACCTTTCCACTGTTACATTGCCAGTGACAAAGCTAATCGCGGTGCCTGTCCCATCCACCGGAATGGGAGCCACCCTGGCAGTGGAAGTTGCCGTTGATTTTAAAGTAAGGAAACCACCTGTTGCAAAAGTTTTATTGCTGGTTCCAATAGTTAATGTTCCGGTTAAAGTATCCTGCCCGGCAAGCGTGACATTGTTATTGATCACCAGGTTCAGCAAACTGTTTTTGGCAAATGCATTGGCAGGAATGATTTGTGGTGAAAGTCCGTTCATCTCTATTGTGCCGCCGGATGAATTAAATGTTCCGGCATTACTTATTGTGCCGCCTATTTGTAAAGTTCCACCCAAAACTGTTATTGAAGCGCCGCTTTGTATTGTTATATTTTGTACCGACCCGGTACCGGAATTCAATATTGGATAATTAATGAGACTTCCCGGAATTGTTACATTTGTCGTGGATGTCGGAATGGCGCCACACAACCAGTTAACCCCGTCATTCCAGTTACTATTTCCGGCCCCGGTCCATGTGCCTGCTGTTACAATCGCAATGGAAGTGGTTATTTGAAATTGGGCGCATACACCATTAGCAGGAATGATATAGCTTACGGTATAAGCTCCTAATACACTTGTACCGGGATTAACAACGCCAGTGATCGGGTCAATGCTTAACCCCGCAGTTGAAGAATAGGTTCCGCCTGCCGTTCCGGTTCTTGTAACTGTTGCTGTTCCTGCATTTGAACAATAAGGTGTTCCTGTATAACTGATGCTTGCAGAAGGCGCTGCAGTAACTGTAACCGGTGTGGTTGCCATAGTAGTGCATCCGCCATTAACCATAGTATAAGTGACTGTGTAAACACCTGCTGTACTTGTTCCCAAAGTGATATCTCCCGTGCCTGAATTGATATTTAATCCTGTAGTTGAAGTGTAAGTTCCGCCCGCTGTTCCTGTTCTTGTTACGGAAGCAATTCCCGAATTAGAACAATAAGGACTGCCTGAATAACCAATTGTTGCTGATGAAACCGCAGCTACAGTTAAAGTGGCTGCATTGGATTCATTGGTTGCTACATAAGGATTTGGTGAAATATTTTTATTACTGGTTAGTATGGAATTTCTATAAATATAATAAGTTCCGGGTGAATTAAATGGTGCAATCGTTGTTGATGGTATATACGAAGCGCCGGTAGCGCCTGTAATATTTGTCCTTGTACCTGCGGGTGTAGTACTATAAGTCCATTGGTAACCTGTGCCGGACAATGTTATTCCTGGTGGCAAAGTTCCATAAATATCACCACTGATTGCTGAACCCAGGTTACCCATACAAATATTTTGGGTAACATTGGTTGATAGTGAATTGGCTAAAAGCAGCGTAAGATTTTGAAACACAAGCCTGTTCTCCCCGCCCTGCTCATAAAATTCGTATAGCAATGGACTGGCCCCATTCAGGCTAATCAAAACAGTTGGCCTTGAAGTCCAGGATTGCAAAACCCAATTGTCATACACCGTTGTCGTGCCGATAGTTAAACGGCTGCCGTCATCCGACCCCAGGTCAACCACGAATAAACCCTTCCTGGTTGAAGTCATCCTGTATTTTACCGAAAACGTTTCAGTATAAATTGATCTTGTGGCTGAATTTGAAACAACATTGAAACAGGTGGTACTTCCTCCAAACACCTCGTTAAAAGTTTCTGCTTCCGTGAAGTGGCCAATATAATTTGTAAAACTTATTCCATCATATATATGGCCAACCCATGTATTGGTCGCTGTAGCATTCTGGTCGTCTGCCGAGGTAGCATAGGGACTGACAGTTACAGTCGTGGAAACAATGCATCCTGAATTGCTTTTTATATTAAGTGTATAAGTAGCTGCAGCCAGACCGGAAAATGTGGAGGAGGCCTGGTATGCGCCGGAATTTAAACTATATGTATAAGGCGTGGTACCACCCGCCCCCGTAGCCGTTATCGTTCCTGTGCTGCCTCCTACGCAGGTTGCGGTTGATGTGCCGGAAACGGTCGGCGAAGCGTTTACTATAACCGATGTGTTTGCAAAAATAATACATCCGCCGTTTACCATGGTATAAGTAACCGTATAAGTGCCGGCAATGCTTGTTGCTAATGTGATGGCTCCGGTACCTGGATTTAGAGTCAACCCTGCCGTTGAACTGTAGGCACCACCGGCTGTTCCGGTTCTTGTCACAGAAGCTGTTCCCCCATTTGAGCAATATGGAGTTCCTGCATAGCTGATGGTTGCTGATGGCAATGCCGATACTGTAACAAGTGCCGTGGTTGTAAATTGCAGACAGCCAGTTGCGGGTATAAAATATGTAACCGTATAAGCACCTGCTGTGCTGGATGCTAAGGTAATGTCTCCCGTTGTGGAATTAATAGTTAATCCTGCCGTTGATGAGTAGGTCCCTCCTCCGGTTCCGGTTCTTGTTATAGAAGCAGTTCCGGCATTGGAGCAATAAGGCGTCCCGGCATAACTGATGGTTGCTGATGAAGGTGCAAAAATAGTAACAGTTGCTGTAGCGCTAATTGAAGCGCACCCGTCTGCTGCCGCAACTAAATAGGTAACCGTGTAAGTACCTGCAGTGCTTGTTGCTAAAGTAATATCTCCTGTAGCCGGGTTTATATTTAAACCAGGTGTTGAAGAGTAGGCCCCTCCTGTGGTTCCTGTAAAAGTTACGGAAGCGGTTCCTGCACCGGAGCAATATGGGGTGCCCGCATAACTGATGATTGCCGAAGGTGCCTGGGTAATCGCTACTGTTGCGGTATTGGTGTAAACAGCACATCCTCCCATTGCCGGAACAGTATAAGTTACGGTATAAATACCCGGTATACTTGTCGCTAAATCGATCACACCGGTCGGAGGATCTATTGACAGACCCGCTGTAGAACCCAGTGTCCCTAACAATCCTTCAAATGACCCGGTAGGAAATGCAATTCCGCCGTTGGAGCAATAAGGATTGCCTTCATAGGTTCCGGTTGCAAAGGGTCGGGTAGTTATCGTAATGTTTGTTGTGGTTGAATAAGTTGTACATCCGCCTGCGGCAACAACAGTGTAGGTAACTGTGTAGGTTCCTGCCTTGCTGGCTGCCAGGTTAACAGTACCTGTAACAGCATTAATTGATAAAGTATCTGCAGAACTGTATGTGCCGCCTGATGTACCGATACGGGTGATGGCAGCCGTACCCAACGAGCTGCAATAGGGGCTGCCCGGGTACGAAATGGTGGCTGAAGGTGCAGCCGAAATAATAATATTAGCTGAAGTTATATAAGCAGGACATCCGCCGGTGGCCCCCAGTGTATAGGTTACCGCATGAGAACCTGTTATGCTGGATGATAAATTAACTGCTCCTGTAGCAGCATCTATCACAAGGCCTGTGGTAGAAGAATAGGCGCCGCCGCCGTTGCCGGTTAACACGACTAATCCTGTTCCCGCATTTGAACAAAATGGAGAAGCCGGATAGGATATCCTGGTACTCACATTGCAAACCTGTCCTATTGCAAGATCTCCGGTTGCGGTAACACCCGTGACCTGGATATTGGTTGAGTTGGGTGAAGCAGTAACGGGAAACACCCATGAAACACCATTGTATAGCCCCACATTAAAAGCGGATGCGATGGCTCCTGCGTCGATATCCGATGCCACAAAATTTAAGGTGGCGGTATAATTGTTAAAGCCGGTTCCATTGTTGATCAGTGTCCAGAACCTGTTTACGCTTTTGGAAGGGTTGATTCCGGAACCGTTGATATTGGGATGATCGCCCACTGTAGCGAATGCGGTAAGATCCCCTCCTGCAGTAACGCTTGAAAATGCTATGGAAACAGGGGTATAGTTTACTGCATCACCTACCTCAAAGGTCCTGGCGGTAGGCCCGGTTGCTATATACTTCTTTAGTTTCCCATTCACCCAGCCCGTATTTTGTCCGGCGCCGGTAATGGTTCCTGCTGATGGAAGGATAAGAAGATTTGTGTTAGTTTGTATTTTTCCTTTTACAAAATTCAATACGCCATTCACGGTCGCATTAGAAGATTGCGTGGCCACACCCGCCGTGTTATTGATCGTAAGATTATTAAAAGGGGAAAGGGAATAAACATCCTGTGTGGCAGAACCATTCAGGGTAAAGGTGGAGGTTCCGCCGTTAATTATTCCGCTGTTTGAAATATTGCCACCCACCAAATAGGAGTGATTACCCGCATTCATAATTGAACCGCTGTTAACGGTAAAATTATTTGTAATATTCCAGTCAGAGGAAGGGGTTATTCCTGCACTGTTTGTATTAGAGATTGTTACTTTATTAAAGGAAATGGGGGTACCGGCGAGGGTCAGTGCGCCTGCACCTCCAAAAAAAACACTGCCGGTACTGGAAAAATTAGTTCCGAGATTTACCGTAGCGGATGAACTGGGAATAAAATTCAGGGTCCCGTTGCTTGTAATAGTTCCATTGT
>JBDTWP010000271.1:0-9702 GCA_040006615.1 Ferruginibacter sp.
GTGATGTTTTGCCGATACCAGCTTCGCCGGTTACAAATACACAATGTCCTTCCCCCGCCGCAATATTTTCAAATTGTTTTTGCAGAAATGCTATAAAACTATCTCTTTCAATCAGCTCCATGTTGAAAATTTATAAAATGGGGATACTAAATTTTAAAATAGGGAAACACCCTTACAACCTGCAAGACAATAAATGGTTGTTTTGCATTTGAAACAAAATTAAAAAACAAAATTAAAGCTATTAATTATGAAAATCAATTTTTCAGTATTACCGTTCATTATTTGCGGTTTCTTTTCTCTTCACGTTTCAGCGCAAACAAACCAAAGCGTCGCAGACAATGATAAGAAACTATTTATAGATGTACACCAGTTAACACCAGGTAAAGTAAAATTTAAAGATGTTGCAGCTGCACATATTAAAGACCTGGAAGTGGAAAACAAATACGGGGTACACTTTATCAACTTTTGGGTGAATGAAGAGAAGGGACTTGTTTATTGCCTTTCATCATCCATCGATACCGCTTCCATAAGAAAAACACATGCCGAAGCTCATGGCTTATTACCCGGCTATACGCTTGAAGTGACCGATGGTTCAGCCGCCACATTAACAGGACATAAAAAATTATTCCTTGATATTCATGAACTGGGTGCAGGAAAAGTTACTGCAAAGGATGTGGCTGGTGCTCACCAAAAAGACCTGGCTGTTCAGCAAAAGTATGACGTAAACTTTATCAACTACTGGGTGGATGAGAAAGCAGGTGTGGTAATGTGTTTGTCTGAAGCGAAAGATGCTGATTCAATTATTAAAACTCATAAGGAAGCACACGGATTGATACCTGTGGAAATACTGAGCGTAAAACAGGGGGAATAGAATTAGAAAAGTATACAGGGCGTAGTAAATATCCATCTGCACTTATTACAAAGAAAACATTAATAAATAACGAACTGAAAAAATGAAAAAACAATTTCAACAACTTGCAAATGCGGCAACATGCACTGCTGCAATAATCCTGTCAGCAACAGGCTGCAAAAAGGATTATAACACAAACTATCCGCCTGCAACAATATACACTGTTGTGAAAGCAGTAAGCGGCGACAGCCTCGGCATTGTAGTAAAAATGAATGAGTATCGCCTGCTGGCCGGCAATCAATTGAACAGCACTACCGGTGTAACCGGTGGCCGCAGGGAAGTTAACTGGGATGCGGTGCCGGCAACATTTACCAATGCCAATAATTTCCCATCCGACTTTTTTGGTTCCAGCGATGCCGCTTTACCAGACGGCCGTAAACGTGGTTTGCTGCTGCAAAACACCGGTACCAGCTTTAGGGTTGATAGCACCGATTTTACTGAGGTAGAGCCATCGTATGCCACAACGTTTGAGACCTTCAGTAAGAAAAAATTATTTGTGTACATGGGCAACAACGTAACCGAAGTGAGCTTTAAAGTTCCTGGCACCAACACAGACGCGTATGTAAAAGGATTTGGTGCAGTATTTACCGATGTTGATGATGCCAACTCCACTTCGCTTGAATTTTTCAGCGGCAGCAAAAGCCTTGGCACATATAAAGTACCAGTAAGAACTGCAACCGGAAGCTTTTCTTTCCTGGGTGTGAATTTTCCAGATGAAAAGATTATCAAAGTACGGATTACTGAAGGTAATGGCTTACTCGGCTCAGGTGTAAAAGATATCAGCAATGGCGGCACCAAAGATTTGGTGGTGATGGACGATTTTATTTATGACGAACCCAGGCCATTTAATTAAAAAATGGCTTCCGGTTACAACCCAATCGGATTTAGTCGTTAGTTTTCGCTATGCCATTGATGTTGTAGGCAACTCCTGGCACATAGATACCTGCAGTGCCGGAGAGCTCTTTAATGTGGTGGATTATGATTTCACGTAACAAACAATAAAAAACTAGCCAGTATGGCCTATGCGCTCACTGGTTGGATTTTATTTTATGTGCATCATTAAACAATCAAATATAAAATAAAATCATCGTGAAAAAGCTCGCGCTCATTTTAGCTTTAGTATGTCCGGCAATTTATTCTTTTGGCCAGACAAACATCAAAGGAAAAATAAAAGACCAGCAGCAAAATTTACCATCTGCAACAGTATTGCTACTTGCATCAGACTCAGCCGTGGAAAAGAGGGTGGTAACAGATAAGGAAGGAGAATTTATATTTGTAAATATTTTCCCCGGCCATTACCAGCTATCTTCATCAGTAGCGGGATATTCAAAAATAATTTTACCCGATATTCTGGTGGAAGAAAAAAATATTGTTCTGCCCGCCATCACCCTGGAAAAAGCGACCACTAATTTGAATGAAGTAATTGTAAAAGCTAAAAAGCCTTTGTTTGAACAGCAAACTGACAGGCTTGTAGTGAATGTTCAAAGCAGTATCACTTCATCTGGCAATAGCATTTTGGAATTGCTCCAGAAATCGCCCGGAGTGGTGGTGAACAGGCAAAATAATACGATTTCCATGAATGGAAAAGATGGCGTTAGAATAATGATTAATGGCAAAATGATGCAAGTGCCACTAGATGTAACGGTGCAAATGCTGGATGGCATGAACGCAGCAAATGTTGAAAAAATAGAACTCATTACTGTGCCCCCGGCAAAGTATGATGCCGAAGGAAATGCAGGCATCATCAACATTGCCATGAAAGGAAATGTTGACTTTGGTACAAGTGGTTCGTTTAGTTTAACCGCCGGTTACAGATGGGCAGAAGGATTGGGTGGAAATTTTAACCTCAGCCACAGAGACAAAAGGTTTTCTTACTTTTTAGATTACTCGTTTGCAAGAAACCACAACCTGCACATTTCGAAAATGGACAGGCAATCACTTAACAGTGCTGATGTGCAATCTGTAAAAGATTATAGCCACCGTGAAAATATAACCAACCAGCAAAACCTTAATGCCGGTATAGAATTCAAACTTAGCAATCGTTCACTGATTGACTTTTCATGGACTGGATACAGAAGAAATTGGGACATGACTGCTTTTACAAATGATAACAATCATGTTACCAGCGATTCTGATATTATTACACACATGAATATTCATGAATCAAATATCTGGCAAAGTGCAACTACAGGAATAGCGGTGCAAACGAAGATCAATTCAAAAAGCGACATCAGTTTTAACCTCGATTATCTCTATTATCACAACGATAATCCATCTAACTATGATAACAATATTTTCTATCAGCAACATGGTTTGACTCAACTATCAAAAATTGATTTGAATAAAACTACCCCTATCCGGTTTTATATCGCCAAGGCAGATTACCGGTATACTCATTCTCCTTCATTTTCACTGGATGCAGGAATTAAAGCTGTGGCATCACATCTTGACAATAATGTTTTAGCGCAGAAATGGACAAACGGGGTGTGGACAATAGACTCAAATTTTACTTCATACTCTACGTTGAGAGAGCAAACAGGTGCGGTATATATTTCAACAAAATGGAAGATTGGAAGTGAATGGCAAATTAACAGCGGCCTTCGGTACGAATACACACATACTTCAATCAGTACACCAACGCAGAAGGATATTATCAACAGGAAGTATGGATATTTATTTCCAAGTCTATTCCTAAAAAAAGATTTTAGTAAGGAGAATGATGTTCAGGTTTCTTATTCAAGAAGAATAACAAGGCCTACTTACAATGACATTGCGCCGTTTGTATTTTTCTGGGGACCCAATACTTTTTCGGCTGGCAACACTTCATTGTATCCAGCTATTTCTGACGCATTTAAAATCGGGTATCATACAAAAGAAACGATCCTGTCCTTACAATTCAGTCATTCAAAAAACGAAATCAGTTCATGGCAGCCAGGGGTGGATAGCATCACAAACAATCTTACTTACCGGGCGCTAAACCTGCAATATTTAAACACAACGTCTTTAACTTATTCGCGGTCGTTCATTATAACAAATTGGTGGAAGGTACAAAGTAATCCTAATGCACAATACCAGGTTGCGCAAACTTCAGGTGTGCAACACAATGTCAAATTTCATTTATACGGATTTAATGTTAACCTGGTTAACGCATTAACTTTACCCAAAGAATTTTCTGTTGAAATTACAGGTATTTATTACTCAAAATCATTTTCCGGGATTTCAGTGTATCTACCTGTCACATTGCTCAATGTCGGCATTCAAAAGAAGTTTGGTGATAAAGGAACATTAAGGTTTGCCATAGACGACATTCTCCATTCAGGGTATTGGAAAATCAAAACGCATTCGCTGCAAAATAATGTGGAGTCATATTTTAACTATGACTTTAACACCCGGTATATAAGGCTCACTTACACCAGGAAGTTTGGCAACAATAGAATGAAATCAGTAAAAGTAAAATCAGGAACTGATGAAGAAAGAGGAAGAGTAAACAACTAATGTTTTTAAAGAATAAACCTGGTGAGCTCTTTATGAACCGGGCGATGTAATATCCTTAGACTTGAAATTTGTTGACCTATCCGCTTTTTTGGATTCACCCAATAAATGGACCGTGCCGTTTAATAAAATAGGGATGCTATAATTGTAAAATGGGGAAACCACCTTAAATACTTCCGCAGAACAAGGATTTATTTTGCAAATGAGACAGAAGATATCTTAATGTTCGAATTAAACAATCCTGATCCTATGCTGAATGACCGGGCTATTTATTTATAGTATTCACAGCCTTTTTACATACAGCAACAGAATAATGCAAAAAAGTTAACACAAACAAACAATTCATAAACAATTAAACAATCAAACAATTAAAATGAAAAAAGTATTTATGCGTTTAGCAGCTATCTGTGTGGCTGCACTCGCCGGAATGAATGTAGTAAACGCTCAGTTACAAGCTAATTCTGGCAAACCGGAGTTTGAAAAAACTATTAAAAAAGAAAAAGAAGTAATCACCCCAGACCCGCTGAATGATTTAGAAGGGATTAATCCCAAAGCACTGAAAAGGTTTTCCGGGCAATATAAAGATGCTGTAGCCGTAAGCTGGGAAAAAATCAGGAATGGCTTTGTTGCCCAATTTGTTTCAAACGGTATCAGAAATAAAATTTTCTATACACCGAAAGGAAATTGGTCTGGCAGTGTGAAAACTTACACCGAAGAAAAAATGCTGAATCAAACTAGAGAAATAGTGAAAGGAAAATATTATGATTATTCCATTGTCCTGGTGGAAGAACTGGAAATACCTGACTCAGATGGCGTACCAACTTATATTATTTATGTAGAAAATAAGGATGATTTTAAACTGATAAGAATGTTTGATATGGAAATGGAGGTATGGAGACAAATGGTAAAGCGCAAATCATAACACAGTTTAAACCGGCTTCGCTATTTATTAAGAAGTAAATTGGCTGGCAATGCTGTAGTGACGATTTAATTCTGTAACATTTTCTTTCAAAGAAAATACACAGAGTCTGCTTGATAATAAAGTGGCATAATTTAAGAATCGCTGCATTAGTTAAAGTATAAAAATAAAACAGGGAGAATAATGTCTGGAACGCCCGCAAGTACTGTCGGCGGAAGCTTCTCCTTTGTAGGTGTGAGCTTTGCGGATGAAAATATTTAAAGGCCGGCGGATCATTGCCAGTGATGGCTTGTTGGCTGAAGGTGTAAATGATATTAGCAATGCCGGCACGAGGCACCTGGTAGTGATGAAAGATTATATTAATTACGAACCCAGGCCACTTAATTTAGAAGCATTTATTATTAAAATGGAAAAATGAAAATAATTTATTTCCTTTCTGTCTTTTTGCTTTGCCTAAACGCTGTAATTGCACAGTGGACCAAAATTGCGGCGATTCCGACAAGCCATATTATTGCCCTTGCTGTTCATAACAGTGAACTCTATGCAGCTTCCGACTCTAATATTATCTGCAAAAGCGAAGATGGCTTTACCTGGAATGCCACGAGTATAAGTGATATCCCTGTTCACTTAAGCACCATGGAGTTTTATAATAATGAAATTTATATCGGCACAAATGATGTTGCTGTTTTTAATAGCCCCGATGATGGGGTAACCTGGCATAGCAATTCATTTAGCGCCGTAAATGCAAGCAGGTTTGCTGTTAAAAACAGCGTCCTCTATGCAGCAACATTTGGTGACGGAATATATACACTGAATACAAATACAAACCGCTGGTTACCATTTACTAATTCGTTGCCCTTTTATGCCTATGTTGCCCAAAATATAATTAGTTCGCCCAGGTTTTTGATAACAGGCGCAGGGACAGACGGCACTTACTACCGGTACAATTTCACAAGCAACGAATGGGAAGAGGAATATTACCTTGACAATCGGCGGCATCCCGGCTTGCAAATTAACAGGATGATTAATCGTGCCGATACCTTGTGGGCTGTAAGGGACAACAAGATTATAAGAAGCGATAATGCAGGGTTAAGCTGGGTTGAAGATAAGGCAGGTACCCATGTTGGCGCTGACAGGAATATATATGCAGGGTCAGTTAATTATTATACGCTCACCAATCTTTTTGCCGGAGGCACCTGGATACAGCAACGTAATAAGAATGCGGCGGTTAACACCACATGGGCAACGAATGTAGAGTTTCTCCCTACCGGGTATGCTTGGGACATCATTGAGTTCAACAACAAACTGTTTTTAGCAAAACATGATGGGTTGTATGTAAAAACCCCAAACATCATTTTACCAGTACGTTTTATTTCGTTCAATGCAAAATGTGAAACGACTGGAGTTGGACTAAAGTGGACAACTGCCCGGGAACAAAACAGCAGTCATTTTGATATTGAAAGAGGCAGTGATGGTGCTCATTGGATGGTGATTGGTAACCTGCCTGTAGCAGGCGACAGTAACGGAGAAGGAAGGTATACTTTTACAGATAATAATCTTTTGCCTGATAACAATTACCGTATTGCAGAATATGATCCGGATGGAAGAGTGCATTTTACGGGTATTGTTCAATCACAGTGTTCTGCTGCTGTTGCATTCAGCGTTTGGCCAAATCCGGTCACTGACAATGCAACCGTAAATATTGTCAACAGCAAAGCATCTCAGCTTATCATAAATATTTTCGACAGCAAAGGTGCTCTTGTAAAAATGCAAAATGCAATGCTTGTGAAGGGTGGCAATCAACTAAATATTTACATAAAATCTCTTTCAAAAGGACTTTATCGCCTGTTCGCAAGCTGAAACAACGGAGAGATAAAAAAGAGAATGCAGATAGTGAAACAATAAAGTAGTTGTATGCCGCTAATGGTATAAATGAAACTGTATGACTGGTGAAAATACTGACGGCAAATACAACCCAAAATCAATTTAACTAAAACAAAATATTATGTCGCCGATAATCCTGATTGCATCATTGCAGGGAAGTTATTTGTCAAAAAAATATTTCAAAATCTAGTCTCCACTTTAATGTTTTAAAATTATATTTCTTATTTCCAGCTGCATTATGAACGATAGCTGTAGAGTAGAGAAAGTTACAGCCTGTAAAAATAACTAGAGTTTAGTCGTAAAATATTTCAATCAATAAAATATGCTTGGTGCTGATAAGGTGCTTTCATGGTAATCCTGGCATAAAATTGTTTTCAGGTTTCTTTTCTATTCCTGAGATTTTACCTGTTGAATTATGAATTGGTTTTTATTTCCTTGTGGTTTAATTGTTTTGACGGCCTTTCAAAATGTTATGCATCAGATGCACAACCTTTGTACTGGTTAGATAAACATTTGTACCATACAGGATTCGATCCCCAACCGATTCAAAACCCGACGGGCGATAATCATTTTGGAATAGTATTTTATTTTACAGTGATTATTCTTATTGTATTTACTATAATAGTTTGGGGTATCGTTGACAGCCACAAAAAATAATTCAGTAAACTTCATTACTGGTTCAGGCTTTATGTACGTTACAGGGTGGCATTGATGAGGTGGTATTTCTGTTTTTATATAACCACGATTGATATCAGCTCATCTTTTCATTGCATTGCCGTTCCGCCTAAGACGGGATGCTTTCATCGCTTGTAATTCTATGATGCTTTTGCGTGCAGTAGTTATTCTGCCGGTAATATTGGCATTTCAATCGAAAACTACCATTGAACTTACGCCACTTGAGCAATTTGAAGGTCAACCAATTCAAGATTGAGTTTGCAATGTCCTTCTCATGAAAGAATTTTTCTGAAACAGCTTTGCAATAAGGGAAGAAAATCTACCCGTTCAATAGGTTCCATAGTTATAAAATGGGGATTACGCAATTACAAAATGGGGGAAACATCTAAAATATAACTGCAAAGCAACATTTTATTTTGTATTTGAAAACAAAAGATGTTTTTACTTTTTAAAAATCAAAATCATGATAGTTTGGGTAGATGAAAAAGCCGGATCTGTTTTTTGTCTTTCCCAGGCCCCTGATTCAAATGCGGTGATCAGTATTCAAAAAGAAGCGCATGGGTTATTGATGGCTTATCTATTAAAGGTAAACCTGGGAGAATGAGTTTTTGCTGCAAGACGTATTTTTAAAACCTAACTAATAACATAAGAAAACATTATGAACACCAATATTACAGACAGCTTTTCACCGGCCCTAATTGAGGCAACAAATGATTACTATTCAGTAAGCCAAAAAAGAAGGTTGTTGCCGGCCTGGGAACTGAGTGAACTTATTGAAAGATATACTTTCAATGAAAGGGCGAGCCAGAAAAAAATTTACCAGTCGTTCTATGGTTATGCAATGGCAGTATGTAAACGCTATGCAAATAGTGACGATGCGGCTGAAATATTAAATGATGGTTTTCTGAAGATGTTTAAACAACTCTACCATTATAAACCTGCATATATTGATGTGGCGGGTTCCTTTAAAGCGTGGCTGAGGAAAATAATGATACATACTGCTATTGACCATTTTCGTAAAAACCATAAGAACTATTTTAAAAGGGAAGCGGAGAATGAAATTATAAAGTTATCAGCCGCTGGTGAAGATGCACTTGACAGAATTTCTTATCAGGAGCTTATAAGATCAGTACAGCAATTAACACCTGGTTACAGAACTGTTTTTAATCTTTTTATAATTGATGGGTTTTCACATGAGGAAATATCAGAACAGCTTGGAATTTCCATAGGTACATCGAAATCAAACCTGGCGAAGGCAAGGAGGCAATTACAAAAAATATTATTGCGGCATAGCCAAATACAAGTGCTAAAAAATAGCCAGGATTTGGTTCCGGTAATATTTGCAAATGTGTCATAACCTTATTCAGAGGAACATAAGAGGAGCGGGGAAGGAACCACTCTGAAGAATAGTCAAATTATCAATAATTATGAAAACTAGTTTATAATGGCAAAAATTGAGGAATTAATAGCTACAGCAATTCTCCCGGCTATTAGAACAGTAGAAAAAGCCGAAATGGAAGTTGTGCTTTCGTTTATTAAAGAAAATAATACACTTGAAATTTATAGGAACATGCCCCGGTGATAGTATTCAAACTTTTCACTAATAAGAGATACAGTTCTTAAAAGCGGGTCCGGGATAATATCAGGGGCGTTTCACTTTAATTAATTATTCAAACAAAGAGATTATTTATGAAGAAGAAATTATTTTTCTTACCAATTTTATTTCTTGTTTCTTATTATTCATTTTCGCAAGGCGTGGGCATTGGAACCAACACACCCGATCCCTCTGCAGCATTGGATATTACTGCCACTTCAAAAGGAT